>JARFRF010000144.1 GCA_029287395.1 Methyloceanibacter sp. | reverse complement strand
AGCGCCATAATCAGCAGCGGCGTTTGAATCGAAGGGTCAATCGCCGACCCCTCTACCCGAAACACGCTCGCCGGCTGATGCAGTGTGTTCCACCAATCTACAGAGAACTTGATGATCGGAATATTGACCACGCCTACGAGGGCGAGAATGGCCGCGGCCCGTCCAGCACGACCCGGTTCTTCAATCGCCTGCCAGAGCGCGATGAGGCCGAGATAAAGCAGGAACAAGACCAGGAACGAGGTGAGCCGCGCATCCCAGACCCAGTAAGTTCCCCACATTGGCTTGCCCCACAAAGATCCGGTGACGAGGGCGAGAAAGGTGAAAGCGGCGCCGATTGGCGCTGCGGCCTTGGCCGAGACATCGGCCAGCGGGTGCCGCCAAATCAGCGTGCCGAGTCCGGCAACGGCGATCAGGACATAGGCAAACATGGCAATCCATGCCGATGGCACGTGGATATACATGATACGGACCGTTTCCCCTTGCTGGTAGTCGGCCGGCGCAACGAAAAAACCAAGATAAAGCCCCGTCCCGAGCAGGATGGCGGTCAGCGCAATCAGCCACGGGAGAACCTTGTCGGCAAGGTTCAGGAACCGTGTCGGGTTCGCCAGGCTGGTAATCGATAATGTCATTGTCCCTGATCTAGTAGCTTTAACTGCAAAGCGCAAAGCAGAACCATCATGAAAAATGGAGCGGTGCTGTAAGAGGACGCGCCATGGGACGCGGTTGCTAGCGGAAGCTCGTGCGTAAGGCAGCGGCCGCGGCAATAGGCGCAAGGATGATGCTGGCAAGGCTTATGGCGCAGAGCATTAGAAAGGGCGGCCAGGGCGATCCGGGTCCAGTGAGCGCCGTGGAAATCGTGGACGCGCCAAAAATCAACACGGGGACGTAAAGGGGCAGAACAAGCAATGCGAGCAGGAGACCGCTTCGTCGCAAGCCGAGCGTGAGGCTGGCGCCAATGCTGGCAATGAAGCTGACGGCGGGCGTTCCTGCCAGCATGGTCAGCACCAGGAGTGGAATCGCATCGATCGGAAAATTCAGCAACAGCCCCAGCACGGGAGCGAGCAGGGCAAGAGGTACGCAGGTGGTCGCCCAGTGGGCGAGTGATTTTGACGCCGCCACAGCCGCGAGTGGCACGGGTCCCATAGATAAAACGTCAAGGGATCCGTCCTCATAGTCGTTGTGGAAGATGCGATCCGCCGAAAGCAATGCCGCGAGCAGCAGGGCAATCCACAACAATCCTGGAGCCACGCGCGCGAGCAAGTTGATGTCGGGTCCGAGGCCGAACGGTGCGATCGCGATGACCATCAGGTAGAAGCCGAGCGCTACGCCTATGGCGCCCCCCTCGCGAAAGGCGAGCGCGATGTCGCGCCGTAAAAGAGCGAGCGCTGCGTTCACGCCAAGTCCCCCTCGCTTGCGTCGAGGTGAGGATCTCGCACCGGGTCGAGTCGATGCAGATCGAGGGTGTAGCTAAGGGGTGTCGCGAGCGGTACATGGGTTGAGACAATCGCGATTCCGCCCGCTTCGCCGTGCTTCTTGATGGCCCTTCCAAGACGTTCCACGGATGCTGCGTCGAGCGAGACCGAGGGCTCATCCAGGAGCCAGATTGGCCGCGCACAAGCGAATAGTCTCGACAGTGCGAGCTTTCTCTTCTGGCCAGCGGATAAGAACCCAGCTGCAACGTCGGCAATTTCCGTCAGGCCGAAGACGTCCAACGCGGTCTCCATATCGTCCCATTCGGAGTCTCCGTGGAGAAAGCGGCTCCAGAACGATAGGTTCTCGCGCACCGTTAGACTGGCCTTCACGCCATTGAGGTGTCCGACGTAATGGCAAAACTCGGCCAGGGGTATGTCCGCGTCGACGCCGCCTATAGATACTTCCCCAGCTGAGAGCGGTAAGAGACCGGCAATCTGACGCATAAGGCTGGTTTTGCCGGTCCCGTTAGGGCCTTGCACCAGCAGCCCGTCGCCCGGCTCGAGGCTAAAGGACAAATTCTCGAAGAGGCGCCTGCCGCCACGGTCGCAGGCGACGTCGCGCGCTTCGAGAGTTGCGGTGAAGGGAGTGCTCATAAAGCGATCTGCAGCCTAGTTGCGCAAATTTTCGGCAGGTTTGGCCGCCGAAGCCATGAAGGGCGCGTCCCTTGGTGTCATTGTGTGGTCGCTCCCAGGGTCTTTATAGTTGCGGAAAAGCGTGTATCCAAAGGCCAAGACTCGTGGCAGTCCGGGAACTCCGAAAAATGTGCACCCGATTGTCCGGTTCAGCGCCTCATACCAGGCGGCGAGGCATCTTGGCTGCATCTTTGCTTGCCATTGGCTGAGGCGTTCGTATTTGCTGGGACTTGCCCGTCTTCCGGGCTCGTAAAGGAGATTTCATTGACATCGGCGGTTTTGACCTCGCTCGACAGCTTCAAGTGCCGGCGCACTCTGAAGGTCGGCAAGCACGATTACGAGTATTTCGATTTGAAGGTTGCGGAGGAGGCCGGATTGCACGGCGTCGGTCGTCTGCCCTTCTCCCTGAAAGTGCTTCTTGAGAATCTCTTGAGGCACGAGGATGGACGCACGGTCACATCGGACGACATCCGTGCGCTTGCCCACTGGGTGCAGAACAAGCGCAGCGACCGAGAGATTGCCTTTCGCCCCGCGCGTGTGCTGATGCAAGATTTTACCGGTGTGCCCGCAGTCGTGGACCTTGCGGCTATGCGGGACGCGGTCGAAAAACTTGGCGGCGATGCGAAGAAGATAAATCCTCTGGCACCTGTAGATCTCGTGATCGACCATTCGGTCATGGTCGATGCCTTCGGGTCGGGCGCCGCGTTCAAAATCAATGTCGACAAGGAATATGAGCGCAACGGCGAGCGTTACGCGTTTTTGCGCTGGGGAGCCAGTGCGTTCGACAATTTCCGCGTTGTCCCACCGGGCACCGGCATTTGTCATCAGGTCAATCTCGAATACCTCGCCCAGACGGTTTGGACCAAGGAAGAGAACGGCGCGACGGTCGCCTATCCGGATACGCTCGTTGGAACAGACTCGCACACGACCATGGTCAACGGCCTCTCGGTTCTCGGTTGGGGCGTCGGCGGGATTGAGGCGGAAGCCGCGATGCTCGGTCAGCCGATCTCCATGCTGCTGCCAGAAGTGATCGGCTTCGAACTGACAGGCGAACTCAAGGAAGGCGTTACGGCGACCGATCTCGTGCTCACCGTGGTCGAGATGCTCCGTGAGAAAGGGGTCGTTGGAAAGTTTGTCGAATTCTACGGCACGGGTCTTGATAAGTTGCCGCTGGAAGACCGGGCAACGATTGCGAACATGGCGCCGGAGTATGGTGCAACTTGTGGGTTCTTTCCTATCGACAAAGAGGCCTTGGCCTATTTGGAGGCAACCGCGCGGAAGGAGTCGCGCGTCGACCTAGTGAAGGCCTACGCCAAGGCGCAAGGCATGTACCGCAAGGACGATACGCCAGATCCTGTCTTTACCGACACGCTGTCGCTCAACCTGGCTGACGTCGTGCCGTCCATCGCCGGGCCTAAGCGGCCTCAGGACCGCGTGGCTTTGACCAACGCCGCGTCAGCGTTCGAGAAAGTTCTCCACCAGGAATATGGAAAGAGCGCGGAAGCTGATAAGCGCGTTGCAGTGAGCGGCAAGAACTTCGATCTGGGCCATGGCGATGTCGTGATTGCCGCAATCACGTCCTGCACCAATACGTCGAACCCCTACGTCATGGTTGGCGCGGGCGTCTTGGCGCGGAATGCGGTTGATAAAGGTCTCAGCGTGAAGCCTTGGGTCAAGACGTCACTGGCCCCAGGATCACAGGTCGTGACCGACTATTTGGAACGAGCGGGTCTGCAAAAAGACCTCGATACGCTCGGCTTCAACTTGGTTGGCTACGGTTGCACAACGTGCATCGGTAATTCGGGACCGCTACCCGAAGAGATCTCGCATACGATTCACGAGCACGGTCTCGCTGTCGCCTCGGTTCTCTCAGGAAACCGGAATTTTGAGGGCCGGGTGAACAACGATGTACGCGCGAACTATCTCGCCTCTCCTCCGCTCGTGGTCGCTTATGCCCTCGCTGGCTCGGTGACTGTCGACCTGACGAAAGAGCCCATCGGCACTGGCAAGAACGGAAAACCCGTCTTCCTCAAAGATATCTGGCCGTCTTCTAAGGAAGTCGCGGAGCTCGTACGCAAGGCCGTTAAGAAGTCGATGTTCAAGGAGCGTTACGGGGACGTTTTCAAAGGCGATCCAGAGTGGCAAGCCATCGCTGTCGAGGGCGGACTCACTTATCAGTGGGACACGAAATCAACCTACGTGCAGGAGCCGCCCTACTTCGCGGACATGACGATGGAGCCTGAGCCGCTCTCCGACATCGTCGATGCGCGCGTCCTTGGCTTGTTCTTAGATTCGATCACCACCGACCACATATCACCTGCCGGCGCGATCAAAGGTGATAGTCCGGCGGGCCGCTATCTCACTGAGAATGGCGTCAGGCCAGCAGACTTCAATTCCTACGGCTCGCGCCGTGGCAACCACGAGGTGATGATGCGTGGCACATTTGCAAACACACGCATCAAGAACCAGATGGTGCCTGGCGTCGAGGGTGGCGTCACCGTGCACTACCCGTCCGGTGACCGGCTTGCGATGTACGACGCGGCAATGCGCTACAAGAGCGAGAACGTGCCGCTAGTTGTGTTCGCCGGTAAGGAATACGGCACGGGATCCTCTCGCGACTGGGCGGCCAAGGGAACGCGGCTGTTGGGCGTGCGCGCTGTCGTCGCAATGAGCTTCGAGCGCATTCACCGGTCCAACCTCATCGGTATGGGCGTGTTGCCGCTGACCTTTACAGACAATGCGTCCTGGGAAACGCTAGGGCTTGTTGGGAATGAGACTGTGAGTATCGAAGGGATCAGCGAAATCAAACCAGGCCAGATTATCGAGGCTGCCATCACCTATCCAGATGGCAGTACACGGATGGTTCCGCTGAGTGTCCGAATCGATACCTATGACGAGTTGGACTATTTCCGGAACGGCGGCATTCTGCATTACGTGCTACGGAGCCTGGTCAAGGAATCTGCGTAGGTCAAAGGCGGAATGCTTGACGCAACGTGTCCGCGAACCTCGTCCTGGTGCAAAGGATCGTGCCTCTGACCGAACTCAGGTCACCGAGTTGTGACCGCGTGCGATCCGATTTTGCCAGAAAAATTCTTCAGATTCCGGCATGCTAAGGGTCATGAAAACTGCTTATTCCGAAACATCCCTGGCGCGTATTGGCGCCGCTGCTGTCTTCTTCATCCTGGGTCTCGGCGCAACATTCGCAATTGCAAAGGCTGACAATGCCAGCCTAGCAAAAGCGCTCGATAAACCCACAGATACGCCGGTTTTGCTGGAGCTGTTCACAAGCCAGGGCTGCTCCTCGTGTCCGCCGGCGGATGCATTGTTCGATGAGCTGCGCGACAAGCCCGGTGTCATCACGCTCTCGTTCTCCGTTGATTATTGGAACTACCTTGGTTGGCACGACACGCTATCAAGTCCTGAGAATAGCGATCGGCAACGAGACTATGCGCTGTCGCGCGGTGATGGAAAAGTCTACACTCCACAATTAGTAGTTGACGGCATCAAGCACGTAAACGGCGCTAACGAAGCGGCCATTGAGATGGCCATTCGCACCGCCGAGCGGCGGCTCAAAGACGTCAAGGTAACGATGTCGATGCGCGCAGAAGGCGACAGCCTGCTCGTCGATATTGGCGGGGCTCCCGCCACATCCGATATGCGGCAGGCGACGGTTTGGCTTGCAGTCGCCAAGGATGAGGAAACGGTGGAGATCACGCGCGGCGAGAATCGTGGCGAGACCATCACTTATACCCATCCGGTTCGCGAACTGATACCCGTCGGAATGTGGAAAGGCGAGCCAACGACGCTCCGTCTGCCATTGAAGGATTTGCACGCGATCGGCGGCGATTGCCTCGTATCAATGCTGCAAGTGGAGGGGGCGGGGCCGATTCTTGGTGCCGCAATGTTCCGGCCTAGGCAGGAACTCAAAACCTCCGGCCCATAAAACAAAGGACCAGCTTGCGCCGGCCCTTTGTGGTGCCACTAAAAACATTGGCCCGGCTCCCGCCAAAGACCTCGGGGGGCTGGGGGGCTTAGTATCCGAAGCCTCTCAACGGGCGCCGGGCCTTAAGGCAACCAACCAGACACTAAAGATTTCTAGGGCGTGCCGTTGACTGAAACGGGGCGTAACTGTGATTAATATTACATTTTGTTACATCTGCGTTGTCCCCACGGCGATAGTGGAGCCGCTTGAAATTCGATCGCTGCACGGCCATCATGACGTTTCCGTCACAGGAGGCGCGTGTTGAGCGAAACGGAGCCGATAGTTTTGCCGCTGGCACGGGGGGCCGGCGGCGATTCACATGGTCTAGAGGGATTGGCGCGGCGAGAGGGTATTTCTTTCGATCGCGCGGAACTCAGCCAAATTCTCAATGTCTATGGACGGAAGGTCTCGAGCGGTGAGTGGCGCGACTACGCGATCGATGCGCTGAGGGACAAGGCTGTTTTTTCCATCTTCCGGCGTTCATCGGAGATGCCGCTTTATCGCATTGAGAAGACCCCGAAGCTGGCGCGGCGGCAGGGCGCCTACAGCGTCGTGGCAGCCACAGGGCTGATCCTCAAGCGTGGACATGACCTGAAACGCGTTTTACGGGCGTTGGACAAGGGTTTGCGTGTTGTAAAGGCCTGAGG
>JARFRF010000126.1 GCA_029287395.1 Methyloceanibacter sp. | reverse complement strand
CGGCCGCGGCTCAAGCGAGAGGCCCGTTGCGCCGTCGACAGTCCTAAGTCCAAGGACCAACGAGAACAGTGCGAAGGCAATGATTGCGGCGAGAAGGGAGTCGGTCAGTGCCGGTACAAGTTTGTGGTCACGGGATGTGCTGGTTTCGGCCAAACGTCACACCTTTTCGACCTCGGGCCGACCGAGCAGACCCGTTGGGAAGAAGATGAGGACAATAGCCAGCATAGAGAACGCGGCGACGTCCTTGTACTCAATCGAAAAGTAGGCCGACCAAAACGTCTCGATGAGCCCGATGATGAGTCCGCCCAGCATTGCGCCGGGGATGGAGCCGATGCCTCCGAACACCGCAGCGGTGAACGCCTTGATACCGACGATGAAGCCGATGAAAAAGTCGATCACGCCGTAGTAGAGGAGGTAGAGCAGCCCTGCGACGGCAGCGAGACCAGCCCCCAGTACAAAAGTCAAAGATATCGTTCGGTCCACGTTTACGCCCGACAGCTCAGCCATCAGGCGGTCCTGCTCGCAGGCCCGTTGCGACCGGCCTAGCGCGGTCCGCGTAATCAGGAACCAGAAACCGGTCATCATGACCACAGTGGTCACGACGATCAGGATCTGGATGTTCGAAACGATAACCGTGAATGAGCCCTGCTGAAAGAGTTCGTACCCGCCGGTCACCACGGGCTGCAGTGGCTTCACTCTCGCGCCTTGTGCAATCTGAATGAAGTTCTGCAGCACGATCGACATGCCGATCGCCGTGATGAGGGGAGCAAGGCGGAAGGACTCGCGCAGCGGCCGATAGGCGACGCGCTCCACCGTCCAGCCCCATACGGCTGTCAGTCCAATGGCAAGGATGAGGACTAGAAGCAACGCAAGCGGGATGGCCGTGACGCCGATGGCCGTGAGCGCCAAAAACGCGATCAAGGCGATGAACGCGCCGACCATGAAAATATCGCCATGAGCGAAATTAATCATGCCGATGATGCCGTAGACCATCGTGTATCCGATGGCGATCAGGCCGTAGATGGAGCCGAGCGTTACGCCATTTATGAGCTGCTGCAGGAAATAAGCCATGCGTGCCTGCTGTGCCTTCCCCCGTTTGGCTATGCAGACTGAGAGGACGGTGTGCGAGGCAGGGCCACGCGAGCCGCCTGGCGAGCCGAGCGCTCACCCTTACCTCAGTTCCCTATCTATTTAGCAAGAAGGTTGCGGCCTGTGCATGCCCAAATTCAGAGCAGAAGATGGGATCCGTCGCAAAATGGCGGATCGCCGGTATCCTTGCAGCCGCACAGCAGCGCCGTTTCCGTGCGTTCTGCAGTGAACATTAGGGGTTCGATGCCTGTGCCAGAATGCGAGCCGTCGCAAAAGGGCTGGTTCTTGCTGCGCCCACAGGCGCACCATGCGTAACGTTTGCCCTCTTCAAGCTCAACTTGGTAGGGGTTGAGCTGCGGGCGTTCGGGCTCGTCGGTCATTTGATTATCCCAGCTTTGTCATCCAACCAGTAGCCACGCTCTGCTTAGCCAATTCAGCATTGTGTGACAAGGAAGCGGTCCTCGGCCGATCTGACAGGTAACTCGGTTCCCTAGCTCCAAGGCTCCGACGAGACGGTCGATTCGGCGAAATGCCGCACGAGCACGATTTTTTTGAAGACCCCTTGAGTCCTAGGCGTATCCGCATCATAGAGGGCATGTCGCTGCTTCCTCCGTATTTTGGCTCGACTCTTGTGTCACTACGAGCCCGTGGAGGACGCGAGACGTTGCAGCGGGGGCATTGTTACTGTGGAGGCCACGTGTGGCTGAACTGATCTTTGCTCTATTGGCGCTGGCGCTTTTTTTTGCGCTTGCAATGAACCGGGCATCTTTCCGGACTTGGTCCATTGCGAGCGCGATCTATACCCTCGCGCTCCAAATTGCTTTCGGGTTTCCGCTTTGGTCCTTCACAGGCTGGCTGCTGGCCGGGCTCCTCTACGCTTGCAGCTTGGAGACCGTTAAGCGCAGCTACATCACCAAGCCCGTATTTCGCACTTTGAAGGGCGCAATGCCTTCTATCTCGGACACCGAGCGTGAGTCGATCGAAGCGGGCACCGCTGGCTGGGACGCGGAGCTTTTCAGCGGTCGCCCCGACTTCTCAAAACTTCGCCGGATAGCTCCAATCACACTCACCGACGAGGAGCAGGCCTTTCTCGACGGGCCAACGGAAGAGCTTTGCAAGAAGCTCGACGACTGGCGCATTCGAAATGAACTGCGCGACGTTCCAGACGAGATTTGGGAATTCGTTTGTGAGAACGGCTTCCTTGGCATGCTCATTTCTAAGGAGCATGGGGGACTTGGTTTTTCCGCGCAGGCTCAGTCGCTGGTGTTGGGCAAGATTTCCACCAAGAGTCCGGACGCGTGCATTATCGTGATGGTGCCCAATTCCCTCGGGCCCGGCGAACTGATCGAGAAATACGGCTCCGACGAACAGAAGGCCCATTATCTCCCAAGGCTTGCCAAGGGCGCAGAGATTCCCTGTTTTGCGCTCACCGGCCCCTTCTCGGGATCTGATGCGGCCTCTATGCGCGATGTCGGCATCGTCACGAAGGGTATGCATGCAGGCGTCGAGACCCTCGGCGTCAGGCTCACCTGGGACAAGCGCTACATTACGCTGGCACCGAAGGCGACGTTACTCGGCCTCGCGTTCCGACTCTTAGATCCGGAAAACCATCTGGGGCAGGGTGAGGAGGTTGGCATTACCCTGGCGCTTATCCCGACGGATCATCCAGGTGTCGAGACCGGGCACCGTCATCTACCATCGGGCGCCGCCTTCCCCAATGGGCCCACGCGCGGCCGCGACGTCTTTGTTCCGATGGAGTGGATAATCGGTGGCCCTGAACGCGCGGGCCAGGGCTGGCGCATGCTCATGAACTGTCTCGCCGCCGGGCGTGCGGTCTCGCTGCCAGCGACGAGCGCCGCGGCGGTCAAGGCCGTGGCGCGCCACAGCACCGCGTATGCACGCGTTCGCAAACAGTTCGGGTTGCCAATTGGCTTCATGGAGGGTGTCGAGGAGCCGTTGGCACGGCTTGTCGAGAATGCCTATGGCCTAGAGGCCGCGCGTGCCGTCACGTGCTCCATGGTGTCCGCAGGCGAGAAACCAGCAGTGATTTCCGCCTTGTTGAAGTATCTATCGACCACCCGTATGCGAGATAGCGTGAACGACGCGCTGGACATTCATGGCGGACGTGGCATTTGCGATGGCCCGTCCAACTACTTGCAGAGCGCCTATCAGATGGTGCCCGTCGGCATCACGGTGGAGGGCGCCAATATCCTGACCCGCTCACTCATTGCCTTTGCGCAAGGTGCGCTACGCAGCCACCCTTACCTGCTTTCGGAAATCGAAGCTTTGAGCGATGAGGACCGTGCGCAAGGGCTCGAGCGCTTCGAGGCGGTGTTCGACGATCATCGAGCGTTTCTCTTCTCGAACGCTACAGGTGCGCTGTTCCACAACATGACGTTTGGCAAGTTTGCCGCTGCCCCGCTCGACGCCGGTGAGATGACTCGTTGGTGGAAACAGTTGTCGCGCGCGTCGCGCTCCTTTGCGCTGGTCGCTGATCTAACCGTAGCACTGCTCGGTGGTGGTCTAAAGACCAAGCAGAAAATTACAGGCCGCATGGCAGACGCTCTCGCAGAGCTTTACCTGCTTTCGTCGATCCTAAAGCGCTACCAGGACGACGGACGACAATGGGCAGACCGGAAGTTAGTCGGCTATTGCGCGCAGAACTGCTTAGCGCGTTTCGATGCAGCGATGCGCGGGGTGCTTGACAACTTTCCGGTGCGTTGGGCGGCTTGGATTATGGGGCCGCTCGTGTTGCCGTTCGGGGTTCGGCGCGCAGCATCGGACAAGGACGCAAAGACGATTGTGCGCCAGGCTTTGCAACCCGGTGTCTTTCGGGATCGTCTCACGCGGGACATCTACGTGCCAAACGATGCGCGCGAGTCGCTTGGACTCTTGGAAGTTGCTCTCGAAAAGACGATCGCCAACGAGGACGCAGAGAAAAAGTTGGAAGGCGCAATCCGGAAGGGAGAGATCCAACGGTTCCACGATCGCGATTGGATCCAGCAAGCCGAGACAAAGGGTGTTCTGACATCCGAAGAAGCCCGCGAGCTGGCGGAGTTGCGGGACTTGGTTGCGCGCGTTATCGCGGTTGACGACTTCTCGCCCGACGACCTTGCTCGCAAACCCCAGCCGGGCCATAGCGCCTCCAGTTCCAATCAGCATATCGCCGCCGAGTAGAACCGTACGAATGCCAATAACCATTCCCGAACTTAGAGACTGGACGCTATCGATCGACTTCGAGCGGATCGCCTGGGCGGTTGCGGACCGCGAGGGCGAGAGCATGAACGCGCTTGGGCGCCGCCCAATGGAAGAACTCGAGAAGATTGTCTCCGTCGTCGAGGGTGCCGAGGCGGGCGAGATTAAGGGTCTCGTTCTTATTAGCGCCAAGGACACGAGCTTCATCGCGGGCGCAGACATCAATGAGTTTGACGGCTACGACACTGAGGACAAAATTAAAGACGCCGTCACCCAGACGCTGGGATTGTTCGACCGTATCGAGAAGCTCCCGGTTCCCGTTGTTGCAGCAATACACGGCTACTGCTTGGGTGGCGGGTTGGAACTGGCGCTGGCCTGCCATTACCGAATTGCCGACCGTGAGGACGGGACGCGTCTTGGCTTCCCCGAGGTCAAGCTCGGCATCTTCCCCGGTTTGAACGGGACAGTCCGCGCTATTCGCGCTGCAGGCCCGGTCGATGGCATGACTGCAATGCTCACGGGGAAGATGTATCGGCCAACAGCGGCGCGAGCCATGGGGCTTGTCGATCAACTTGTCCCTACACGACATAATTTGCGTTGGGCCGCGCGCAAGGCCGTTCTCAAGAAGCTCCGCTCAAAGGGGGCGCCCTGGTGGAAAAAACTCATGGCGAAGCAGCCCGTGCGGGGCATTCTGGCGAAGCAGATGCGCGAGAAGACAAGCGCAAAAGTGCGTGAGGAGCATTACCCGGCCCCCTTCCGGCTGATCGATTTGTTTGAGACCACGGGCGACGATCCGGACGCCATGCGCTTGGCCGAGACGGAGATGTTTGCGCCGCTCATGGTCAGCGATACGTCACGCAATCTTCGTCGTGTCTTCAAGCTCTCCGAGATGCTGAAAGCGGCAGCGCCAAAGGACTCGTTCAAACCACGTAAGGTTCACGTCGTTGGTGCTGGCACAATGGGCGGCGACATTGCTGCATGGTGTGTGGCGCGCGGGATGCAGGCCAGCCTCCAGGATCTCGACGAGGAGCAAATCGAGAAGGCGCTGTCACGCGCCAAGAAGCTCTTCAAAAAGCGTATGCGCGGCAAGACTGCCTTCGACTCGGCCGTTGCCCGTCTAATTGCTGACCCTCAAGGTAGACACATCAAGCATGCCGATGTCGTTATCGAGGCCGTGGCAGAGAAACTCGCGGTGAAACAAAACCTATTCGCCGAGCTTGAAGGCAAGGTGAAACCTGGTGCGGTCTTGGCGACGAACACCTCGTCGCTGAAGCTCGAAGAAATTGCGGCACCTCTGAAGGATCCCAGCCGCTTGGTCGGCATCCATTTCTTCAATCCGGTGGCGCTGCTTCCACTTGTCGAGGTCGTCCGCGGCGATGGAACGAGTGAAGAGGAGGTCGGCAAGGCTTGCGCCTTTGTAACGGCGATCGACAAGTTCCCACTGGTCGTAAAGAGCTGCCCCGGCTTTCTCGTGAACCGCGTCCTGGCGCCTTACATGATGGAGGCCGTTCGGCTTTACCAGGAGGGGCAGCCTCGTGAGAAGATCGATCAAGCCGCGTTGAAATTCGGTATGCCAATGGGCCCGATGGAGCTCATGGACATGGTTGGTCTCGATATTTGCAACAAGGTGGGCGAGGAGTTATCGCTCACGCCGGAAGGCGAGGGCTCTCGTGACAACGTCCTGTCCAGTCTCGTTCAGCAGGGCAAGCTCGGCAAAAAGACAGGCCGGGGCTTCTACCAATGGGAGGACGGAAAGCCTAAGCGCGAGCCCATGGACTTCTCCAATACCGAACTGATGCGGTTGGGCGAAAAGCTCATAGCCCCGCTTCTCGCTGAGGCGGCACGCGCAGAGGCGGAAGGCATCGTCGCCGATGCCGATCATGTGGACGC
>JARFRF010000104.1 GCA_029287395.1 Methyloceanibacter sp. | reverse complement strand
CAGTGTTGCGGACTTCTATGCAGCGGTTATGGCCGCTCTGTCGGAGCTTGGAGTGCCCGTCCGCATCCATGAGATGCCGAACGAAATCCCCGATGCCGTCCTCTTCAGCAAGGACGAGACTCACACGGCCTACGACCCTGTGTATGCGGAACGCCATTGGCGCGCGCTCGTTCAGATTGATCGGATTTTCAAGCTTTTCCGGACATCATTTCTCGGCAAGTCGAGTCCTGTGCATTTCTTTTGGGGGAGCTTCGACATGGCCGTGACGCGATTTTCGGGACGAACCGCGCCGCGCCATCCAGGAGGCGTCCCCAATCTCCCGGACAGCGTTGCCCAGGAGGCTTATAGCCATGAAGTAAGCAGCGCGGGATTCTGGCCGGGAAGCCCTGGCGTCGAGTACCCTGCGTTTTACGCCTATGCGTACCCCGAGCCCGACGGCTACGCGAAGGCCCCGGTCAAGCCGGCGGAAGCGAACTATGACGACAATCTGAAGGAGTTTGTGCTGCCCTATGAGGCGGTGCGTACTGCCGATAATCCCGATCAGGCGCTTCTGGACTTTTTGACCAGCACGTATGAAGCCGCGGCCAACGGCGCGAAGTGGGACCGAGAAGCGCTCGAGTGTCCCATCGGCATTCCAGGCAAGCCGCGCGCGATCTGAGCTGGGCTGCTACGCCAGGCGCTTGGTGAGGCGCACGTGAGGGATGGTCTGCTCCGTAAAGGTGCCGCCCTCCCGCACATAGCCATGCTTAATGTAAAAGCCCTCAGCCTCGACCCTGGCGCTAGCAATCATCAGCCGAAAGCCAGCGGACGCGCCCCAGTGCTCCACATGAGCGACGAGGTGTGAGCCAATGCGCGTGGCGCGCCGTTGCGCCGTAACCGCCATCTGTTTCAGGTGGAGCGTGGTTTCGTCCAGGGGACGCAACGACACGGTTCCAACCACGGAGCCGCAGTCGACCGCACAAAAGTGTTGGCGCATGGTGTCGTCCGCTAGTTCCTCGGCACTGACGTTCAAGCCAAGCGGCTCGCGCAGGATTCGCTCTCGCAGTTGAAGTGCGTTCCGATAGAGGTAGGAGCCGAGCGGCGCTTCGAAGACGAGGACGGTTGTGCCGCGATCCATGACGGTTACTCCTGGTGGGGCGAAGCCTCCGCTGCTGGAGTCTTCGCGAGCCGTTCGACCATTCCCCAAAGCGCGCTGATCTGCGGTGCATCTTTCCCGAGATAATCGAGACCGGTATAGCCCCACCAATCCCAGCAGCCTTGGGGGTTCACAGCGCTCGAAGCGACTTGTGGAAATAAGACAATAAGCCTGTTGGTGTCGGCAAGTTCTGCAAATCCCGTTTCTTTTATGAAGGCGCCGCCAACCCGCGCCCGCGATTGTTGGCAGCCGTGCAACGCGACATGGACGCGGCACCCGGGCGCATTGCGACATGACGAGGGGATATAGACCACGCCCTCGTCTGCAAAGCCCTCGCCGTCTTCGGTGAACTCTGCCTGCTGGAATACAACGAACTCGCCGGTTGGCGACGAAGTTGCAGGCTCTAGGGGACCATAGATCCAGCCCAGGATGGCGCGAGCCTGTTGGTAATCACAGTCGCTTACGTAAGGCGTTTCCGAGAGACCGCAGGCAGCACCACCCTGCTCGGTGATAAAGGCATGACCGCCGTCGCCCTCGATATAGGAGATATTGGTCTTGGGCACGCCGGCGAGGTCGTAGAAGCGCTTGGCGGCTTCGACCACGGGACGGCTGACTGTGGAATCCTTGTCGCCGGTGTAAAGATAAATGTTGTGCCGGGCGAGTGCGGAGAGCGGGTCAATCTTCTCATCGTCCGCAAGAGAACGCGCCCGCGCGATCAACTTTTCGGGGTCGGGCTCGCCGAGTGTCGTTTGCATGCAGCTTTGAGCTGCCTGAAGTGCATTTTGCGCAACTCCAGTCGCCCAATAAGGAAAGAGCCGTGTCATCGGCGACTCGGCGCAGGCGAATGGGCCGCCCGCGACGATCCCAGCGCCAACAATGTTCTCGGCGTGCGCGACTTCCAACTGTCCCGCCATGAATGCGCCCGACGACAGGCCCGATACGGATGTCTGCGAGAGCGCGGCGCCCAGCGCTGGAAGCGGCTCTGCAATAGCATGGATAGGCGCGACGAAAGTGCCGCATAGTAGGGAAAACAGTGCAGCGCGCGTCGTCGCGGCCAAGCTTCGCGCTAGGAAGGTCATCGTCGCTATGCCTCTTTCGAAAAACGCGGTGTCGGCGAGGTGTAAAGCCTTGCTACAATGGCAGAAGTTAAAGCGTGTCCATGACACCTACAACACGTGTCACGGCGTCCCACGGCGAACCTTGGCGCCAAAAACCACTTGCAAGGGGGACTCCCCCAGTGCAAGACACTGCCCCTTGTTCGCTTGAATTTGATGGTTGGGGAGGACGCCATGACCCGTGACGTCCTCTTCCAAGTGGGTATCGACTTGGATCACGATTCAACCACCCAAACGGAAGAAGCGCCGTCGACGTGCATCGATCCCCAGCAGGGAGAAGAGCACAACGATTTCTTTTGCGAAAGAGACGGTGTCCGCTACGCCGGCACGCACCTTTTGATCGACCTTATTGGTGCCAAGCGGCTCTACGACATAGCGCATATCGAGGACACCCTAAGACGTTGCGTGAAGGCGGCGGGTGCTACGCTGCTGCACATTCACGTGCACCGCTTTGAGCCCAGCGGCGGCGTCTCGGGCGTTGCTGTGCTGGCAGAATCGCACATATCGATCCATAGCTGGCCGGAGCACAGCTATGCCGCGTTGGACGTCTTCATGTGCGGTGCGACACATCCAGAGGCATCGATCGATGTGATACGCGACGCATTTTCGCCAGACAAGGTGGTCGTGAAGACCGAGCTTCGGGGCAGGGAACTTGAACAATGGAACGCTGGGTCGAAGAAACCCTCCATGACGGCTTCCGCGTCCGCCTAAAGGCAGACGAGGTTCTATTCGACAGCCAGACCGACCATCAGCACCTAATCATCTTCGAGAATGGGGATTTTGGTCGGGTAATGATGCTGGACGGCGTCGTGCAGGTGTCGACAAAAGACGAGTTCATCTATCACGAGATGATGGCGCATGTGCCACTCTTCGCCCATGGCAAGGCGAAGAACGTGCTCGTTGTCGGCGGCGGTGACGGCGGAGTTCTGCGCGAGGTGCTTCGGCATCCGGAAATTGAAAGCGCCACGCTGTGCGAAATCGACCAAAGCGTCATCGACCTCTGCCGCGAGCACTTTCCCAATATCTCAGACGGCGCGTTTGACGATGAGCGGACAAAGGTCGTGATTGCCGACGGGACGCAGTTTGTTGCCGGTGTGGAAGATCGCTTCGACGTAATCCTGGTGGATTCGACGGATCCCATCGGGCCCGGCGCGGTGCTGTTCACCCAAGCTTTCTATACAGACTGCAAACGAGCGCTCACGCCAGGTGGCGTGCTCGTCACACAGAACGGGCTGCCATTCTTGCAGGCGTCCGAGCTTAGGGAGTCGGTTGGTCACTTTCGCGCATTGTTCAACGACGCGTCTGCTTACATGGCCACCACGCCGAGCTATTTCGGCGAC
>JARFRF010000083.1 GCA_029287395.1 Methyloceanibacter sp. | reverse complement strand
GGATGAATACGAAAAGTGCCTGGCCAGGTCTCCCGCGATGCGGGGGATAAGCGGCCGAATGTCCGTCCCATCGGTGCCCCGGCTTTTCTTTACGACGAGACCTGGATCAAGGTCTGCGCCGACCGGTCATCCGGGCGACTATTTCGGAAAAGTCACATCTTCCTTGCGGGCGACCATGAACAGGCCCCACAGTGCCCAGGCCGCGATTATCGGCAGGACAATCCAGTAACTCGTTTCATCAATGTCCCAACCCGAAGCACCGCGCGCATCCACCGCAGTCGCAAGCACAGCCACTGGCCAATACACGGTGATTCCGAGTGCGGCGCCGAAGACGACCCGCCACCATGGACGTTCAAACCAATGGCCGACCAGGCCGGCGCCGAGCAATGGCAGGTATACAACGAGATCGGCAAATGCGAACCCGTACCAGAAGGCCGTCCCAACCTCGGTAATCCTCTGGGCCGGCTCCTGCGTTCCCATGCGAACGCCCAACTCATAATCGAAAGCCGGAATTGCCTGCGCGTAGATGAGGTAGACCAACAGAAGCCACCCGGGAATCTGAAGCCACCAGCGCTCCCAACCCTGGACCATTGCATCTTCTCCCGCTGTTCGACGCGGGCTAAGACGATACTGGACAAGCGTTATCCGCGACCATACGCGCATACCGAAAAGTACTTGGGGTTTAGCGACGTCCGGCGTTCCTATGTAGTCGGATCGAAGACCGAAATCCAATCGGAGCGGCAACGCTTCGCCTGCGGCCCTCTGTGTTCGTTCACACAGAGCACTGCTTTCTGGTAATTAAAGTTGTCGGAAAGACACGGCTAACACGTTGATTGGTCGTGGCCCTGGGTGACGATTTCTGTAACTAAAAGCGTCGGACCGCCAATGGCCGGTTTTCCAAATAGCGGTCGATCGAGCTTCCGTTCTGGTGAAACGACGAGCGCCGCTTTCGGCCAGTACCGGACGTTCGGTATTTGGACGCGCTTTCACTTACCGGCGACGTCGCGTCGCGATACAGCAAGTGCTACTGACGCCAACACGCTTGCTACAACTAACAGGAAATTTAGAAGAAGTGGCGGGTTACCCGGAGTATTCGCATAGACGGTATACGTAGCGAAACATAGGAGTGACGAATAGCTGGTTGCAACGAATGGCATGAGCACAACAAATGGCCGCGGACTCTCTCTTAGTGACTTTCCGGCCATCCACAAGACAGCAGTCCCGGCGACGAAAGCACCGCTACCAAGCCCTTTTAGGAAGCCGAGAATCAAGCCCTGGAAGTTCGCGTCTAAACTATTCCAATCAAGCTGAAGCGCCTCCGCGTGGTAAGGCATAAATTGGCTCAGCGATAAGTACAGGCAACCTACCAAGAGCAAACTTAGGCCGACGAACGCAAAAAGTGCAATAGAGAGTCTGAACAACGATGCTCCAAATCAAGATACGAGCGAGGGAAGACAGACGGCTGTTGTCAAACTCAGTTTAGCTCAACAAAGGTCCGCTATCCTCAAGACCGAACATTCAGACGCCTTGATAACGCCGGAATTGAAAAGCTGCCAACGGCTCACAAGCGGCCATTCAGGTGAGTTATTCGAAGGTCAACGATCGCGTCGGCTGGACAGCAAAGCCTCGTTTCGAGTCACCTCTTAGCCCGGAAGCTGCCGAAACAACCTCGGGTCGACGGTAGCTGCGGCCAGCACACCACCCCAGAGCGCCCCGGGGATACCGGGGCTCAAGACATCCTGACCGGCAAGGAACAGACCCGGGACAGGCGTCCGGGTTTGCAACGCTTCGCTCACCAATCGTTCAGGCGTCGTGTCGATCCCGTAGAAGGCACCCTTGTGATGGCCAGTGATCGCGCGGGTCGTAAGCGGCGTCGATAGACTGCGGAACACGACGAGCTTGGCCAGCTCGGGGAAATAGGCCTCGAACTGCGCGAATATTGCGTCCTCGATTCCAGCCTTGAAGGCATAGTAGTCCTCGCCGCGCGCGCCCGGTTCCATGTGGGCCCACTTCTCCACCACCGACCAGTCGGCCCAGGCGATGATTTCGCCTGCGTATTTCTGCGACGGTCCGGGGTCATGACCGGGGTCCTTCAAGGACGCGAAGGACACGAACAGGCCGGGCGGCGGGCTGTCGGGCGCGTCGGTCCAGACGACGTCAACTTTTCCGCCGGGGTAGATCCAGTGATTTGAGCGCGTCGCCCCGGCGCGCTCGATATCGCCCTCAAAGCCCACGAACAGGCTGAAATGGGCGACAGAGTGCGGCAGGCCACGGATCTCGTCGATCCAGTCCTGATGCCCGCAATCGGCGGGCAGAAGATGGTTCACCGTCTCACGCGCCCCGATATCCGAAATCACTGCATCGGCGCGTATGTCCTCCCCCTGCACCGTGCGCACGCCGACGACCCGGTCGTCCTCGACAAGAAGCGTCTCGACCTTGGTATTCGCCCTCGCTTCACCCCCGGCCTTCGTGATCGTCGGCAGGATGTGGTCGGCAAAGGCCGCGCCACCGCCTTTGGGATACCAGGCGCCGCTTTCCAGGTAGGCCCCGGTAATCAGGGCATGCATCGCGAAGCTTGCCTTACTGGGTCTGCCGCCGTGGTCGAACCATTGCGCGGCGAAGGCGGCGGCCAGGTTGGGGTTCCCGGTGATCGCGTCAATCACCTCCTGCGTCGTCCGCATGCACCAGCGTTCGATGGCGTGGCTGTGCCACCATTTCAGTGCCGAGCCTATAATCTCGGGCATCGCGCGGGTCATTGTGACCTTCAGGATCGCCTCCCTGCCTTCCTTAAGCGCGGCGATCCACGCGTCGATAGCTTCCGCCTCGTCCGGGAAACGGTCCTTGAGATCGCGAGCTTGCGCCTCGTAGGGACGGGACAAGGCCAGCGGGGCGGCGTCGCCAATATGCAGATTGTCATAGATGGCTCCCATCGAGGCCAATTCGATCGGTGTGTCTGACAGCCAGTCGAGAATATGGCGCTCGCGATCTTCCGGGGCCACGCAGTTGAGGTAGTGGATGCCCGCATCCCAGGAAAAACCGTCGATGGAGAAGCTGTGAGACAGGCCGCCAAGTGTCTCGTATTGCTCCAGCAGGAGCACCTTGTGACCGGCCTTCGACAACGCGGCCGCAGCGGCCATGCCACCCATCCCGGAGCCTATGACAATCACGTCAAATGCATTATCTTCTGTCCCATTCTTCATACCAATGCCTCCAGGTTTACACGGTGACAACGTCACCAGCCCCGAGAATTCTGCATCTCTTTCCGAGCGCCTCTACGTCGCGTTTAAACCTTGCATCATCCGCAACGGCAAACTTCTTCTTCCAGAGAAACGGAACGCTGTAGTGACAGGGAATGACCAGTTCCGGATCGATCAGCTCAACCGCCTTGATTGCGTCGTCGACATCCATCGTCCAAGTGTTCCGGCCAATACCCCCGATCGGGAGCATTAGCACAGTCGGCCTGAGGCCCTCCCAATCGGCCAGGAGCAGTGAGTCACCCAGATTCAATATTGATTTGTTCCCGATTGTGATCTTGAAAGCCATCGAACCGAGGCCAACACGTTCGTCCGGACCGGGCTCCTGTCTGAACGTGAATCCAAGCAGTGGCACAGCGATGGGCCCGTGCACTGATTTGACTGCCTCGATAGTTACGCCATCGAGCTCAATGGACTCGCCAACGTCGAGCGGGTGAAGGTTGTCGATTGGAACCCAGGAGGAAAGCCCCCGACCACGCGGATCGACAACGAGCGTTTCTCCATTCTGAACGCGCGTCAGACCGATACCGCACACGACGTGGGCGCCCGACGCCGCGGCGACGCGGTCCGACTGCCAGTGATGATCAGGATCACCGTGCGTGATGACGATATGAGTAACGGTGGGCCACTCTTTTTGCGGGACCAGACTCCTGAGGTCGAAGATCCAGAGATTCTGGCCGGGATCGATGACGACTCTTGCCTCACCTTCTTCGACCAGAAATGCGTTGTACAAGTAATGAGTGATTCTCAATGCCATTACCCCCATCGCTATTCTCGGCTATCGCCGGAATCCGTCGATTATGGAATGTACTGACAGCGGTCAGTTTGAACGAAACGGGGCCGCCGAATGAGTTCGTTCTCATTGGCAGGGGGGTGTGACTTCCACTTTTCCGATATCTCGGCAGCGAATCCGGCTGAGGCAGATCAGACCCGCCATCCACCGCAGCGGACCGTATGTCCGTTTAG
>JARFRF010000191.1 GCA_029287395.1 Methyloceanibacter sp. | reverse complement strand
ACCCAAACCGGGCAACGGTTCTTGCGTACGGGGACAGGCTACTTCGCCCGGGTGGGCGAGTGGATCATGGAGAACTTTTAACGGACCTGAGGTCGGGCGCCGCACATGACTGAGAGTGTGAGTGTCGGCCCAATAGCTAGGGGCAATTCGCAAGGATTGGAAGCCGCTATGACGATCAATCTCAAAGTACCAGACTTAACGGAACTCAAGCCGCGCATCACCGTCTTCGGTGTAGGCGGCGCCGGCGGCAACGCCGTGAACAACATGATCGAGCGAGGGCTCAACGGCGTGGAGTTTGTTGTCGCGAATACCGACGCCCAAGCCCTAGCCAGCTCAAGCGCCGAACGCCGCATCCAGATGGGCAACAATGTGACCGAAGGCCTTGGTGCTGGGTCCAAGCCCGAGATCGGTGCCGCCGCGGCCGAAGAAGCCATGGCGGACGTTAAGGCCCATCTCGTCGGCTGCCACATGGCCTTCATCACGGCCGGTATGGGTGGTGGGACCGGGACGGGCGCAGCGCCCGTTATTGCTCGCGCCTCGCGTGAGGAAGGCATTTTAACGGTCGGCGTCGTTACAAAGCCATTTCAGTTTGAGGGGTCGCGCCGCATGCGGGCCGCTGAAACCGGCATCGAGGAACTCCAGAAATACGTCGATACGCTGCTCATAATTCCGAACCAGAATCTGTTCCGTGTCGCGAACGAGAAGACGACTTTCACAGATGCTTTCGCGATGGCCGACGATGTTCTGCGCTCCGGTGTTGGATGCATCACCGATCTTATGGTCAAGGAAGGCCTCATCAACCTCGACTTCGCTGATGTCCGCACGATTATGGCCGGCATGGGCAAGGCGATGATGGGGACTGGAGAGGCCAGCGGCGAACGGCGGGCGGTCGACGCTGCGGAGGCGGCGATTTCGAATCCGCTGCTCGATGATGTTTGCATGAAGGGTTCCAGTGGTCTCCTCGTCTCGATCACAGGCGGTAGCGACCTTACGCTCTACGAAGTCGATGAGGCGGCGAGCCGCGTTCGCGCGGAGGCTGACGAAGACGCCAACATTATCGTTGGTGCCACCTATGACGATGAACTCGACGGCGTCATACGCGTGTCGGTGGTCGCGACCGGTATCGGTACGGTATCGGCCGAAGAGGAGAAGCCGGAGGCAAAAGCGAAGCCGCAAGCCGAGCGCGGGCGTCTGACGGAGCGCCTCGCCGGTCTAACGGCTGTACCGAGTGCTACCGCCGACGAGCCGGTTGATCTCGACGAGAGCCTCATGGTCCCAGCGCCCGAGGCAGCAAAGAATGAGCAGGTTTGGCGTGCATCGAATGACGTGACGATCGAAAAGCGTCCTCAGGCCGTCGGTGGCGTTGCTCTCCCGCGGCCACCAGCTGCGCCGAAACCTGCAGCGGCACCGCAGAACTTCCAGCCCCAGCCCCCGGCTGCGATCAAGCGGCCGGTGCGCCGTATGCCACGCGTCGAAGAGCTGCCGATGGTCGCTCAGAAGGCGCTTCAAGCGAAGGCCAGCGAGGGCGATGGAACCGGGCTCGATGCACAAAAGAAAAAGGTCGGATTCCTAGAGCGTTTGGCCAGCGTCGGCATGGGTAAGAAAAGCGAAGACGCCGAGATGTCGCCGAAGATGGAGCCCGATTTCGTTCCAACTACGGAAGTGGGTCGTCCCATACCGCGGCCTGCAGCGCCGCCCGTCGCAGCGCCTCAGACGCTCGCGGCTCCCGGCCCGGCTCCTGTGTCGCCGCCTGTGCGACGGCCAGCGGCCCAGCAAGCTCCGGCGCCGCGTCGTCTGGAAACGCCACGGCCGCCAGTTCACGCTCAAACGGCCGCAGCCGTCGCGCAGGTAGAATCACTCAGTGATGATGACTTAGAGATTCCTGCGTTTCTGCGCAGGCGGGCGAATTGATAACGAGGGCGGGCGTTAACGAGAGTGCCCGCCTCCCCACAGGGAGTCTGAGAATAGATATTACAGATCAATGATTTATCGGATTCTCATGCCCGTAATAGAGTGTAAGAAACCGTGATTTGTCCCAACTCTTATCGAGAGGGTATGGTCCTTACGAGGTTGATTGACCAACCAATTTAGGCACGCCCGACCACAAAACAACAAAGGGTGGCGATCCAATAGTATGGGAACGGATCGAATTAGTGGCCTAGGTTAGCCGGTCAATTGGGGAGTTCGGAGCTTACTCCGGACTTGAGTAGGGGCTATAGACTGCGCGGGGGGCCAGTGGGGGCCATGAAAGGTTTCATCGGGGCAAGACAGACAACGCTTGCCAATGAGGTGTCACTCACCGGTACCGGGGTCCACAGCGGCGCTCCTGTTTCCTTGACATTATGTCCAGCCGACAGTGACACAGGAATTCGCTTCCTTATTTGCAATGGCGAAATTGACGGCGTTGAGATTGTTGCGGATCAGCAATGCGTCTCCGGCGTCACGCTCTGTACCATCTTAAGCGACGGAAACGGTGCTTCGATCGCGACCGTCGAGCATGTTCTTGCCGCGCTCCGCGGCCTCAGTGTCGACAACGCGCTGATTGAGATCGACAGTGGCGAAGTTCCGATCATGGACGGCAGCGCCGCACCGTTTGTCGAAGCGATCGATGAGGCTGGGATCGCCGAACTCGAGGCGCCGCGCCGCTTCCTCAAAGTTCTCAAGCCGATTCGCGTCGAGGAAAACGGCGCCGTGGGCGAATTGAACCCCTATAATGGGTTCCACCTCGACATCGAAATCGATTTCGCGAACCCACTGATTGGAAAGCAGAGCCTCTCTCTAGACCTCAATCCTGGGGCTTTCCGCCGCGATATCTCCCGCGCCCGCACCTTTGGCTTTATGAAGGATGTCGAGAATCTCTGGGCCGCCGGCCTTGCACTGGGCGCATCCCTCGACAACACGGTAGCGATTGGAGACGACCGCATTATCAATCGCGAAGGGCTGCGCTACGCGGATGAATTCGTTCGCCACAAGGCTCTTGATGCGATTGGCGATCTCGCTTTGGCTGGCGCACCCATCCTCGGCGCGTATAAGAGCCGCCGCGGCGGGCATCGGCTGAACGCTCTAGTGCTCAAGGCCCTGTTCGCAGATCCAGACGCGTGGACCTTGGTCGAGGCTCCGCGGTATCGCGATGTTCGCCATGCCGAGCTCACCCCCGGTCTAGCCGCTGCGCACTTCGCGGCTGATCGCAGCTAACTGGCGTCTTTCCTAAACGATTTGCAGTCATTTTATGGCATGGTATCGCTCGCGTGGTAGCGGAGTGACCGCCGTTTGCGGTGTGTGAGGCCCAAAAGACACCATATTGCAGGCGTTTCTTGTGCCCTCATCCACGATGCGCGCGTCACGCGTGGGTTTGGCGTGGCGCTGAACGCCTGATTGACCGGCGATTTGAGGGGGATATGTCCGGACCGGCTCGCCCATTTTCGGGTTTAGCACAGATGGGAAAGAAGGGACGGTCGCGATCGCGGCTGTTGCCGGTCGTCGTCCTACTCATGCTGCCCCTGATTGGCGGCTGCGGCTCGTTCGGAGGTTTCGATTCGCTTGGCGGCGGCGGCGGCGGGGGACCGTTCAGCAAAATGTTTGGCAAAAAAGACGAGGTTGAGCCGCTCAACACCGATCCCGCCGAGGTCATTTACGGACAAGCGGACCAGATGGCCGACAAGGGCAAGTTCAAGGAAGCAGCTCGACAATATGAAGAAGTTGATATCGCCCATCCCTATTCGCGCGAGGCGCGCCGGGCCATCATCATGGCTTCCTACTCCTATTACCGCGCGGGACAGTATGACGAGGCTATTTCCTCAGCGGATCGCTATCTAACGCTTCACCCGGGCACCCAAGAGGCGGCCTTCGCACAGGACATCATCGCGAAGTCCTATTACGATCGGATACTCGACCCCAAACGCGATCAGACCTTCGCGCGCCGGTCGCTCGCAGCGTATGAAAAGTTGGTGCAGCGCTATCCGTCGTCTAAGTACGCGGCGGAAGCAGGAAACCGTATCCGAATTCTAAGGGACTTGCTCGCTGCCAGCGAGATGCAGGTGGGTCGCTACTATCTGCGTCGGAACAACCATCTGGCGGCTATCAATCGATTCAAGACCGTTGTTACCGAATACCAGACGACTGAACAGGTCGAAGAAGCCTTGATGCGTTTGACTGAGGCCTATATGGCCTTAGGTATCGTCAACGAGGCCCAGACGGCCGCCGCCGTGCTTGGTCACAACTTTCCGGACAGTAAGTGGTACAAGCGCTCTTACAAACTCCTAGCACAGCGCGGCCTCGAGCCCCAGCAATACCAGGGTTCGTGGATCAGCCGAGCCTGGAGAACCCGAAGCTGGACCGGCGCCGGTCAAACCTAATAGGCGTCTCGTGCTAGCGGCGCTGTCGATCCGCGACATTGTTCTCATCGATAAACTCGATCTTGAGTTTGGCGAAGGTCTGTCCGCTCTGACCGGCGAGACGGGCGCTGGCAAATCGATTTTGCTCGATGCGCTGTCGCTTGCACTGGGTGGACGCGGCGACGCCTCGCTCGTTCGCAAAGGTGCAGCTCAGGGCCAGGTCACGGCCAGCTTCGATTTGGCGCCGAATCACCCCGTGTTTGCGCTCCTATCGGAGAATGGGATCGCGATCGAAGACTCCGTGCTCATTCTCCGCCGGTTGCAAGGCGGCGACGGCCGTAGCCGCGCCTTCATCAACGACCTCGGCGTGAGCGTGCAGCTGTTACGGCAAGTGGGGCGGGTGTTGGTCGAGATCCACGGTCAGCACGACGAGCGCGCCTTGATCGATCCGAGCGGTCATCGCGATTTGGTGGATGCGTTTGGCGGCTTGGAGCAAGACGCTGCCCAATTGGTTTCGCGCTACGAAGCATGGGCTGACGCGGACTCGGCGCGGCTGCGCCATGAGAGCGAAGTCGCTGCGGCGCGCGCCAATGCAGACTATCTTGCGCATGCCCTAGAGGAGCTTCAGACGCTTTCGCCGGAGCCGGGCGAGGAAGAGGCATTGTCATCCCGCCGTCAGCTGATGATGAGCGCAGAGAAGATCGCCTCTGAACTCAATGAAGCTTTGGACGCGCTTCAGGGGGAGGGGACCACCGGTGCCCGGCTTGCTTCGGCGCTTCGGCGGATCGAGCGGCAAGCCACAGCAGCGGGGGCTGGTAGTGCCTCGCCTTTTGTTGCAGTGGCCGATGCGCTTGAACGCGTCCTAAGCGAAACCGAGTCTGCGCGGGAGAAAATTGAAGAAACACTTTCTGCCATGGCCTTCGAGCCTGGCGACCTGGAACGCACAGAAGAACGATTGTTTGCACTCAGAGCTCTCGCGCGAAAGCATCGCGTGCAGGTGGACGCACTTCCCGCACTTCAGGAGAAGCTGGCAGCGGACCTTTCCGCGATTGCTACCAGCGAGTCGCGTGCGGCTGAACTTGCCGAGGCCACCAACCAGGCTCGTGAGGATTATGAGCAGGCGGCCCTATTGTTGAGCAAAGCGCGCGCTAAGGCAGCAAAGAAACTCGACAACGAGGTGGAGGGTGAGCTCGCTCCGTTGAAACTCGAGAAGGCACGCTTCCTGACGGCAGTCGACACAGTCGATCTTCAAGAGGGCGGCCCCGCAGGTATCGATCGCATTGCCTTTTTCGTAGCGGCCAATCCGGGAACCGAGCCAGGTCCTATGATGAAAGTCGCCTCGGGTGGTGAGCTTGCACGTTTCATATTGGCTTTGAAGGTTGTTTTGGCGTCACGTGGCTCTGCACCAACCCTTATCTTCGACGAAGTAGAATCAGGCGTCGGCGGGGCTACGGCTGCGGCTGTTGGCGAAAGGCTCGCGGGGCTCGGCGAGAGCGTTCAGGTGCTCGCTGTTACCCATGCACCTCAAGTCGCAGCACTTGCGCAAGGGCATTTGCGCATCGCGAAGGAAGCTGTCGCGACAGCCAAGGGCGAATACATGACGACGCGCGTTGCTGTTCTGAGTGACGAAGAGCGTCGGGAGGAAGTCGCCCGTATGTTGGCAGGTCAAACGATCACGGACGAAGCGCGTGCCGCCGCGGACCGTCTCTTGCGCAAATCGGCGTAGGACGAA
Organism: Methyloceanibacter sp.; assembly: GCA_029287395.1. Lineage (GTDB taxonomy): Bacteria > Pseudomonadota > Alphaproteobacteria > Rhizobiales > Methyloligellaceae > Methyloceanibacter. The sequence goes on along the minus strand of JARFRF010000191.1, from coordinate 20,390 downwards.
CGACAATGGCAAAGAAACCTGCAAAGCCCGACGCATTCGCAGAGACCTCGGTCGACGCGCTGACCAAGGCTGGAGCAGCCAAAGAACTGGCGCGGCTTGCATCTGAAATCGCTCGTCATGACGCGCTCTACTACCAAAAAGACAACCCAGAGATTTCGGATGCGGCTTATGACCTCTTGCGGCAGCGCAATGAGGCGATAGAGGCGCGGTTTCCGGAGCTCCAGCGCGAGGATAGCCCGACAAGTCGCGTTGGTGCTGCGCCGTCCGATGGATTTAGCAAAGTCACGCACGCCGTGCCGATGCTGTCACTGGGCAACGTTTTCGACGATGACGGCGTACGCGACTTTGTGGATCGAATTCGCCGGTTTCTAGGTCTCGATGCGGATGCACCGTTGAATTTCACCACGGAGCCCAAAATCGACGGGCTCTCCATTGGATTGCGCTACGAGCGCGGTCGCCTGGTCCAGGCGGCAACGCGCGGCGACGGCTATGTGGGCGAGAATGTCACCGCAAACGTCATTACTATTGGCGACATTCCGAAACAGGTAAAAGCGCGGGAATTCCCGGATCCGTTTGAAGTGCGCGGCGAAATCTATATGAGCCACAGCGCCTTCGCTGCGCTCAACGTCGAACAGGAGAAAGCGGGCGCCAAGGTTTTCGCTAATCCTCGGAATGCAGCGGCGGGTTCGTTGCGGCAGTTGGATCCCTCAGTGACCGCTTCGCGACCGCTCCAATTCTTCGCTTATGCCTGGGGCGAGACGGCGAGCCTGCCCGCCAACACGCAATGGGGTGTCTACGAGGCGTTCGCCAAGTGGGGCTTTCCGCTTAATCCGCTGGCCAAGCTTACGAGCTCTCTCGATGAAATGCTGAGCACGTATAGCGAAATAGAGGAAGGCCGAGCCGGGCTCGATTACGACATTGACGGGATCGTCTACAAGCTCGACCGACTCGATCTACAAGAAAGACTCGGCTTTGTGTCGCGCTCGCCACGCTGGGCTGTCGCCCACAAGTTTCCGGCGGAGAAGGCGACGACGGTACTACGCGAAATCGAGATTCAGGTTGGCCGCACCGGCGCGATGACTCCTGTCGCCAAGTTGGAGCCCGTCACCGTTGGAGGTGTCGTTGTGCAGAATGCCACGCTGCATAACGAGGACGAGATCGCTCGGAAAGATGTGCGCGTAGGCGATACAGTCATCTTGCAACGGGCCGGCGACGTGATCCCGCAGATTCTGGGGCCGGTTCTGGACAAGCGGGCAAAGTCCGCCAAACCTTTCGTCTTTCCAACCGTGTGCCCCGCCTGCGGTAGTCATGCTGTGCGGGAAATCAACCCCAACACGGGGAAGGAAGATGCTGTGCGGCGTTGCACCGGTGGGCTCATCTGTCCGGCGCAGCGCGTGGAGCGGCTGAAGCATTTCGTCTCGCGCAATGCCTTCGACATCGAGGGGCTGGGCGCAAAGAACATCGAGGCATTCTACGACGAGGGCCTCATACAATCGCCGCCCGATATCTTCACGCTGGCCACAAGAGATTCGTGCGCGGAGATAAAGCTCGAGAATCGCGAAGGCTGGGGCGAAACGTCGGCACAGAAACTGTTCGCGGCAATCGCGGCACGCCGTAACGTGACGCTCGACCGTTTCATTTATGCACTGGGCATTCGCCATGTCGGCGAGATCACGGGGCGGCTGCTGGCGCGGAACTATGGGACCGCAGATAGTTTTGTCGAAGCGATGGGCGTGGCAGCGAAGGATCGCGCAAGCGCTACCTATGCGGAGCTTGAGAACATAGACGGGATCGGCCCGACCGTTGCGGCGGCCATAGCCGACTTTTTCGCTGAGCCGCACAACGTCGCCGTTGTGGAAGAACTGCTGAAGTACGTAAGCCCGCAAGCTCTGGAATCGGTCGACACGGCCTCCGCCGTGTCCGGCAAGACCGTTGTTTTCACTGGCACGTTGGAACAGATGACGCGCGCCGAAGCCAAAGCGCAAGCCGAGCGTCTCGGCGCCAAAGTCGCCGGTTCCGTCTCCAAAAAGACCGACTACGTGGTGGCCGGTCCCGGCGCGGGTTCGAAGCTCAAAAACGCCAAGGATCTGGGCGTTGCCGTTTTGACGGAAGACGAATGGTTGAAGCTCATCAGCTAGGTCACCCGTAGCGCAGCTTCATCGAGATGATTGTGAGAGCCAAGGTCAGCGTCACGATATTCGACAAGATCATCGGCCAATTCCACAGCATGAACCCGAAGATCAGCCAGAATGCAACGCCTGTTGCGAAGACCAAGTACATTTGCAGGGATATCGCCCGGGTCTCTTTGTGACGAATGATGTGAATGGCTTGGGGCACGAACGCGATCGTGGTGAGGGTGGCCGCCATGGCCGACACGAAGAGTTCCATCGCGGCTTTCCCTTTCTGCGCTGGATATTCGGTCTAGGTGCGCGCTAGCGAATTGGTGCGGTGGCATGACGGAGCCAGGGTCGATCCTCGCTGGCGATGAGCGGCTCGAGCTTTTCGCGAACCCGCACATGGTAGTCGTTCAGCCAGTCAAGTTCCCATGGCATGAGCTGCTTGGGATCAATCAGCCGTCTGTCGAACGGAACGAGCGTCAACGTCTCGAAGCTGAGCATCTTCCGCTCGCCGCCGTCGATCTTCTCGGCGGGTCTCACTAGCACGAGGTTTTCAAGTCGAATGCCATACTGCCCCTCGCGGTAGAAACCTGGCTCGTTGGAGAGGATCATGCCCGACTCCAACTCCTCAGTCGCGAGGCGCGAGATGCGCTGGGGCCCTTCGTGAACTGAGAGATAGCTGCCGACGCCGTGGCCTGTGCCGTGATCGAAGTCGAGGCCCGCCGCCCAGAGCGGCCCGCGCGCGAACGGGTCGAGGTCCTGGCCCCGCGAACCTTCCGGAAAACGCGCCGAGGCGATAGCGATATGGCACCTCAAAACCAGCCCGTAGTGGCGCTTCATCTCCGCCGTCGGTTTGCCAACGGCAACCGTTCGGGTCACATCTGTCGTCCCGTCGGTGTATTGGCCGCCGGAATCGATCAAGAATAGGGAGTTCCTGTCGAGCACGCGTTTCGAGTCGTTTGTTGGACGATAATGCACGATAGCTCCATGGGGTCCGGAAGCCGCGATCGTATCGAAGCTAATGTCCTTTAGCTGACCCGTCTCGCGGCGGAACTCTTCGAGCTTGATCGCTGCAGAAACTTCGTCCACCCGACCTGTTTCCCCGACCTCGTCAAGCCAGGCGAGGAAGCGCGCCATGGCCACGCCGTCGCGCAGCTGCGCGCTACGCGCGCCTTGCTGCTCGGCGTTCGTCTTGATTGCCTTTGGCAGCGTGCACGGGTCGCCACCCGCAACGTGTTTGGTACCACCCGCCGACAAAACATTCGCGAAGTGCATCGATGCGGAGCCCTCGTCGAGCCGAACCTTGGCGCCAGATTTGGCAAGTTTCGTCAGTGCAGCGTCTAGTTCGTCGGGCGCGGCGATATCGGTGAATGGCTTCAGCGCATCGCGCATGGGTTCGCCGACTTTTTCCGCATCGATAAAAAGGGTGGGGCGCCCCTTGGCTGGGACGATGGCATGCGCAAGGGCGACTGGCGTGTGCCGGATATCGCCGCCGCGATAGTTGAATAGCCAGCAAATTGATTCTGGCGAGGTTAGCAGGACCGCATCGTGTTCTGCCTCAACAAGTTCCATCTGCACATGGATGAGTTTTTCGCCCGAACCCTTGCCTGCGAACTCCAGGGGTTGGGCGAAAATTTCGGCCTGCGGCGGAGCAGGGCGATCCGTGCCCCAGATCCGATCAATGGGGTTGTCCTTGAGGGCTCTTAGGCGAATGCCGGCGGCGCCCAGCGACTTCGTAAGTCGCTCAATCTCGCTAATCGTGTGGAGCCGCGCGTCGTAGCCCACTGCATTGTTCCGGACAAGTTTGCTTTTCAGCCATTCCGAGGGCTTCGCTTTCGGAATCTGCAGGACCTCGAAGATTTCGGTATCGACCTGCTCCGGTGCTTGGAGGATGTAGCGCCCATCGACGAACAGCGCTGAACCGCTAGCCGTGACGATTGCTACCCCCGCCGAGCCGGTGAAACCTGTGAGCCAGGCGAGCCGTTCTTCGCTCGGCGGCAAAAACTCGTTTTGATGCTGATCACTGTGAGGAACAAGGAAGCCCTTTAGCCTCCGTTTCTTTAGTTCCCGCAATAATGCCTCGACCCGGTCGCTGCTCGCCGCCGGAGTGCTGGCCTCATCGAACACTTGATACATGGCCAGCTTTGTAAGCCGAAGCCTTACCGCCAATCAATCGAACAAAGTGCTTGCGCTGCGGTGGCCGAGAAGCAAGGCCGCCCAGCCGTCGAGGATGATCTGCTTCTCCAGAACAAACCCGAGTGAGCTATAGCGAGCTGTTGTACCTCTAGCTTGGGACTCGGTGATTCCCGACAGAAGCACATAGCCACCAGGCACAATGATGCGCGCCATGGCTGGAGCAAGCGCATAGAGCGGCCGTGCCAAGATGTTCGCTACGATCAGGTCGGGCGCAAGGCGGCATAGTTTAGGATGGGCTAGTCCGTCCGCGACAAACGCATGAACAGACTGGCTGATATGGGCCTTCGCCGCATTCTGTTGGGCGATCCTGACCGCAACAGGATCATTGTCCGTAGCGATAACCGCCCGATCGAACGCCAAGGCGGCTGCGATGGCGAGGACCCCCGTTCCCGTCCCCACATCCAAGACCAAGTTGGGACGTCCCCATTTCGCGAGCTCGTCGAGCACGAATAGGCACCCAAGCGTGGTTGCATGGTGTGCTGTTCCAAACGCCTGGTCCGCGTCAATCTCGATTGTGTAGCGGTTGCGGGCGATCCGTCCCCGGTCGTGACTGCCATGGATGAGAAAACGACCAGCTCGGACGGGTCCGCGCTGTCCTTGACTGATGGTAACCCAGTCGGCGTCCGGTACGACTTCGATCCGTAAAGGCGATGCCGAGCGATCGGTTGCGGCCGCATTGATCAACGCCTGCAGATCGTTGCGGTCAGGTGCAGTATTGTACAGAGCAGAAATCTCGAACCGGCCGGGGCCGAAATCGAAAGTGCTGACCGAGAGCGATTGCGGATGCTCAGCTTCGTCCAGGATCTGAGCAATCCGCATGGCGTCTGATTGTCCAACCTCTACGATCGCGCGATAGAGGCCTGGCAACGAAGCCTCACTCATCGCGGTCTCCATCCCGAACGGCTACCACCGCGTTCCAGAGTTCGTCTACCGCAGGGTCACTTACTCCGAGTTGCTCCAAGTGATCGCGGACATTGCTGACATAGTCAAAGCTCGAGCCTGCAATACCCTCGGCCATCAGGATCATGCGTGCACGGGTGCGAAGCGACAGAGCATCTTCGATAAGACGTGGTCCATCGTAGATGTAGGTACGCGCCGTAATCTCTGTATCGGAAAGATGGATGTCGATGTTGGACGCATGGCAGGTCTCACGATCCGACAGATAGGCCTCGACTTCTCTCTGATGCGCATCGGGAAAGTCGAAGGCAATGCCTTGACACGGAGCATCGCCGCCTTGGACGGGTGCGAGATTGAGGGTTAGCCCGGGCAAGGCGCTCGTGCCCCAGCGTTCGAATGACCTTTTGTTGAATACACGCCGATGTTGGGGCGCCACAGCGTGCACGCGCTGATGACAGCCATAGCGCGTTTCCCATCCGTCCCACATGAGAGAGCCATAGCCGAAAAGCCACATTGTGCTTGGCTCACACTCGCTCGACGAAGGTATCGACCACCTTCTTGCGGCCAGCCTTCTCGAAATCAACCGTCAGCTTGTTCCCGTCAATGGCCGAGACATGGCCATAGCCGAACTTCTGATGAAAGACGCGCTGGCCAAGCTCAAGTCCGGCGCCTTCGGCCGTACTGGCAGCGACGAGGGTCCCTTCGATCGTGATCGGTTCGCGCCGGGCTCCGCCACCAGTGCGCTGGCGGTTCGCGCGCGCCCGTTGCCAGCCTGGCGTTTCGTAGTTGCCCGATGCGAACATGTCCTCGCTATCAAAGCGGCTAGGCCCATAGCCACGTAGGCCATCATCTTCGGCGACCTGGACGTGCTCATGCGGAAGCTCGTCGATGAAGCGCGATGGAACTGCGGTCTGCCACATACCGTAGTTGCGTCGATTTTGGGCGAACGTGATCTTCGCGTTCTTGCGCGCGCGCGTGAGCCCCACATGGGCGAGGCGCCGCTCTTCTTCCAAGCCAGACCGCCCCGCCTCGTCCAGACTGCGCTGATGGGGCAGTAGGCCTTCGTCCCAGCCCGGCAGAAAAACCGTGTCGAACTCAAGCCCCTTGGCCGAGTGCAACGTCATCAGATTTACCCGGTCCGTCCCTTCCTCGGTACTTGCATCCATGACCAGCGAAACGTGCTCCATGAAGCCTGCAAGCGTATCAAACTCTTCCATAAAGCGGATGAGCTCCTTCAGGTTCTCCAAACGGCCTTCCGCTTGCTGCGACCGGTCTGCCTGCCACATACCTGTGTAGCCGGATTCGTCCAAGATCAGCTCCGCAAGCTCCGTGTGCCGCATTGTATCCACGAGTGAACGCCAGCGGTCGAAGTCGGCAAGGAGCGCCGCAATCGCCCGACGGGGCTTTGGCTTTAGCTCCTCGGTCTCAACAATGAGCCGTGCGGCCTGGGTCAGCGGGATGTCATTTGCGCGCGCCAGCTGATGTAGCGATTTCAGTGTCGCGTCGCCAAGCCCCCGGCGCGGTACGTTGACGATGCGTTCGAACTTGAGGTCGTTAGAAGGGTTGAGCGTTACATCGAGATAAGCAATCGCGTCGCGAATTTCTTGCCGCTCATAGAAGCGGGGACCGCCGATGACGCGATAGTCGAGACCTAGCGTGATGAACCGGTCCTCAAAAGCCCGCATCTGAAATGATGCACGCACGAGGATCGCAATCTCATTCAATGTGTGGTCGCGACGTTGAAGTTGTTCGATATCCTCGCCGATCACGCGCGCTTCTTCTTCGTCGTCCCAGCACCCTTGCACAACGACTTTCTCGCCGTCGTCGTCTTCGGTGTGCAGGGTCTTACCGAGACGTCCTTGGTTGTGCGCGATCAGCCCGGATGCTGCGCCGAGAATATGTGCTGTCGAGCGGTAGTTGCGTTCGAGCCGGATCACCTTGGCGCCAGGAAAGTCGGTCTCGAATCGAAGAATGTTGTCGACCTCCGCCCCGCGCCACCCATAGATGGACTGATCGTCGTCGCCGACGCAGCATACATTCTGCGCCTCCCCGCCCTCGCGCTGTGCCAATAAGCGAAGCCAAAGATATTGAGCAACGTTCGTATCTTGGTACTCGTCGACCAGCATGTAGCGAAAATGTTGCTGATAGCGAGTTAGGACGTCCGGGTGGTCCTGGAAGAGCCGGAGGTTCTCCAACAGTAGATCGCCGAAGTCGACGGCATTCAGATCCTTGAGACGCCTCTGATAGGCTTCGTACAAGTCCCGGCCCTTGCCGTTCGCGAAACCATAACTCTCGCCATCGGGCACGCGTGAAGGCCTGAGGCCACGGTTCTTCCAGCCGTCGACCATGCTGGCCAGAACGCGCGCAGGCCAGCGCTTTTCGTCGATGTTCTCCGCCGCCAGAAGCTGCTTGATCAGGCGGATCTGATCGTCCGTGTCGAGAACGGTGAAGGACGATTTGAGGTCGACGAGTTCAGCGTGGCGGCGAAGAATTTTCACGCCAATCGCGTGGAATGTGCCGAGCCAAGGCATGCCCTCGACGGCTCCGCCAATGAGCTCGCTGATCCGCTGCTTCATCTCGCGCGCGGCTTTGTTGGTAAAGGTGACGGCCAGGATTTGACCGGGATGGGCGCGCCCTAGTCGCAATAGGTGCGCGATGCGCGTCGTCAGAACGCGTGTTTTTCCGGTGCCCGCGCCTGCCAGGACAAGAAGCGGGCCACCGAGCGTCTCGACAGCCTCGCGCTGCTCGGGGTTTAGAGCCTCCAGATAGCGATCCGCAGCGCGGCGCATGGCGCGTTGCGAGATCGGTAGCGCATCCGGAAGTGGTGTATGAGACGCTTCTTCGAACCCGTCGTCCGGTGAGACGATGGGTTCAGCGGCACTTCTGCGAATCTTGCCCATGGCAAGGAATTATAGCATCGCCCGCGCTGGCGACAGCCCATGCGCGTGTATGTCCACCGTGGTCTGGTCCGCGGATGCAAGGCGCCCTCATGTGGGTAAGAAATGCCACACCACCAGATTGTTGCCGCGCGACACTTGCGAGCAAGAACAAGCGGTGGCAAATGGAGTACGCCGCTTGTTAACCAAAATCCGGAGGTGGGAATGCGTCGTGTTTGGAAGGCGGGTTTCGCGCTGCTTGGCTTTTCGTTGCTTTTCTTTGGTCCACTCCAGTCTGCGAACGCTGGTTGCGATATAGTTCGCGCCACCAACAGCGCTGAGTCAAAAGCAGCCGCCGCGCGAGCCGCCCATGCGAACGCTATTCGGACAGCAGAGCAAATCCGTCGCAAACGGGGCTGGAGCTACGTCAAACTGCGCCCTCGCAAGGTCAAGCCCGACCCCTTCTGGAAGTCCGTGAGGCCGGTGGTCACGCCTGATATGCTCCTTAAGCCCGACGTGGTGACATCGAAGACGTATTCGCAGTGTTGGAAGGGCGTTGTTGTCCCCTTCGTTTGTACGGCCGGAGCCACCGCCTGCGGCAACTAGCAAGGGCTTCGCTTTTCGCGCGGGTAGCCGCCTTTTCGGGGTTCCCCGCAGGTGAAAACTAGGCTGAATCTATTCAGTTTCTCGGTCTAGACTAGGCGAATGACGACCCTCTCAGCAGTCGACCAGCTTAGCGGCCGCGCCGCTCCAGAGCGCAAAGAGGCTCTTTTTGCGTCCTTTTCTGCCCGTTTCGGCGAGCGGTTCTCTCGGTCCGAGGCTCTGCGCGCGCAGCACGCCAATACGCTGACCTGGCTGAAAGTTCAGGCGCCGGACGCCGTTCTTTTCGCCGAGACCACCGAAGAGGTTTCCGAAGCCGTTTCGGCATGCGCCGGAGCGCGGGTGCCCGTGATCCCATTCGGTGTGGGCAGCTCGCTCGAGGGCCAGCTGAATGCGCCATTGGGCGGTTTATCGCTGGATCTCTCTCGCATGAAAGAGATCATAGCCGTCCATGACGGCGATCTCGACTGTGTGGTTCAGGCGGGCGTTACCCGAAAGCAACTCAACGAGCACATACGGGACACGGGGCTGTTTTTTCCCGTGGATCCTGGCGCTGATGCAAGCCTTGGCGGCATGGCGGCGACGCGGGCGTCCGGAACCAATGCGGTTCGATACGGCACGATGCGGGAAGCGGTGCTCGGACTGACGGCCGTCCTCGCCGATGGGCGCGTTATCAAGACCGGGGGGCGTGCCCGCAAATCTGCTGCCGGCTACGATCTTACGCGTCTCCTCGTGGGCTCGGAGGGGACGCTGGGTGTCATCACGGAACTAACGCTGAAATTGTTTGGCATTCCCGAAACGATCCTAGCTGGTGTCTCGACTTTCGAGACCCTTGAGGGCGCGTGCAACGCAACGATTGCAGCTCTTCAACAGGGATTGCCGTTGGCGCGTATTGAGCTCTTGGACGAGGTTCAAGTCCGTGCCTGCAACGCGTATTCGAAGCTCACGCTACCGGAGAAACCAACTTTGTTCCTTGAGTTTCATGGGAGCGAAGCCAGCACCCGCGAGCAGGTGGAGATCTTTTCGGAGATCGCGCAAGGCGAGGGCGGTAGTGCAGTAGATTTGGCCGCGCGGGCCGAGGGACGCAATTGGCTCTGGCAGGCACGCCACGATGCCTATTGGGCCACAAAAGGCTTGCGCGAGCAGACCGATATTATTGTGACCGACGTGTGCGTCCCGATTTCGGCCCTAGCGGCGTGTGTCAGTGAAACGAAACAGGACATACAAGAATTGAACCTACTCGCACCAATTGTCGGCCATGTGGGCGATGGCAATTTTCACGTCATGCCGTTGATAGACTCTCAATCGACAGATGAGCAGGCGCGGGCTAGGGAATTCCTGGATCGCCTTGTTGAGAGGGCGCTCCGCTATGAGGGCACCTGTACCGGCGAGCACGGGGTCGGACAGGGAAAAATATCCTATCTAGTCGCGGAGCATGGCGAGGCCGTAGATGTGATGATTGCCACAAAAAAGGCACTCGATCCGTTGAATATCCTGAATCCTGGCAAGCTTTTTGCTGAAGTTAGGTAAGTATTATCCGCAAAGGCCGAGAATGTTCTGCGGTCATAGGGAGAGGAACGGCGTGCGCGGCAATTGGCTCATTGCCATTTCCAAGCATTTAGTCATTTGTTCCGCACGGGGATCCTGCGCCGGCAGCCCCAGCATTAGGCAGATTGATCGGTGAATTCGCTTCTGCTGACACTAACAGCACTGGTCATCTTGGTGCTGAGCGCGCTCTTCGCGGCGCCGCTCTTCATCGATTGGAATGACTATCGGCCCGCCATCGAAGCGCAGATGACGAAACTCACGGGCCGGGACGTCAAAATTGACGGCAAAGTCCACCTGATCGTCCTTCCTGCGCCACAACTCAAATTCGACAACATCAAGGTCGCTGACGCCGACGGCGGTTTAGAGACACCCTTTCTTGAAGCCAAAGTTCTGGAAGCCAAACTGGACGTGGGGACGCTATTAACCGGCAAAGTCGGGGCGCACCAGCTCACGATTGTCGATCCGACGCTGCGGCTTCGGCTTAATGGTCAGGGTGGTGGCAACTGGTCTGACCTCGGACCACTTAAATCAGGCGCAGCTTTTGTACCTACAGACGTGCTCCTGGACTCCGTGTACGTGACAGGGGGTACGGTCGAAGTTGCGAAAGACGATGGCACGGCCCACGTGTTCCGGAACATCGATGGTGAGGCTAGTGCTTCGTCCCTTGCGGGCCCCTACAAGGTCGAGGCGACCTACAACTACGAAGGGCGACAGCAGTCTATCCGTTTCTCGACCGGCTTCATCGATGACAGTGGTCGGTTTCGAGTGAAGACAGCCCTACGGGATCCTCAGCGCTCTACGTCGTATCAATTGGACGGAAAAGTTTCGGGCTTGCGCGATGTCCCCACTTATGAAGGCGCGTTCATTATGCGCGTTTCGGAATTCGAAGCGCTGAGCACGGAGGAACCGGCCCAAGGCGACGGGGCCCCGATGACCGCCGCGGGAGACAACGAATCCGATTCGGAGCCGTCGAAGGCCTCGAGCGAAGAGTCCACACCACGAAGCTTGCCGAAGACGGCATCATTCTTCGAGGTGAAAGGACCTTTGACGGCGACACCAGATCGCGCCGCGCTGACCGGCTTCGAACTGACCCTTCATGCTTCCGGGCGGCCGCAGATCCTCAAAGGCGATGTCGCGCTCGACTTCCGTCCACCATATAAGGCTGAGGCCACGTTCGCGGCGCGTTGGATTGATTTCGATGCGCTGTTCGGAACAGCCGCATCCGAAGATGCACCGACACCTGCAGCAGTCCTCCGGATGTTTGCTGACTGGGCCTTGGACGAGGCGGCGAAAGTGGGAGAGGGCGCGCTTTCTCTCGATGTCGAACAGGCTGGCCTTGGCGGCGATCTCGCGGGCGGGCTGACCCTGAAGCTCGGAAGTGTCAACGGCGGTGTCGCGATAGAAAAGCTGACTGCGACGTTACCGGGGGAGAACCGCGTTTCGACATCGGGCACACTGCGCAAGGGTACGTCCGGCCCGATTTTCGAAGGGCCAGTTGAAATCGACGGCGCCGGGCTACGGGCGCTGACACGTTGGGCCGCGGGCGATCGCGCGATCACTGGGCAAACGTTCGTTGGAGACTTCTCGCTATCCGCGGATGCGAAGATTGGCGAAGGCGAGATTGCCCTTTCGAACGCGAAAGGCGCTGTAAGTGGCACACCCTTCGGGGGCAGCTTCCACTACCGGGCTGGCGAGACCAACCTCATCAAGGTCGATTTCCAGAGCGACCGTCTGGACCTTCGGGAAACGCTCGGTGGAGAGCCAATCTGGTCGGCGTGGTTGCCGACGAAGAATGGAGAAGCCGTCGCCAAGAATACGTCGGACGGGACGAAGCTACTCAAGAAGCTTCAGGACGACGAGGTGCGTGCGCACTTGGAGGTCGGCGAACTCTTGCTGCCCGACATAGCCCCCGGCAGACTCAGCGCACAGCTCTCGCTCAGCGGCGGCAATCTCGACGTTCAGTCTCTCGCTTTCGTTGCACCAGGCGCTATGACGCTCGGTGGACAGGGTAAGATCGCCAGTGTGACGGAGACGCCGTCTGGCCAGATAGATCTGTCTTTGCAAGCTCAAAGCACTGACAGCGTGCGGGCGCTGGCAGGCCTAGTCGGTTTCAGCGACCGTGTCGTCAAGTCCGAGCATCTATCGGCGTTGACACCATTCGATATCAAGGCCGCCCTCGTGGCTAGCCCGGAAGGCAACGCGACAGACGCGTCGCTTCAGTTGGACGGCAAGGTCGGCGGATCGAATCTCGCGCTGCTCGCCAAAGCGAACGGCACACTTGCCCAAGCCCGAGACGCCGAGATCGATATCGTTGGCAGCGTTACCGGCGACCGTCCACAAGCACTTCTCGTGTTGCTGTTCCCAGATCTACCGCAGGACCGTCTGGCGGAAGCCGCGGGTGCGCAGGGCACGTTGTCTCTTAAGTTGAAGGGCGTTCCTAGCAAGGAACTATCAGGGCGGGCCGCGTTGGAGACGGCGGTGCTTCAACTCGCCTTCGAGGGGATAGGCGCGCTACCGGAGGGTGGAACGACACTTAACGGTTTCGCCTCGATCTGGACTGAGGACGCGAGTCTGGCGTTGCCATTGTTGGGGCTTGATCCGCCACCCAGCTCGCTCGGCGTCCCATTGTCGGTTAGTGCGAATGTCGCAAGTGAGTCCAGCAAGGTCGATCTCGAGCAGATCAAGGCGACCGTCATGGAGCAGCCCATCGAAGGAGCCGCGCATTTCGGCCGCAATGGAGACGTCACGACGTTCGACATCGCGGCCACGGCGGAGCGCGTTTCGCTTCCGGCCCTGATGGGTCTCCTTGTCGCCTGGGAGCGAGCCGAGTCAACCGAGGAGATGTTGGGCGCTATTGATGACGACGCCGCGCCCGTTTGGCCGGCACGGGGCCTATCGCTCGGGCTTCTCGACAAGGCGGAGGGCACGATATCGCTCAGTGCCAAGACATTGTCGCTGGGCAAGCCGTTTCAGGTCTCGAGCGGGAAACTCCAGGTCAAGGTCGATCAAGGGAATCTGGCTATCGAGTCCGTTGATGGCACGCTGTTCGGTGGCACGTTCTCCGGTTCAGGTTCCCTTTCGCCGCGTGGCAGCGGCGCTGCACTGACCGCCAAGGCGAACCTAAAGCAAGGAGACCTCGCAGCCCTTACGGAGGCAATTGCCGGCGTTCCGCGCGCCAAAGGCGTTTTCGATTTGTCTTTCGATGTCGCTGGCGACGGTCTGAGCCCGCCGGGTATCGTTGCAGATCTCAGCGGTCAGGGCGGTATGACACTCGGAGCCGGAACGCTCACATCGTTCACTGCGGCACCGTTGCGTCAGATTGCGGCCAAGGCTGCGGCGAGCAACAAAGTGGCGACCAAGGAGCAACTCGATGCGGACGCTGAGCGAATTCGCGGCGAACTGAGCAAGGGGCGCTACGCCTTCGATCCAGTGACTTTGGACTTTGAAGTGACGAACGGCACCATGCGTTTCGCGCCGGCGAGTCTCGCAAGCAAAGGCGTTGAGACCGCGCTTGAGACCTATGTGGACCTTGTGGGAATGCGGCTCGATAGCGAATGGCGGATGCAGCTCACATCGGCACGAGGCGCAGCCGTCCCGCCGCTAACAGTTGTCTTTGCAGGGCCGCTCGACGATGCGCGTACAATCGCTCCTGCTGTCGGTACGGCGGCCATAAAGAACAAGATGACCATCGACCGCTTGCGTGAGAATGTCGAGCGGCTGGAGACCCTCGACGTCTCTGGAGGGCGCGCGCCCGCCGACGCGGCGGCTAGCGAAGCGGCAGCCGAAGCCAAGACAAAGGCGGAGGCGGAACAAGCTGCGCGGGAAAGAACCGAGGCCGAGGCGCGCGCCGCGCGGCAGAGGGCCGCAACGGAGAAGGCGGCCCAAGAACAAGCCGCAAGAGAAGCCGAGGCAGCCCGACAAAGAGCGCTCGCGGCAGAGCGTGCTGAGGCGGAGAAGCGCGCAGCTGAGGAAGCCCGTGCGGCAGCCGAGGCAAAAGCAGCTGCAGAGCGAGCAGCCGCACAACAGGCCGCGGAGGCAGAAGCGGAAGCAGCTAAACAACGTGCACTAGCAGAAGCGCGTGCCGAAGCCGAAAGGCGCGCTGCTCAAGAAGCCCGTGCCGCAGCCGAGGCAAAAGCAGCTGCAGAGCAAGCAGCCGCACGACAGGCCGCGGAGGCAGAAGCGGAAGCAGCTAAACAACGCGCACTGGCAGAAGAGCGTGCCCAAGCCGAAAGGCGTGCGGCAGAGGACGCACGTGCGGCAGCGGAGGCAAAAGCAGCTGCGGAGTTGGAGGCGGCACGGCGCGCTGCAGCAGAAGCTCAAGCTGCGGCCGAGAAAGCGGCTCGGGAAAGAGCGGCAGCTGAGGCCAGGGCCGCGGCGGAGGCAAAGGCGGCGGCGGAAGCCAGAGCAGCCGCCAAGCGGGCCGCTAGCGAGCGTGCAGCCGCGGAAGCACGTGCTGCGGCTGAGCGTGCCAAGCGGCAACGCATCGAGGCTGAGGCAAGGGCGGCGGCCGAAGCCAGTGCCACCGCGGCTGTCCCCGGAGAACTCTTGCCGCCTTTGCCGACCCTCGCGCCGAGTAACGAAAATGGCGAGCTGGGCGATCCGATTGCGGATCTTCTCGATGGCGCGGCGACGGAAGAAGGGGCAGAGGAACAACCCATCGCGACGCAGCCCCAGCGCAAGCGTCGCCGGGTTATACGCCGACGGCGCAACGACTGGCGCCGGAACTACGGTCCGTTCGGGGGGCTCTTTGGCGGCCGCTAACGGCGGCCGAGCCCGACTACCTTTTCGTCCGCGCGTTCTTCATGCGCTGAAGCACATAGAGTCGTAGTGAAGCAGAAAGGCTGGTCCCATCACCGCGAGCCGTTCTTTCGCAATCGATCTCGCTGACCAGGCCCGCGATCGACTTGCCTTGATCCTGTGCCAACTCTGCCAGCGCTTCCCAGAATGGCGCCTCCAGTGAAACGCTTGTTCGGTGACGGGCGATTGTCAGCGAGCGCTTATTGCGAGCCTTGGTCATCAGTCTGAAGCCGCTACTTCTTGGGGGCGACCATATTCTCCGGGCGGACGAGCTTGTCGAAGTCGTCAGCAGAGACATGGCCTAGCCGCACGGCTTCTTCCTTCAGTGTTGTCCCGTTCTTATGGGCGGTCTTGGCGATTTCGCTCGCGTTATCATACCCGATATGTGGCGCCAACGCTGTGACCAGCATCAGAGACCGTTCCATGTGCTCCCTGATGCGATCGCGATTGGCTTTGATGCCTACCACGCAATTCTTGGTGAAGCTGTCGGCAACGTCAGCCAGAAGTCGGACGGACTGCAGAAGCGCGTAGGCCAGCACGGGCTTGAATACGTTGAGTTCGAAATGTCCTTGGCTGCCTGCAAAGCTAACAGTGGTTTCATTTCCTATGACCCGCGCACAGACCATTGTGACGGCCTCGCACTGCGTAGGGTTCACCTTGCCTGGCATGATGGACGAGCCAGGCTCGTTCTCGGGCAGCAGGATTTCACCGAGGCCCGAGCGCGGTCCCGATCCCAGCAAGCGGATGTCGTTGGCGATCTTGAACATAGCAGTCGCCACTGAAGTTAAGGCGCCATGTGTGAAAACATACGCGTCGTTGCCAGCCAGGGCCTCAAACTTGTTGTCGGCCGATACGAAGGGGAGCTTCGTCAGCGCAGCCATTCTCTGGGCGAAGATGTCCGCGAAGTCCGGGTGGCTGTTTAGGCCGGTGCCGACTGCCGTCCCGCCTTGCGCCAGCGCGTAGAGCCCCGGCAAAGTCAGCTTCAGACGTTTAATGCCGGATTCGATCTGGGCCGCGTAACCGCCGAATTCCTGGCCAAGTGTCAGCGGCGTCGCGTCTTGCATATGCGTACGGCCAATCTTTAGGATGTCCTGAAAGTCTTCGGCTTTGTCCTTGAGCGCTGCGAACAGCCGGGACAGGGAGGGATCGAGCCGATAGGCAATCTCCTCGGCGGCGGCCACATGCATGGCTGTCGGAAAGGTGTCGTTCGACGACTGTCCCATATTGACATGATCGTTTGGGTGAACGGGCTTCTTTGTGCCTAACTCTCCGCCGAGGATCTCGCTGGCTCTGTTCGCGATCACCTCGTTGAGGTTCATGTTGGTTTGAGTGCCGGACCCTGTCTGCCAGACCACAAGGGGGAAATGCCCATCCATTTGTCCGTCGATAATCTCAGTCGCGGCCGTCGCTATCGCTTGGGCAAGCTCCGAATCTAGTCGCCCCAGCTCTTGATTTGTCAGAGCAGCAGCCTTCTTGACCAGAGCCATGGCGCGGATCATGGGTTGCGGCATCATTTCGTCCCCGATCTGGAAATTTTGGCGCGATCGCTGGGTCTGGGCGCCCCAGTAACGGTCGCCGGGGACTTTGATCGGCCCAAACGCGTCCGTTTCGGTGCGCGGAGCGGACGATGATTTATGGGCGTCGGCTGAAGTCATGAGCGAGATTCCCCTATGTGAAATGAGAGGTTGGTCTACGGGAGAGTTTCTGGAATCCTCATACCAGCCGCGACCGGACAATTGGCGTGTAAGGCTATACCATTGCGGCGAGGGATGAGAGAACCTGGGATGTAACCAAGCCCGCCGAGACGAATGTCTTGGGGTGCGATTTGGGTTGCCCAAATAGGAGGGCGTGTGACGGCGGCGTCCACACACATAGTGCTGCCACAGTCGAAGACGGTGCAAGCCTGCGAGACCTATGCCCGGTTGGCGGCTGTGTTGGTCTGCATCGTCGGCGAAGTTGTGCTCGCGACCTGGATTGGCATATTCCCCGAGCGCCTCATGCCGAGTCTTTCCGGCATGCCGCCCATCGCTGCGGTCGGCGTCATCCTCGCGGGATTGGGGCTTTTGTGCTTCACGTTCCGGCGCATTCGCTTCGTCGCGAGAACGATCGGCTTGCTACTGGCCTTGTTTGGGCTCCTGATGTTTGGCCAGGGCGCTCTTGGCAATCCCGGGTTCGATCAGTTCCTCGTTCCCGATCCGGCGAAGCCGCAGGCATTGATTGAAGACCAGTTCTCCCTGGCTCAAGCGGCGTCGGTGCCGGCGGTCCCCACCCCTGAGGGAACATCGCCTGGGATATTGTTGGCGCTGATCTTGTTTGGCGTTGCGCTGTTTTATGCCGATCACGTCCGAACGGCGCCGTCCGTCCTAAGCCAGGTCCTCACGCTGGTGTTGCTTGCTCAAGCGCTCCTTGTGGTGACGGGAGCGGCGTATGGCGTCGACATGACGGGTGATCCGTTCCCTTTCATGCGCTTGACCACGTATGGCGTCATCGCTGTCCTTCTTCTCGCGACGGGTTTGATCGCCGCCTCGCCCGAGCGCGGCGTTGCTGCTGCGATCTTGGAGCAATCCCCCGCTGGCGAAATGTTGCGCCGGCTCTTGCCGGGTATCCTGACGGTCCCACCGATCCTTGGCTGGTTCGCACGTCAGGCCGAGGTGAATGCCCTGTACGATAGTGCTGCAGCGCTCGTGATTTTTGCGGTAGCCAGCATTGTTGTGCTTGCGGTCTTCGCTTGGACTGCGTTAGGCGCTGTGCGCCGTGCGGACAGCGGTCGGCAGGTGGCGCTACTGGATTTGCGCGGGCAGCGCGAGTGGCTTTCGACCACGCTGGGATCAATTGGCGACGGTGTGATCGCAACCGACCCCAATGGGAGCGTACTCCTGCTGAACAGGGTGGCCGAAGATTTGACAGGTTGGCCGGCCAACGAGGCGCGGGGGCGGCCTATCTGGGTGGTCTTCCGCGTTGTAGATGAGGAGACGCGCAAACCTGTCGACGATCCGGCGCTAAGAGCTCTTCGGGAACGAGAGGTTTCCCGCATGGAGTCGGGTGCGATGCTCATCACCCGAGACGACAAAGAGTTGCCGGTGGAGCATTCGGGCGCGCCGATCATCGGGCAAGACGGTTCGCTTGCTGGCGCCGTACTCGTGTTCCGCGACGTCACTGAGCGACGGAGAACGGCGCAGCGTCAGACCATGCTGGTTGGCGAATTGAACCATCGTGTAAAGAACGTACTGGCGATCGTTCAGTCGCTCATGCAAGCAAGCTTGCGGCAGGCTAGGGATCCGACGACGCAAACCATGGCCCGTACATTGGCGGAGCGTCTTCGGGCACTCCATCGTGCGCACGATTTGCTGCTTGAGTCGCAATGGTCCGGGGCAAGTCTCAAGGCCATGGTTGAACGGGAGCTAGAACCCTACCGGCGCGAGGGCGGTCCCAAGGTCGGAATCAAGGGGTCCGATGTACTGCTGCCACCACAATGCACCTCTATCCTAGCTATGACTCTGCATGAGCTGGCGACCAACGCGGTGAAGTACGGCGCGCTGTCGCAGAATGACGGTCAGCTGAACGTCGCCTGGAAGGTTCAGAGGCGCAATCGGCTCCTTCTTACTTGGGAGGAGAAGGGTGCCCCCACGGTGCCGAAGCCGTCTGGCCGAAAGGGTTTTGGGTCGCAACTGATCGATCAGGGAATTCGTCACAATCTCGGTGGCGAGACTAAGACCGAGTTCCGCAAGGCGGGACTGTACGTGGAACTCAGTGTGCCCCTGAAACCGAGTAACGAACCAAGAGCCAAGCCCGACGCCGTTCACGCGCCGGCAGCATAGTCACACGTATCTTCGAGATGTCGGCCTATTCCAAGACGCTGATTTCTTCGTTGGCGTGGCGGAGACGTTCGGAAAACTCGCGCGTCAGGTTCCCAAGAATTGTGATCATGACGTTAGGGTGCTCGTCGGCGAGTTCATGCAGCTCCTCGACACCAAGCCCGTAGCAGATGACTTTTTCGTTTGCGATCACGTCTGCGGAGCGCGTACCGCCGTCGAGAAGAGCCATTTCGCCGAATGTGAGACCGGGCCCGATTGAGGCCACGCGTTTATGTCGTCCCGGTTTGTTGTGGAGTTGGATCTCGACACTTACCGTTCCACGTGCCAAAACGAAGAAGAGTTTAGCCGGATCTCCTTCGCGCATAATGACGTCGCCTTTGTCGAATACCAACGGCCGCACGATACGTTCGACCAATCGGCATTCATCAGCCGACAGACCATTGAACAAATTGATCTGCTTCAGAGAAAATTTAGTCCCGACGCTAGACCCGACGCCTGCGAGAAGCTGATCCTCGCACCATTCTAGCGCCGCGTCTGCATCGCGGAACTGACGCAGCGCGTGCCCTTCTTCCGTCTCGGCGAGTGCGCGTGTCAGGCGGTCTAGCGACCCTTCATTATCGATGGACGCAAATACCAGTTCTGTATCGCTCCCAGCGATTGCGCGGACCCCACGGCTAATCAGCTTGCAAGCGGCATTGTCGGCGTGGTGCACGCGCTTGAAGTCAACCACCAGGTACTTGGCGTCCTTAGAGAGCTCCGTGAGCTTGCGTAGGAGTTGTTCAGTCGAACCGAAAAATAGAGCGCCCTGTGCCTCGAGAACGGCGATGTCATAGCCTTTCTCCGCGAGAAGTGTGCGCTCCTCCAACGTTCGCAGCCGGTTGGAACGAACCAGATCAGCACGGTAGTCACATCGGAGCACGTTGCGGACATTGGTATGATTGTAGAAAGCGTGAAGTTGAAATTCGCGCGATATGTCTTGACAGACAGCAATGCCGCGCACGCTGTTGCCTTGTTTGTCGATGGGCGGTGCGTAGACGCAGATCCCAATCTGACCGGGTATCGCCGCAATAATGCAGCCAGACACGCCACTCTTTGCCGGCATGCCCACCTCATAGGCCCATTCGCCGGCATAGTCGTACATGCCGCAAGAGTTCATCACCGTCAGGACGTCGCGCACATGTTGCGTGTCGAAAACTTGGTGATCGGTGATGGGGTTCGTGCCGTCATTGGCGAGCGTTGCGGCCATAATTGCTAGGTCGCTGGCAGTCACACTTAGAGAGCACTGCCGGAAATAGAGTTCGAGGACTTCCTCCGGGTCGTGCTCAATCATCGCCGTGTTCAGCATCATATAAGTGATCGCGCGGTTTCTATGGCCTGTCGCGAGTTCCGATTGATAGACCGCTTCGTCGATTTCAATCTTGCGGCTAGCGAGACCCGAGAACAGCTCAAGCATATTGTTTGTGCGCTGAGCCAACGACCCACCTTGCATCATCTCCGCGATTGCGATCGCACCGGCATTCACCATCGGGTTGAAGGGGCGGTTA
>JARFRF010000034.1 GCA_029287395.1 Methyloceanibacter sp. | reverse complement strand
TCCGAGCGGAGGCTCTTGCGGCTCGCGAAACGCTACGTCGGTGAATTTCGGAATGTTTGTCACTTAAGCCCCCAACTTTTCGTAGGCGCCATTGAGTGTTTCTAGCGCGTTTTCGCCTGCGGCAATGTAGCTTTCGACACCGGCATCTCGGAGTAGCGTTTCTAGCTCTCCCGGTTTGCCGGCCAGATAGATGTGAGTCGCACCGGCACCCTTAAGCACCTTGGCAGCTTCGGCGCCTTCTGCCGCATAGACCTTGTCCGATGAGCACAGACACACGAGGGCCGCGCCTGAGGAGCGAAAGCCCTCGAGAATCTCGTCAAGCGTTTGTTCAGACGTCGCCGCAATTGTTTCAATGCCGCCGGCCTCGAACAGGCTTTTGGCAAAGGCCGCCCGCACGTTGAAGTCAGCCGGTCTGCCTAGGCAGGCGAGATAGATTTTCGGACGCGCGCCGGACTTTGCAAGGGCCGCGTCGCTGCGATCGCGCAACGCTTCGAAAGGCGCGCCGAGACGGATCGGCATAAGCGGCTTAACAGTCTCCGTACCAGTTTCAGTCGCGGACGGCGCTACATCCATTACTGCAAGATCGTCTTCGCCGAGGTCAGGGAATTCAGATGTGCCGATCAACGATTCCTTACGGCGCGCCATCGCTGTCTCTCGCGCCGCGCGCGTCTCTGCGACGGCGTCCTGAAAGAGTCCGGACTTAAGCGCCTCTTCTACACCGCCCATCTCGTCAAACTTCTGGAAGAGGCGCCAAGCCTCCCTACACAGGTCGCTAGTGAGAGCTTCCATTGCACCGGATCCGGCTGCGGGATCGGCGACGCGGAAGAGGTTCGACTCCTCCAAGAGCACGGTCTGTGTGTTTCGAGCAACGCGGCGCGCGAATGCTTCTGGTAGACCGAGCGCCGCCGTATACGGCAGCACAGTCACTGCATTTGCTCCGCCCACGGCGGCTGCCAGCGTCGCGATCGTTCCGCGGACGATGTTTCCCTGCGCATGGCGCTTGGTCATCGTCCGCCAAGCCGTTTCGCCGGTAACGAAGGCAGGCTTGGGCGTTAGGCCGCAAGCTTCCTCCACGCGCGACCAAAGCTTGCGCATAGCCCGGAACTTGGCGGTGGTCAGGAACTGATTTTGATCTGCGGCAAGCTGGAAGAAGAGCATCGTCCGTGCGTCGTCGAGTGGAATACCAGCCGCCTCGAATGCGTGCAGGTAAGAGACGGCAGACGACAGGGCGAAGGCGAGCTCCTGGGCTTCGGTCCCTCCAGCTTCGTGCACGGGACGCCCATCGGCGGCCGCAAACGGACCCCTGAAACCCCGCGCGGAAAGACTCTTGGCCAGAGTCGCAACATCGTCAGGCGAGGCGTCGGTTGCGCCTTTTGCGGCGAGCACGCCAAGAGGGTCGAAGCCGAAGCGGATATTCGTGTGGTTCGCGGGAAGTCCGCGCGTCTCGACGAGATCGGCCACCAAGTTGGCAATTGTCGGCGCGCTTGTCCCGAACTGGAGTTCTAGCGGGACGCCCCATTCCAAGTGTACACCCTCAAGTGTAGCGGCAAGTGTTGCGGCATCACCAGGAAGCGCATACCCGCGATCGCCGACGGCACCCTGAAAAACGAGCACGATGCCCGAGGCGCCGTTGTTCAAATCCTCAAGAATTTGGCCGTTCGCCGTGCCGGGATCGGCGATATCGATGCGCTGAGTGATCTCCCAGGGCGCGCCGGGGTCGCGGCCCGGGATTACAGCGCCACTCTTCGCCGGCGGATAGAGCGGTTCAATGACGGCGCCGTCATAGGTCTTTGATTCCAGGACGGAAAACGGCGCTCCCTTGAGAGCTTTTTCTACGAGCGCCTTCCACGCGGCATCTTCGGCCTTCGGAAAGGCGGAGACGAGTGACAAGTCTGACATGCGAGTAAGCCTAGATTGGTTCTGAGTTTTCTCCTAGCACGAAGCCCGCGAAGCGATAAACCCACCGGACCAGGCGGACGTTGGTCTGGCAGGGCGCAACGGCCATGTTGGCCTTGGGAGCGCGCGGCAGTAGTGTGCCGTTTCGGGACAGATGGGCGAATGAAGGAGTTCAGCGGATGGCAAGGCGGACCAAAGCGTCTGACAAGGATGCTGCGATCAATGATGAGAAGCCGGCCAAGAGCCTTGAGGCAGAGGATTCCGCAAAGGCTAAGCACACAGCTGAGACGCAAGAGGCGCCCGAAGTGAAGCCAGTCGAGATCCCGAACGACTCCGTGTTCATTGGCAAGAGCAGCAAACCTGAATTCATTCGACTGAAGCTCGCAAATCGGCACGGCCTCATCACCGGCGCCACAGGCACCGGCAAGACAGTCACTTTGCAGGGCCTCGCAGAGAGTTTTTCCGATGCCGGTGTGCCCGTCTTCTGTGCGGACGTGAAGGGCGATCTTTCGGGCGTCGCGGCGATGGGGAAAGAGAAGGGATGGATCAAAGAGCGCGCGGCCATGATCGGGTACGACGTGACGTTCACCGCCCACCCAGTGATTTTTTGGGATCTGTTTGGAGAGCAGGGGCACCCGGTTCGCACAACGGTATCGGAGCTTGGTCCGCTGATGTTGTCGCGCTTGATGGATCTGAGCGAGGCGCAGGAGGGCGTGATGAATATCGCCTTCCGTATTGCCGATGAAGAGAAGCTACCGCTGCTCGATCTCAAGGATTTGCAGTCTTTGCTCGTCAATATTTCCGAGCGGGCCAAAGATCTGACCACGAAGTACGGAACTGTCGGCAAGCGCTCGGTCGGCGCCATTCAACGTCAGCTGCTGGTGCTGGAACAGCAGGGGGCAGACCATTTCTTCGGTGAGCCGGCGCTTGATGTGAGCAGGGATTTGATGCGTACCGACGACGAGGGACGAGGCTATATTGGCGTACTCGCGGCCGACAAACTCATGCAGAGCCCCCGGCTCTACGCGACGTTCCTCCTGTTCCTGTTGTCGGAATTGTTCGAGGAACTGCCCGAAATCGGCGACCCGGACAAACCGAAGCTGGTCTTTTTCTTCGACGAAGCGCATCTTCTGTTTCGCGATGCTCCCAAGGTCTTGCTCGAGAAGGTCGAGCAGGTGGTGCGTCTCATCCGCTCCAAGGGCGTCGGTGTTTATTTCGTGACGCAGAATCCCCGCGATATCCCAGATACGGTCTCGCGCCAGCTCGGGAACCGCATCCAGCATGCCTTGCGCGCCTTCACGCCCGTGGAGCAGAAGGCGGTGAAGTCGGCGGCTGAGACCTTCAGGCCAAACCCCAATCTCGACACCGAGCAAATGATCATGTCGATGGGTATTGGCGAAGCGCTTGTCTCGACCTTGGACGAGAAGGGCCAGCCCAGCATGGTCCAGCATACATTCGTAAAGCCGCCATCTTCCCAAGTCGGTCCCATCACCAAGGCAAAGCGCAAGGTTCTTATGGCCAAGGACCCAATCGCCGGGGCTTATGATGAGGTCATCGATCGGGAATCGGCCCATGAGATCCTGAAAAAGCGCACAGAAGAACGTGCGAAGCTTGCGGCCGAGTTAGAGGCGGCCGAGGAGAAAGCGCAAGGCGTAGGCAAGACGGCCAAACCGTCCGGTGGGTCTCGGGGCGACAGTTTCTGGACAGCACTCGGCAAGTCGGTTGTCCGGTCTGTTGTGCCCATGGCCACGCGCGTTCTGGAAGATGCAATCAGGCGCAATACGTTAGGCGGCCATTCGCGCCGTCGGTAGGCGCAGCGAGGCTTGGAGGTGCGTCTGTGGTCGCTAGTGGAGCCCTCCGCGCCTGTGCTACACGGGCGCCATGTTTACGCTCGATGGCATTACCTTGCGGCTTGGCGGCCACGTAATCCTTGACCACGCTTCCGTCGCAATGCCGCCGAAGGCCCGTGTAGGCCTTGTCGGGCGCAATGGTGCGGGCAAGTCTTCGGTCCTCAAGATGATCGCGGGGATCTACGAGGCCGACGAAGGGCGCATCGACGCACCGGCCGGAATGAAAATCGGCTATCTTCGTCAGGAAGCGCCAAGTGGGAGCGCGACCCCATTCGAGACCGTCCTCGCGGCCGCCGAGGAACGCGCGGCTCTTCTGGACGAGGCTGAGACGGCGACTGACCCGCATCGCATTGCTGAAATTCACGAGCGGCTCAATACGATTGACGCACACGGAGCGCCGTCGCGTGCTGCGCGCATTCTCGCAGGGCTGGGCTTTCCGGAAGACGATCAGCATCGGCCGCTGACGGAGTTCTCCGGCGGCTGGCGCATGCGGGTCGCGCTCGCGGCGCTGCTCTTCTCGGAACCCGAATTGCTTCTCCTCGACGAGCCGTCGAACCATCTCGATTTGGAAGCGGCGCTGTGGCTCGAATCCTTTCTAAGGGCGTACCCTGCAAACCTCATCATCGTGAGCCATGAGCGCGATATGCTGAACAACGTCGTCAGCCACATCGTGCATGTGGATCGCGGCAAGACGACTCTATATGTGGGCAATTACGATCAGTTCGAACGGCAACGCAATGAACGCCAGGCTCAGGACGCGGCAATGCGTGCGAAGCAGGAAACAAAGCGCAGAAAGCTGCAAGCCTATGTGGATCGCTGGCGTTACAAAGCCCACACGGCACGGCAGGCACAGAGCCGGCTCAAGGCGTTGCAGCGCATGGCGCCGGCGGCAGAGGTGTTTGATGATGCCTCGCTTGTGTTTGACTTTCCTTCGCCAAAAGAAGTGAAGCCGCCGCTGATGATGCTGGACAAGCTGGCGATTGGCTATGAGCCCGGTACGCCTGTCTTGTCGCAAATCGATCTTCGTATCGACCCGGACGACCGCATTGCGCTGGTCGGGCGGAACGGCAACGGGAAGACGACCCTTGCGCGGGCGCTCGCGGGACAACTCTCTCCCATGGACGGGCGGATCAAGGCGAGCGGTAAGCTAGGCGTGGGCTATTTCGCGCAGCATCAGATCGAGGAGCTTGTCCCTGAAGACACGCCGCTCCAGCACATGGAGCGGGTCATGCCTTTTGCGAAGCCCGGGGAGGTTCGAAATCACCTCGCTCGTTTCGGCTTTTCCGGCGATAAAGTCAGCGTACGAATCAGTGCGTTGTCAGGCGGTGAACGTGCGCGTCTTTCGCTTGCGCTGGTGACACGCGATGCGCCCCACATCCTTATCCTCGACGAACCCACAAACCATCTGGACGTCGACGCGCGCGAAGCCTTGGTACAGGCGCTTGCGGGCTTTGGCGGTGCGGTCATCGTGGTAAGCCACGATCGGCACCTCTTGAGCCTCATCGCGGATCGCCTGCTGGTGGTCGATGGCGGCCGCGCAATGGAGTTTGACGGGACGCTCGACGATTATCGTGACAGCATCTTGGGCGCGGCCAGATCAGGCCGCGGAAAGACGGAAGCGGCAAAGGCGTCAGCGCCAGAAAGCGCCCCAATAAAGGTTGATCGAAAAGAGAAGCGAAAGGCCGCGGCCGAAGCGCGGGAGCGCACGAAGCCGCTGCGGAAAGCCATCGCGGAGGCCGAAGCCGACATGAAGCAGCTGACGGCAAAACGCGATGCGGTTGACGCGAAACTCATCGATGCGCCGCCCGCCGCGGCGAGCGATCTGATGAAGCAGCGCGGTCAGTTGACCCGCGCGCTGGAGGATGCAGAAGCGCGTTGGCTAGAAGCGAGCGAGGCGGTCGAGGCCGCCATGGCCGGGGTCGAAGTTTAAACAAAACGGGCGCCCTGAAGGACGCCCGCTGCGCAGCTTCAGCCTGAACCTCTGAGTCAGCCAGACACGACCTCAAGCGGACCATGATCGTCGCAATGATCGCCGTGCGGATGGTGCAGATGACCATTTACCAGGTAGCAAACGTGATCGCCGTGAGGCACGGCTTCGTGGCCGCAACCCGGGCCATGCACATGGCCCTTTTCGTGGCCCCCGCAGTCGTGGTCCGGCGTGCAGCGATCGGGATTTGCGTCTGAGGCTTCGATCATGTGCTCGTCCACGTGGTCCTCGTGCGGGTGGTGCAGATGCCCGTCATGGAGATAATCCACATGATCGTTGTGCTTGATCGCGGTGTGTCCACAATTCGGACCGTGCTTATGAGGGTGGGGCTCGTGTTGTGGTAGATTACAGCTCACTCTACTGTCTCCTTGCTTCAGTGTTCGCACGCATGCTCGATCGCGTTTGTGACTAGATTCAACACATGGTCGTCCGCTATGGCGTAGATCACCGTGTGTCCTTCGCGCCGCCGCGTCACTAGGCGTGCATTCAGCAACACCTGCAAACGCGCAGAGACGGTTCCCGTCTTGTCACCCTCCATTTCGGCCAGCTCGCTCACGTTGCGTTCGCCATCCGCCAGAATGAGCAACGTTTGGAGCCGTGCAGGATCCGACAGCGCCTTGAAAATGGCCGCTGCCTCATCGCGCTGCTCGACAGTGATCGTTTTGACCATAGCTCTCTAATACTCTATTGATCTATAGAATTATGGCTCTTTCGCGCTGAATGCAACTGGGCAAAAAAACGGGCGCCGTAAAGGCGCCCGTCCCAATGCTCGCTCAAAGCGCCGCGGTTACATACCTGGCGCCTGGGTGTAAAGCTCTTCGACGTGATCCCAGTTGATGAGATTGTCGAACCACGCTTCCAGATATTTCGGACGCGCATTGCGGTAATCGATGTAATAGGAGTGCTCCCAGACATCGCAGCCGAGCAGCGGCC
>JARFRF010000154.1 GCA_029287395.1 Methyloceanibacter sp. | reverse complement strand
GGAGATGTGTATAAGAGACAGGATGTACGACGCTGCCAAACCATCAATCGATTGCCAAATTCGCTCGCAAAGCGCCTCATCCCCCTGGATTGCCGGCAGGGTCGCGCGCTTCTCGGACCACGGCACGCATACGCCCGGTGGTCGTTGTCCACCGTCGGTGGCGACAAATCTGCCCGGAGTCGCCTCTTCAGCAGTCGGTTTGGGACCGCCTTGCGGACGGCTTAAAGTTGCGTGTCCGCGCGAATAGACTCCGTACTCCAAAGTCGCATCGGTCATTGCGCGACTGTTCTCGACCTTTGCATCTCTCTGTACGATCGCCGCTGCGTCCATGATGTAGCTCCTTATGATTTCGAGCTTCCGGTTGGAATGCTCGAAAAAGGGATTCCGCGCCGCAATTCGCGTTCCCAATAATTGATTCCGCCCTAACAATCGTTTGATCGCGCCGTTTTTGTGGCTGGAACTGGGAAACTCTAGGAACTAAATGCGCCCTTGCGCAATTTGTTCCTTAGATTTGCTTCGTATAGCACTTCCTTGGCGAATCGCAACGAGTCTTTTTCTCACGAAGACTGTGGAAAAGTAAGGTTGGCTCTCAGTTTTTTTACTTTCACTGCGGTCTGAGACAGTTCAATTCTCTTGCATTCACGGAATGCTCAGCTTCACACAGAAAGCTTGAGGTAACGGTCGCGCGTTGCTGGATCAAGCTTGCGTGACACCTCCTACGGAACTGTGCAGGCTGCCCTATATTCTGCGCGGAACATCAAGACGACAGATAAGACGGTAGGTCATGACCAAAACTCACAAAAAGACCGGCTTGCCAATTCCCACCTCAAAGGGCGATTGGCGCGAAAGCCTGACGCCGGAGCAATTCCACGTCATGCACGAGCACGGGACGGAGCGCGCCTTCAGCCATCCGTATCATGAGGAGAAGCGCACTGGCATGTATCGCTGTGCCGGCTGCGGTGCGAATCTGTTCCACTCAGATACAAAATTCGACTCGGGAACTGGTTGGCCGAGCTTTACCGACGTGGCTGTCGCCGACACTGTGACGAAACATGAGGACACCAGCTTCGGCATGCGCCGTGTCGAAGTGCGTTGCGCCAATTGCGGAGCCCATCTCGGACATGTCTTCCCCGACGGTCCCGGACGAACGGGTCTGCGCTACTGCATCAATGGCTGTGCCCTCGACCTTGACACCGAGGACGCGGACAGCAACACCTCAGCCTAACTGCTAATCGCTTGGATGCGCCCTCTTATGGCGGGCGCATCTACGCTCAACCATGCGTCCATTGCGGCCAACTGCATCCCTTTCATGAACAAGCCTGACAGCGCATTGCGCGGTCCGATCGCCCCGCGCCGCCCTTCCCACTCTCAGCATCATGGCATCGACCGGAGCGACGAGTACGCCTGGCTTCGCGCCGACAACTGGCAAGCCGTGATGCGCGATCCCACCGTTTTGCCTCAGGATATCCGCGCGCATTTGGAGGCCGAAAACACGCATACCACGGCGATCATGGGGGATAGCGAGGCACTTCAAGGCACGCTGTTTGCGGAAATGAAAGGCCGGATCAAGGAAGACGATGCATCCGTGCCAGCGCCTGACGGGCCTTTCGACTACTACACCCGTTTCGTCACCGGTGGTCAGCACCCGCTTTTCTGCCGGCGTCCTCGTGGCGGCGGCGAAGAAACCATCCTGATCGATGGGAACGCGCTCGCTGAAGGCCACGCCTATTTCAGAATCGCCCAAGTTGCCCACAGCCCAGACCACAAGCTGATCGCTTACGCGGTCGATACCAAGGGGTCAGAGTACTTAACGGCCAAGATCATCGAAGCCGAGACAGGCGCTGTTGTCGAGGCGGAGGTTACCGACGCCTGCGGTGGGATTGAATGGGCCGCCGACAGCGAGACGCTGCTCTACGTCTGGCTCGACGAGGAACATCGCCCTCGCAAGCTATTCGCTCACACAACTGGCGACGCTCACGCCGATAGCTTGATCCACGATCAGACCGATCCAGGCCTGTTTCTCGATATCGACCAAACCCAGGACGGGAAATACCTCCTGCTCAGCACGCATGACCACGAGACGTCCGAAGTCAGCCTGATTGACGCGGCCGCTCCCGAAACCGAGCCACGCCTCGTCGCACCCCGCGAAGCAGAGCACGAGTATTCCGTCAGCCATCACGAAGGTCGGTTGATCATCCTGACCAATTCCGGTGGCGCAGAGGATTTTCGTATCGTTGAAGCGCCCGCAGACGACCCGGCGCCCGCAAACTGGACTGAGATTGAGCCACATCGGCCAGGGCGCCTGATTCTCGATGTCATTGCGTTTAAGGACTACCTCGTCCGGTTGGAACGCGAGAACGGCCTGCCACGCATTGTCATTCGCCGTTTCGCAGACGGCAACGAACACGAAATTGCTTTCGACGAGGAGGCCTACGCGCTCGGTGTGAGCGCTGGTTTTGAGTACGACACCACGACCCTGCGCTTCACGTACTCGTCGATGACAACGCCATCGCAAACTTACGACTACGATATGGCGACGCGGGAGCGGGTACTCCGCAAGACGCAGGAGATCCCCAGCGGTCACGACCCGAGCCAGTATGTGACGCGCCGCGTCTTCGCCCCCGCAAAGGACGGCGAGACTGTACCCGTGACACTTCTCTATCGAAAAGACACGAAGCTCGACGGCACAGCACCGTTGCTGCTCTACGGCTACGGGTCTTACGGCATCACGATCCCGGCTGGCTTCATGTCGAACGCGCTAAGTCTCGTCGATCGTGGCTTCGTCTATGCCATCGCTCACATTCGCGGTGGCAAGGAGAAGGGCTTCGCCTGGTACAAGAACGGCAAGCGCGCAAAGAAAACAAATACGTTCACTGACTTTATTGCTGCAGGCGAATATCTCGCCGCCGAAAACATCACGTCGCGCGGGCGCATCGTGGCCCAAGGCGGTAGCGCTGGCGGCATGCTCATGGGTGCCGTCGCAAACATGGCGCCCGATCTTTTCCTCGGTGTCATAGCCGAAGTTCCGTTCGTCGATGTTTTGACGACGATGCTCGATGCAACCCTGCCCCTCACGCCACCCGAATGGCCCGAGTGGGGCAACCCAATCGATAGCGCCGACGACTATAAGACCATCGCTGCGTACTCGCCCTACGACAATGTGGGCCCGCAAGCCTACCCGAACATTCTTGCCGTCGCCGGACTCACGGACCCACGCGTGACCTATTGGGAGCCCGCGAAATGGGTCGCCAAGCTCCGTGTGAATGCCACCAGCGACAATCTCATCCTGCTCAAGACAAATATGGAGGCTGGCCACGCTGGCGCTTCGGGGCGTTTCGACCGCCTCAAGGAGGTCGCGCTGTCCTACGCGTTCGCGCTGAAATTGGCGCGACAGTCTTAGCGGCTCAGGGGGGTCGGCGCCGGTGGCTACTATGGGAGGCTTGCTTCGAGTAGGCTGAGAAACTCAAGATAGAACACTTGAGTCGACAGGTTGGCACCGAACGATGAGCATTCTCGACATCCTAGCCTTTGTTTGGTTTTGCCTCTGCTATTTCGGCTACACATGGGCCGTAAACTATGGCCCCCTAAAATCGCGCCGTGGGCTCGTAGCCGCCGCCAATGACCGGCGGCTTCAGTGGATGGAAACGGCGCTCAGGCGCGACGTCCGGATCATGGACAGCCAACTTCTTACATCGCTGTCGAGTGGAAACGCCTTTTTTGCGTCCACATCCGTGCTCGTACTGGGGGCATTGACGGCAATGCTCGGGGCTGCGGACAACGTCAAAAACCGCCTCGAACAGTTGCCGTTCGTATCGGAAGCGCCCCTCGTTATGTGGGAGGTCAAGATCCTCTTCCTCATGTTCTTGATGATCATGGCGTTCTTTTCCTTCGCTTGGGCCTTCCGGCTCACGCACTACGTAGGCACGATGTTCGGTGCCTTGCCGCTTCAAGCGGACGCGAATACGGACGAGGCCCGATCCCACGCGCGCAAGACGGCCATGCTCGTCAGTGTCTCGGGGCGGCATCTAAACGCGGGACTGAGAACAATCTATTTCGCCATTGCCGGGCTGGCGTGGTTCCTCAGCCCAATACTCTTCGCTGTCGCGTGTGCCCTCGTAACCGCGATTGTCTATCAGCGGGAATACCGGTCTGAAGCATTTGCGATCCTCGATACCGAAAACAAAGGCGACGACACCATCGGAGGCAGCTAATTACAACGCTGTCTTCCTCTAGGCGAAGCTGCGCCTGTTATGCAAAAAGTGCCTTCCATGCTTCTCTCTCGCGAAAAATCTCAGGTCCTGATCGTTGACGTTCAGGACAGACTCCTAAACGCCATCCACGGTGCGGACCGTGTTATCGACCGGTGCGTGTGCCTCGTGCTTGCTGCCAGGAAGCTTGGCATACCCATCACCATGTCGGAGCAATATCCGCAAGGCTTGGGGCCAACGCACGACTCTGTTCGAGATGCCTTCGCCAATGACGGCTTCGTTGCCGACAAGACCGAGTTTTCGTGTATGCGAAACGACATGTTGCGAGACAGGCTCCACGCACTGCGCCGCGAGGGGCGGTCCCAGGTCGTAGTTGGGGGCATCGAGGCCCATGTCTGCGTCAATCAAACTGCCATGGATCTCGAGTCTCAAGGCTTCGAAGCGTTCGTGGTCGCCGATGCTGTGGGTTCGCGAGCCAAGACCAGCTGCAAGCTCGCCCTGTCGCGCCTCCAGAAGTCCAACGTCGATATTGTGAATACGGAAATGGTGCTCTTCGAATGGATGGAGCGCGCCGGAACGCCGGAATTCAAGGCGCTGCACGCCCTCAT
>JARFRF010000133.1 GCA_029287395.1 Methyloceanibacter sp. | reverse complement strand
CTTGGAATAATGAACCAGCCCTATATCGGCGAGCGGTTCTGGAGCGGTGAAAGCGAGGCCTTCTTTACGCGGGGCAGCGAAACGCGGCGTATCCAGGTTCGACGTTGCCCGGTGCTCGACAGTGCAGTCCTCGCAAGCACGGCGCCGGAGCTATTTGACGATCAAGAGTTCTCTCGCTTCGAGGCTTTGTCGCGCGCGGTGCGCCTGCGGCGCTACGGCGGCGACTGCTACAATTACTGCCTCCTCGCGATGGGGCAGATTGACCTTGTGGTCGAGTCCGGACTCAAACCATTCGACATCCTGCCACTCGTGCCGATCGTCGAGCGCGCAGGAGGCATCGTGACAACATGGGACGGCGGGGACCCTAGTAGGGGCGGACGCATCGTGGCGGCTGGGGATCCGCAAGTACACGCGGCCGCGTTGTCGGTACTCACCGGATAGGCTTAGTAGTCGCCAAAACAACCTGGCGCGTTAAGCCGTCTTGCGAACAGCTACGCCCGGCGCAAAGGCATCGAAGGCGGCCCAGAACTGCTCTCGGATGGGGTCCCGCTCTTGAAGGATCTCGTGTTGCGCGCCCCGTAGCACAATCTGTGTGCCCGCCCGTAGCCGCGACGATAGAGTTTCAATCGCCTTGTTCGAGACTATGCGGTCCTCGCCAGCGACAACCAACAAGGAAGGGACGCGAATTTTGGGCGCGTATTTTGCGCCCCGCAGACGCGACATGGCGTCAAAAGCCGCATCCACCCAGCCGATCGTCGGCGGTCCCACTGCGAGGCCCGGTGCGGCGTCTAAGACCTCAACATTTCTGTGAAATCTCTCCCGATCCGACGTCAGAGGATTACCCTCGAAGACATCGCTGGGCCAGATCAATGGCTCGCCGGGGACGGCTTGCTTGCTGAGCCCAAGCCAGGAGAGACCCGTGGCAAGCCCCGCGCAGAAATCCTGCGGCACCGGCAGCTGCGCTAATTCGACCATTGGCGCGGTCGTAATCAAGCGGTGGAACCAGCAGCCGCGCTTGGTCGCGGCGTTGAAGAGGATCGGCGCGGACATGGAGTGCGCGAGCGCGTAATAAGGCATCGGACAATCGGGAAGGACGACTTCCTTCATGAAATGCCGAATGTCCTCCTCGTAATCGTCGAAGCTGCGGATATGTCCGCGCGAGGCCCCGCGCACCAGGCGCGTCGATCCGCCCTGACCGCGCCAGTCGATAATGGCGACGGCAAAACCCCGGCGTCTGAGCTCGCCAACGGTCTCGAAGTATTTTTCAATGTACTCGTTGCGGCCCGGAAAAATGCATACAGTGCCGCCGCGCTGCTGCAAGGCGGACTGCCAGCTCGCACAGCGGACTTTGACCCCCTTGCGCACATCGAGAAAGCCCGCGTTTGCGCCGAGAGGGACCGGATTCTTGGATGTCGAAACGAGAGTCATCGCAATTCAGTAAGTCCTGTAGTCCGGCAAAGCATAAGGATCAGTTCGCCCTCTTCTTCTTACAGCCGGTTTGCCTCCGCCGACAACTGACCATAGCTCGTTACAGCCGACACGAGCGGCTCCCAGGTCCAGCCGAAATCTAAATTTCATCATAGAATTCAGCGCCCTAAACATCTTGAAGCGCCCTAGAGGCAACCCTATATCCGAAATGCGCAAAGGCCCTTCGGATTTGCGTCTCAAAGCTCGGCTCAGAACCAAGAGCGAGCTTCCAACCATATCGCTTCATAAGGAGGATGTGACATGAGGCATTACGATTTGACCCCACTTTACCGCTCTACTGTCGGTTTCGACCGGCTGGGTTCGCTGCTCGATACGCTCAACGCGTATGAGGGCGATGCTCCAGCTTACCCGCCCTACAACATCGAGCGGGTGAGCGAGAACGACTATCGCATCAGCATGGCTGTGGCCGGCTTCAGCGATGCCGATCTCGATATCGAGGTTAAGGAGCATACGTTGTCCATTCGCGGCGACAAGCAGGCCGAGCAAGAGAATTCGACCTACCTACATCGCGGCATCGCCGCCCGCAGCTTCGAGCGCCGCTTTCAGCTCGCCGATCATGTCGTCGTGAAAGGCGCGAGTTTGGAGAACGGTCTTCTGCATGTGGACCTTGTTCGAGAGATCCCCGAGGCCATGAAGCCGCGGACCATCGAGATCACGACCAAGTCTGACGCCCAGACAACGATCGATAGCCAGGCAGCGTAAGCACGTTTACTGCCGACAAAACGTCGGCTGAACGCAACAAGGGCGCTTCATGTCAATGGAGCGCCCTTTCGTTTGCAAATGCAGTTTCACCTTAACGGGGCCGGCCTTGTGATAGTGGCCCATTAGCAGCGGCATGAATTGCGCTCAATGGGCGCCGACCAGCGCGCCACTCCGCATGAGGCCCGCGAGATTCGCTGACAGATCGAATTCAGGCGTCTGCTCTAAGGCTGCTGCTGCGGCCGCGGGCATTGTCGCGCCCGCCATCAACGCCTCGATGAAAGCAGCGCCGCCGGGCGGCAGACGGCGAACGGCGACTTCGAGGGCGGGTCGCAGCACCAGCGCATCCTCACCATCGGCCGGCAATTGACCTGGTTCGTCATCGTCGTCGCGCATCGTGTGTTCCCAGATCGTGATCACCGGATAGGGCGACCGAACCAGGCTCGCGGAAGGATGGAACGAGAGCACAAGCTCCTCGACGCGTGGACCGAGCGCCACAAACGCCTCCTGAGTTAATGGCTCAGCGTCGGCAGCGTGGTACGCCCGGTGCCAAGCCATTTCGAGGCGGGCCACAGCGGCAAGGTAAGGGACCGACGACGCCGGCGGGAAGGCATCGACAAAGTCTGCAAAGTCGCCGCCATATTGAAGAAGAACAGCTGAACGAGGCAGCGTTTGCTCGACATACTCCCGCGCCATCGCCCGGAAGAACTCTTCTCCCACGAGTTTCACAGTCGCCGGAAGACGTCCAGCAAGCAGGTTGATGAGGCTGACGTAGACGTTGTTCCGATAGACCGCGAAGCGCCGATCTGCGCTGCGGCCGTCTCGACCGGCTAGTGCGGTTGGAACAGCAGCTCGCGCATCGAGCAAAGCTTGTGCGAAAGCTTCTTCACGCTGGAGTCCGTCGGCGCTCATGTCGCGACCGCGAATTCCGGCGCCGTGGATTTGGCCGTGAGCGCGATAAGGCGATCGGCGCGCTTGGCCTCTGCAAACAGCACGGACCAAGACGGTACGTCGTTGTCCCATTCAATGAGGGTCGGCAAGGCTCCCGTGTGTGCCAGCGTGCGCTCGTAGAGTGTCCAGACGGGATCGGCCACCTCACGTCCGTGATCGTCGATAAGCAAAAGTGAACCGTCTTCGTCAGCATCCTCTGCATGACCACCAAGATGGACCTCTCCGACATGCTCCAAGGGAAAGTCCTCGAGATATTCGGTCGCTCCGAAAACATGGTTCGCGGCCTGTACGAATACGTTATTGACGTCCAGCAAAAGACCACAGCCAGTCCGACGAACAACTTCGCGCAAAAAGTCGACCTCACGCATCGTTGTCTCAGGGTAAACGACATAGGTGGACGGATTCTCCAGCAGCATTTGCCGCTTCATGGTGCTCTGCACTTCATCAATGTGCTCACAAACACGCGCCAGGGTTTCGTCTGTGTACGGAAGAGGCAGAAGGTCGTTGAGATACACCTCGTCGTGGCTCGACCACGCCAGATGCTCGGAAAAAAGTGCTGGCTGGTAGCGGTCGGCAAGCCCTTTCAGCCGCGCGAGATGGTCTGTATCGAGCGGGCCGGCACCACCGATAGACAAACCTACGCCATGGAGGGATATGGGGTAACGTTCGCGGATGGCGGTGAGATAGGCATGAGGCGGTCCGCCCGCGCCCATATAGTTTTCCGCATGGATCTCAAACCAGCCGATATCCGGCGCGCCATCAAGAATGTCGCGATAATGCTCCGGCTTAAGCCCGACCCCGCTTGTCTGCGGAATCGGGCTCTTACCAAATGTCGCCGAAAGCGCCATCGCCATTACGCAGGCGGGTTGTCGCGATCAAGCGCGGTCAAGCTGCCCTTGCGGCCACCTGGCAACTCCATGGTCGTGCAGGTACCCTTTGGCACAAGCTTCCAAGCGTTGCCCTGATAGTCGACTGTCGATGAGCCAGCACAAGTCGTGCCAGCGCCCGCGGCGCAATCGTTTGCGCCGGCCTTAGCGACGCCGAAGCACTTCTCCTGGTCTTCGGCAACAGCCGGAGCGGTGGTGGTGGCAAGGCCAAGTGCGGCTGCAAAAGCGCCGGCCACGGCCACGCCGGAGAGAGTCTTGGTGTGATGTGTCATGTCTAGTCCTTTTAGGGGCTTAAGTTGCTTCTGGGGACGACGAACGGCCGAGGGCTGATCCGTTGGTCGTCCGTCATCGTTACAACGTGAGTGGGCCGCGAAAGTTGCCTCCGGTCAAATCACGCCTCCGACAGTTTTTCGTGAACCGGCGAGGGCCACTCGTGGGTGTTATTCCTAGGGTGCGGTTATCTCAGCAATGACTTCCAGCCCAATCAAAACGAAAATCTTGCGCTTGTGTACGCCTCGGAAATCTGGCATTTTGGGGCGAAATAGGACAGGCTTGCTGACCTTTGTATCAGAGTCTGCGGCGCGGACTTTTTCACAACGCCTCTCAGGGGGTAATCTGCTCCCGGGAACGCCGCATTTGCTCGCTCGAGGGCTCGCTTGCCGACCAGGCCTGAACCTCACTACTGCCGATACAGTCACATTGGTGGGGTAGACGGTCAGTGGCCCAACCCCAACATGTCCGCCCAAATGGCGACCTAGAGAAGTCATGCAGAAGATGGCACCCCGTGCGCCCATAGCTCGACCCTCCGACGAGGCTCTTGGCGGCCTACCGCCCGCGCAAGGCCTTTACGATCCGGCCAACGAACACGATGCGTGCGGCGTTGGCTTCATCGCAGACTTGAAGGGGAACAAGAGCCACAAGATCATCGAGCATGGCCTTGAAATTCTTGTGAACCTCACGCATCGCGGCGCGGCGGGGGCCGACCCGCGCGACGGCGACGGCGCCGGCATGCTCGTTCAAATCCCCCACGAGTTCTTCGTCGAGGTCTGCGCGCCACTTGGCTTCGACCTTCCGGCTCCTGGCGAGTATGCGGTCGGACAGATCTTTATGCCCTCCAATCAGGCGCAGCGCATTTATTGCGAGTCCGCCGTCGAGCGCGTAATCGAGTCCGAGGGCCTAACCTTCCTGGGCTGGCGTACGGTGCCGACGGACAATTCAACGCTGTCGCCCGAAGTCGTCGACACTGAACCGGCTCATCGGCAACTCTTCGTAGGGAGAGGCCCCAACATCCAGGACGAGACGGAGTTCGAGCGTAAGCTCTATTTGCTCCGCAAGGTCATTTCGAACACCATCAACGGCGAGACCGGCGGCCGCGATATCGGCTTCTATATAGTGTCAATGTCCTGCCGGACGGTCGTCTACAAAGGCATGTTTCTGGCCTACCAGCTGGGCGCCTACTATCAGGATCTGCATCACCCCAAGTTCAGTTCGGCGCTTGCGCTCGTTCATCAGCGATTCTCAACGAACACTTTCCCATCCTGGAAGCTCTCCCATCCTTACCGGATGGTCGCACACAACGGTGAGATCAACACGCTGCGCGGCAATGTGAACTGGATGGCCGCGCGTCAAGCAAGCGTATCATCGCCCCTTTTTGGCGGCGACATCGAGAAACTCTGGCCAATCTCGTATGAGGGCCAGTCTGACACGGCGTGCTTCGACAATGCGCTCGAGTTCCTCGTACAAGGCGGCTATAGCCTCGCCCATGCTGCAATGATGCTCATCCCCGAAGCCTGGGCTGGCAATCCGCTGATGGATGCCAAGCGGCGCGCATTTTACGAATACCATGCGTGTCTAATGGAGCCGTGGGACGGGCCAGCCGCCATGGCGTTCACCGACGGACGACAGATCGGCGCGACGTTGGACAGAAACGGCTTGCGGCCTGCCCGCTACTTCGTGACGGACGACGGGCTCGTTGTGATGGCTTCAGAGACCGGTGTTTTGCCGCTACCCGAAGAAAAGATCGTCGAGAAGTGGCGGCTCCAGCCTGGCAAGATGCTGCTCATTGATCTCGAGAAGGGCTGCATTATCTCCGACGAAGAGGTCAAAGCAGAACTAACGGGCTCGCATCCCTATCAGGGTTGGCTCGACCGGACTCAGATCGAAGTTCACGAATTGCCAGCCGCGGATGTGCCACCCGCACGGCCCAATGTCAGCCTACTGGATCGCCAACAAGCGTTTGGCTATTCCCAAGAGAGCCTGAAGTTCTTGATGTTGCCCATGGCCCAGACAGGTCAGGAAGCTATTGGTTCGATGGGTACCGATACGCCCATTTCGGCGCTCTCGGCCCGGCCAAAGCTGCTGCACACTTATTTCAAGCAAAACTTCGCGCAGGTCACGAACCCTCCAATCGATCCTATCCGCGAAGAACTCGTCATGTCGCTCGTGACGTTTATTGGACCG
The DNA here is from genome assembly GCA_029287395.1 of Methyloceanibacter sp. Classification (GTDB taxonomy): domain Bacteria; phylum Pseudomonadota; class Alphaproteobacteria; order Rhizobiales; family Methyloligellaceae; genus Methyloceanibacter. Next base: position 1,379 of record JARFRF010000133.1, on the reverse strand, counting down.
CGTCCGAACCTGCTGGACCTCGAGGGGACGTCCAGGGACAAACGTTTGGAAGCCGCCCAGCCCATCCTCACAAACGAGAATTTGGAGCGCATCCGCGCTATCGGCAAGGTCGCGGACAATCAGTTTCTGACCATAACGTTGGACATGACCTATCCCGCAAAGGATGGCGAGGAAGGGATGGCCGGGGCACTCGATAAGTTGTGCCAAGACGCAGAAGCAGCTGTGCTCGAAGGTGACAACATCATCATTTTGTCCGACCGGGCAACAGACAGCGACCGTATTCCCCTACCCTCGCTGCTGGCCACGAGCGCTGTCCATCATCATTTGATCCGATGCGGTTTGCGGACCTCTGTCGGACTTGTGGTCGAAACCGGCGAAGCCTGCGAAGTGAACCAGTTCTGCACGCTGGCCGGCTATGGCGCGGAAGCGATCAATCCGTATCTAGCGTTCGAGACTCTCGAGTCCTTGCTCCCGGAGTTGGATGAGGATGTGACGCTTGACGAGGCGATCGCGCGCTACATCAAAGCTGTGAACAAGGGCATTCTGAAGGTGATGTCCAAGATGGGCATTTCAACCTACCAGTCTTATTGCGGCGCGCAGATTTTCGATGCGGTCGGACTGAAGTCCGAGTTCGTCGGAAAGTACTTCACCGGAACCAACAGCCAGATCGAAGGCGTTGGACTTGCGGAGATCGCGAGGGAAACTGTCGCCAGACACAGGACCGCCTTTGGCGATGCACCTGTATTGCGGAACGCCCTCGAAGTGGGCGGCGAGTACGCTTTTCGAGTTCGCGGTGAGGCTCATTCTTGGCGACCTCAAGTCGTCGCCGATCTTCAGCATGCGGTACGAGGCAGCCTTCCAGAAAAGTATCGTGAGTATGCCGATGCCGTGAATCAGCAAGACAAAGAGCTTCTGACCTTGCGCGGGATGTTCCGCCTCAAGAATGCCGACGAAATCGGCCAAGCCCCGATCCCGCTCGATGAAGTGGAGCCCGCAAGTGAGATTGTGAAGCGTTTTGCAACGGGCGCGATGTCGTTCGGCTCGATCAGCCGCGAAGCCCATACCACGCTGGCAATCGCCATGAACCGCATCGGCGGCCGGTCTAACACTGGTGAAGGCGGCGAGGAAGTGGACCGCTTTAAGCCATTGCCGAATGGCGATTCGATGCGGTCGGCCATCAAGCAGGTCGCCTCAGGCCGCTTTGGCGTCACCACGGAATATCTCGCCAATGCCGACATGATCCAAATCAAGATGGCGCAAGGCGCAAAGCCTGGCGAAGGCGGTCAGCTGCCCGGTCACAAGGTTGACGCAACAATCGCCAAGGTTCGGCACTCCACACCGGGCGTTGGCCTGATCTCGCCGCCACCCCATCACGACAT
>JARFRF010000118.1 GCA_029287395.1 Methyloceanibacter sp. | reverse complement strand
GTCCGATGGGGCGGCGGTTTTCGAGGATTGTTGATGTTTCTTGGAGGTTACAAGCAGTCGATGCGGCCTACGTTCACAACCACAATGCTGAGCGCGATAATCGCGATGTTCGTCGTTACCGCGAGCGCGCCAGCTGCTGCGAAAGCAAACGCCACCTCCGAAGATCAGGCTGCCGCCGACTCGAGCTGGCAAGAGTTTCACTACCCTGAGCTAGGGTTTGTTGTCTCTTTTCCGGGCGTATCGGAGAAGCCCGAAGCCGACAGTACACCCGTACCTGGCCAGAACCCCCTGCTTCACCACGAGTTTAAGGTCGAAGCGGGCAAGGACACAGTCTATTTCCTGGTCGTATTTGAGTACCCCGAAGGGCGCGCGCCTAACCCACCGGATAGGGATTACTTCGAAAAGATTGTCTCAGGCTACGCGAAAGGCAGTGACGCAAAGATACGCCGCAAAACCCCACTCAGCATCGACAGGCGCCCGGGCTTTGAAGCAAAAGCCGAAGACGGTAGAGGCAAGCTCAACCATTTAGTCACGATGGTCGCCAATGGCGATCGGGTTTACATGCTGATCTCTGCCGGCCCTAAGGGGCACGCGACCAGCGCGAGCGCGCTACGCTTCCGAGATAGCTTTCGGCTGCTCGGTGGCCCGCCCCCGCCCAAGTCCGCCACCAAGAAACAGCGATAGGTGCGACGCGGCGTTAGACCCGCTATAGCGCTTAAACGGTCTTCGTCCGGAGGCTCTCAAAGAAGCGCTGCCGCCTAGTCGATGACGCAGGCGCAAAAAATCCGACAAGCGCAATGACTAGAAAGCCGACTGGCACGGCGAACACCCCTGCCAGGGAGCTGTGAACGCCTAACCAATTGGCTATTGGTCGGGCAGATTCTTTCCACTCCGCGAACGCGGCTGCCTGCGCCACGGAATCATTCGCTGCATGGTAGTCGTAACGCAACGTTTCAAACGCCGCCGCCTGCATCCCCGTCGCATCCGACAGAAGACTCGACGATTCGTAGAAGACAATTGGGAACGCGCTAGGTGCGATCATGTAGAAGACGCACACAACGAGGCCTGCGACCATGCCGGCCAAAGCTGCGTCGCTACCCAAACGCTTCCACCAAATACCCAGCACAAGAACTGGTAAGAAGGCGCTAGCGGCCAAAGACAACGTTGCTGCCGCACCAATCAAAGTTTCCCGAGGCCATAGCAGTGCCACGGCGCCAGCGAGGAGTCCGACCACAACTAAGAGCAAACGGGCCAGGCGGAGTTGCTGACGTACCGAAGCGTTGGGCGCAGCGCCCTTGAAATATACGTCGTGAGCCATCGTGTTCACGATCGACAAGGTCAGCCCAGCACCAGTCGAAAGCAGAGCAGATGCTGCTGCTACAACAAGAACCGCCTGCGCAATCATAGACAGCACCTCGCCGTCGGCCACAACAGCCGGTTCGTACAAAGCGGCGAGCGCCGGCGCTCCTGCCAGGAGGAGAAAAAGGAAGATAGGAGCAACCAGATATGAGGCTCTGGCATCACCCGGATCTGGTGCCGTGAAGCTACGCATCAGCAAGTACGGCATGGAGGCGAACCCTGTTACCAGACAGAAGAACAGCGCAAACGAGTTGATTGGGCTCGTTTGACCGAAAGGCTGCCAAGCGAATGAAGGGATAACTTCATCCACGATAAGTGTGTCGGTCGCAGCGAAGGAGCCTGTTTGCCAAAGTACAGTGGGCACGGCGACAATGACTGCCAGCAACATCACGGCATAGTATGAGAGTTGCGACAGGCTCAGCGAACGCATACCGCCGATGAAGGTCGCTACGAGGATCATGACGATACCCGCTGCAATGCCGATCCAGACAGGCAAAGCCAGCGTCGCCTGTCCCATCACGCCGAGACCAAGGAGCACGGCGGCAAGCGCGGGAAACGAGCAAAGAAGAACGGCCAACGCGCCAAGGGGCCGCATTGTCTCAGCACTGAACCGCTCGGCGAGGAAATCCGGCAAAGTGAACCCGCCATAACCACGCAAGTAAGGCGCAAGGAGCAAGCCTGTTGCGACAAGCCCGAGCCCCACGCCCGACAGCAGAAGCGTCACGCCCTGCCATGCAAAATCGATAGCGCCAGCCCCAGCCACAAAGACGAGTACCGCAACGCTGGAGCCTGCAATGGCAACGCTGTTGAATAGGGCCGGCATGAGGCGACCTGCTGCGAAGAAATCGGCAAGCGGTCGCGTCATTCGCACGAGTCCTGACCGTGCAAACAGCAGCGATGCCATCAGAAGGGAAAGCTGTGTACTTAGCGTTTTGGGCCTCCCTTCTGGGCCGTCGCTCCATCGTTTTCTCGCCGCGACAGCGCCGCATCGTGCAGCAATCCGCCCAGCTGCTCGAATTCCGATTTTCGAGGCGAGCTTTTGCGCCAAGCCAGTCCAATCTCGCGCTTTGGTTCGGGCGCCGAAAAACGCAACAGCCGAATGTGGTCGCTCGGATGAACTTCGATCGCCGCCGCCATCTCCGGCAACAAGGTCACGCCATAGTCATTTGCAACCATCTGCATAATCGTGGTGAGGCTGGAAGCCCCGAAACTCTGGCGCAAGTCCGCTGTCATCATGTGGCAGTAGGACAAAGCTTGATCTCTCAGGCAATGCCCTTCTTCCAAAAGCAGCAGCCGGTCTTCCGACAACATATCTTGGGTTGCGGACACGACGCCCGCATTGGTCGGCGCGGCCAGCGCCTCCAAACAGCGCAACTGTCTTAGAGAGACCATTGACGATACAGCTTGATTATGAAGTAACCACCAAGTTGAAGGTCCTCTTATCATGCTATCGTTGGCCAGACCATTTGGGGCGCCCATGGATGAAAAGCACGCGCAAAATGGCGGACGTGTCGCCATAAAACGCAAGAATACGGAGCGGCCTGACTTGCCGCGACCTCCACCGAGTTCAGATGTTCTTAATGAGGGTTCAAGCCGGTATTCATGAATGAAGCATAGATTTTTTCGGGATTATTCCCATCTATACAGCAGGAATCCGTCCTTTGGCGGCATCAAGAAGCGCCAGCAGAGGAAACCTAGCGAGGAAGTCGGCCCGTGACCAAGATCCTTAGTCCTGACGAGCTTGAGGCAGAACTGCGCGCCATCGGCGCCGTGCAGTACCATGACAAACACCCGTTTCATAAGCTGTTACATGGCGGGGAGTTGAATAAGGGCCAAGTGCAGGCTTGGGCGCTCAACCGCTACTGTTACCAGTCCGCTGTCCCGCGGAAGGACGCGGCTCTGATGAGCCGCTGCCATGATCGCGAATTAAGACGCGAGTGGATCCATCGTGTCACCGACCACGACGGCCAAGGCGACGAAGAAGGCGGCATCGAACGCTGGCTCGTGCTCACGGACGGACTTGGTCTAGACCGCGATTACGTCACGTCTCGGAAGGGCGCTCTGCCCGAAACGATTTTCGCTGTTGAGGCCTATGTCAATTTCGTGCGCGACAAGACCCTTGTTGAGGCGGTTGCCTCCTCTCTGACCGAGCTTTTCGCACCCAACATTCACAAGGCGCGGATCTCCGGCATGCTGGAGAACTACGACTTCATCAGCGACGACGTGATGGCGTATTTCAAGCGCCGCCTCACCCAGGCGCCACGAGATGCCGACTTCGCTCTTGAGTACGTAAAGAAGAACGCCAGGACGCCTGAGGCACAACAAGGTGCTCTGGACGCGCTTCGCTTCAAGACAAACGTGTTGTGGGCTCAGCTCGATGCGCTCTACCTCGCCTATGTCGAGCCAGGAATGATCCCACCCGGCGCCTTCGTTCCGGACGAAGCCTAATGCCTGCGGTCAAGCGGCCCACCCGGCTTGTCGTCGATCGGACGACAAAGCCGATCATGCCGCGGTACTTGAAACTCCGTCACGACCCAGGTCGAGACCGATGGGTGCTGCTTGCGCCAGAACGCATTTTGACGCCGGACGCGATCGCCGTAATGGTGCTGAAACTTTGCGATGGAGAGCGTTCGGTGGACGATATCGCCGCCAAACTGGCCGAAGAGTATTCGGCGCCTGTCGACGTGATTGCCGGTGACGTCGTCGAACTGCTCCAAGATTTGGCCGACAAAGGATACATCAAGGGATAGTGCAATGACTGAGGACCTCAAAATAGACGGACATGTCGACTCAATTGCCGTCGATGACGAGCCGACCACAGGTGTCATTGGCGACCGTGAAGAGTCTGCCATCCTTTGCGCCGTTGCCCCTGTGGGTTTGCTCGCGGAACTGACCCATCGCTGCCCACTGCAGTGTCCTTACTGCTCAAACCCGGTCGAGCTGGAGAGCGTAAAGAATGAGCTGACTACTGAAGAGTGGTGCTCCGTGATGAGCCAAGCCGGTGAAATGGGCATCTTGCAAGTGCACTTGTCCGGGGGCGAGCCTACAGCGCGCAAGGACCTCGAGGAGATCGTAAAAACCGCAGCGGACGCCGGTCTGTATAGCAACTTGATCACCGCTGCCGTGAACGTGAAGCGGGAACGGCTCGAAAAGCTAAAGGAGCTGGGGCTCGATCACGTTCAAGTCTCGGTTCAGGACGTTGACCCGGGCGGCGCCGAGCGTATCGGCGCGTTTAAGAACGCGCTCGAGAAGAAACTTGAGTTCGCGCGTTGGGTCACGGAACTCGACATGCCACTGACGATCAACGCCCCGATCCATCGCCACAACATCCACAACGTACCACGCTACATCGACGTCGCTGTGGAGCTCGGCGCGCAGCGCATCGAAATCGCGCACGCGCAGTATTACGGTTGGGCTTTGCTAAACCGGGCCGCGCTGATCCCGACCTACGAAGAGACAATCGCGTCTATCGAGTACGTCGAGGCAGCACGCGAGCGCTTGAAGGGCGTACTGACGATCGACATGGTGGTCCCAGACTACTATGCGAAGCGCCCGAAGCCGTGCATGGGCGGCTGGGGCAAGGGCTTTATGAACATCACACCCGCCGGCAAGGTGCTCCCCTGCCACGCAGCAGAGAGTATCCCAGAGCTCAATTTCGATAACGTCCGGGATAAGAAGCTTCTCGACATCTGGATGGACTCGGATGCCTTCAATGCCTTCCGCGGCACTGACTGGATGAAGGAGCCCTGCAAGTCCTGCGCTTTCAAGGAAGTCGATTTCGGTGGTTGCCGCTGCCAGGCCATGGCCATCAGCAAGGACCCACGCAACACCGACCCCGCTTGCTCGCTTTCGCCCTATCACAACGAGATGGTCAATCTTGCCAAGGCCGAAGCGGCAAAGCCCGCGACTGCGTTCGTCTACCGCAATACGCGTAACGCCGCGCAAGTTAGCAAGGCGCACGGAGAGGTCTTCGAACCGGCCGAGTAATGAGCCAGGCCGCATAGACGACAAAAGAGATCTTTTCGGAAGGCGCCCCATTGGGACGCCTTTCTCTATTGATCAGCGCAAACCCGGTTAATTTTGAGGACAAAACAGCTCAGGCCTGGAGGCCCGAGTCCATGGACTGGATCTGTGGACTGCCACCGCCCGACAGAAGCCGATAGGCATAAGCGAAGGCAAGCCCGACTATAGGCACAGCCACGAGGAGACCGACTCCCAGCGCCAGCACGCCGACAAAAATAATCAGCATACAGAGCAAAATGAACCCAAACAGTGTCCAGCGGTTCCCTTGGGTCATCTCTATGCTGCCTTTCAACGCCTCAATCGGGCCAAGCCCTCGATCGATAACGAGAAACGTGGAAAACATGAAAAGAACCATAGCGATCAGGCCCGGGACGATCAAAAGTAGGAACCCAATGCCCACGGCCAGTGATGCGAGAACGGAAGTCCCGAAAAACTTCCAATAGGGGCTGGGGTGCCAAAGCGTTGCGAAGTCGACCCCGCGAGGGTTGTCATGTGCGGCAAGGAAAAACGCCGTTAGCCCCATGCTGATAAGTACACCGAGCAGGTAGCTGACGAGATTTCCAAGAAGTGTCGGCTCCTCAAACGACCCACCGGCTGCACTATCAACAGCGCCGGTGATGATACCGACAGCGATATTGGCCATCGCCAGGATGATCATCGCGCCAATGAAAAACCAGGGACGCTGCTTGAACGTCTCCCAACCAAACTTAATTGCGTCGCCGGGCGAGAAATTCATTGGCTGAGCCTATCATTTTTGAGCATCTGATTCGGGTCGGATCTCGATTCCTGCACAAACTACATGATTTCGCGGACGGGATGAATTTTCCTCATGCATTGCCCAACTTACCCGCAGTGGTTTCCAACTTGCCATGGCGTTATTGCCATTTGTACCATGTGAAAAAACCCGGCCGTCCCCTGAAGAAGCCGCCGGCTAGGGGCAGACTGGGCTGTGAGGAAACGAATGACCGGCGCCCAAGGTCACAAAATGCGGATCAAAAAGCTTCTGGAACGTCTGCGCCTTACTGCAGCATGCGTTGCGGCTATGTTACTCGGGCTCAGCGCAGGGCCTGCCTGGGCTGCCGACAACGGATCAGCCCACGATCGACCTAAAGGCGGCGTTGCGATAAAGGTGCCGCAGTCCCCGCCATTAATGCCCGTCGATATCGGCTACATTCGTGAGAAGCTCTCGGAGCCGCGGCCGGCGTCGCGCCTCGACGTCGAGCCGGACAATTCGGGGATCGCTGGCGCCGAGATGGGAATTGTCGAGAACAATGCCGGCGGCCGTTTCATGGGGCATCTCTACGCTTTGAATGTCGAGAGCGCATCTTCACCGGAGGAGGCGGTCGAGGGCCTCAAGAAACTGCATGAGTCAGGACACAACTACATTGTTGTCGATGTCCCGACGCCAACTCTTCTGAAATTGTCCGACTGGGCGAAAGACAAAGACATTCTTCTATTCAACATTCGTGCAGAAGACGTCTCACTGCGCCAAGAAGACTGCCGCGCGAATGTCATGCACGTCGTGCCAGACCGTTACATGCTCGCTGACGCGCTCGCTCAATACCTCGTCAAAATGGGTTGGACGAACTGGTTGGTCGTTCACGGTTCTACTGAAGCAGATGTGGCTTACCGTGATGCAATCGCACGAGCGGCAAAGCGATTTGGCGGGAACCTTGTGGATGTTCGCGAGTATATCGACGTGTCCGGAGGCCGACGCGACGGCGTTGGACCCATCCCGCCTGAGAAACCGCATAAAGAAGCAAATGCGAGCGGTGAGATTGTTGTTTCTGCTGATTACGACGTCATCGTGGTTGCCGACGAGAACCAGCTCTTCGCCCCTCTCATGCCGTATCGCGGCGGCGGTAAGCCCCGGATCGTGGCCGGCACAACAGGACTGACTGCGACCACCTGGAGCCCCGGTCATGAAAAATGGGGCGCTACCCAGGCCAACAACAATTTTGAGAAGATGAATAAACGGCTGAAGCTGCCCATCGACCATATGGCCTATGTGGCAACACGAACCATCGGCGAAGCGGTGACGCGTAAGCCGAAGAACGACTTTGAAACAGTGTCCGCATTCATTCGCGGTCCGGACCTGCAGCTTGCACCGTTTAAGGGGATCAAGCAGCAGTTCCGACCTTGGGACGGCCAATTCCGGCAGCCGATCCTCATCGCGACGGATAAGGTTCCGGTCTCTGTGTCACCGCAAAGGGGCTTCCCACACGCGAGCCATCCGGAGATTGAGGTCGACACGCTCGGCATCGACGAGCCTGAGAGCATCTGCAAGATGTAGAATTAAGGGCTCGAAGAAGCAGAACTGCTATCCGCGGCAGCAACTTCTCCGTCCTCATCGAGAACCGGTACGTTGTAGTCCTCCAAGATCGAGACGATCTCGTCTGCGTGTTCTGCCAGAATCCTATTAACTTGATGCTTGAACTGGGGTTCGTTGGGCCGAACACCAAGCGTTATTCCGTAGAATGTTGCCGGCCCCGCAAGTTCGTTCACGAGCGGCACCACCGTAAGCGGAACATCGGCTATCGCCGCGTAGTATCCGCCGATCGGTCCCCACAGCAGACCAGCATCGAGCTGTCCCGACGCAATTTTCGCGATGATCTCCTGGGCGACGGCTGTCTGACTATCTCGGGAGCGAACATCGAACGACGTCACATTTGCCCCCAGGCCACGCATCGTGAGAATGCTGGCTGGCGGCGTACGCGCCACAAGCCCGATTCGTTTCGATTTGAGGCGCGGGTCGGACAGGGAGGCTATGTGGCTTAGCTCGGCATCATCAGCCCGCGTGATAAGAACATAGGATGCGTAGTAATAGGGGTTCGTATCCTCGATAAGTCCCGTCCCTTGCGCATAGCCCATGACGATATCACAGGCGTTTTCCCCGACCGTATTGGGCACATAGCCTGTGTTTTCTGGAAACCACGTATAGGCGAGCTCGCGGCCCAGTCGATCTGCAATGAGCTCGGCCAGTTTGTTCTCGAACCCCTCCGCCCTCTGGTTAGAGAACGGCAGGTTGTTGGGGTCGGCACAAACGCGCAGCGAACCTTCATTGTCCGCTCTCACCTGCACAACACAGGACAGAACCGCCGCGACGAGGGCTACGGTCATCCAAACTGCGCTGGTCAACCGGCGGCTCGACTGCATTGTCCTTAACTGACCTACGCCCAACCGTGCTCCTCCAAAGCGCGTGCTTCCCTGCTCCTTGATGAAAAATCGATCATCAGAAAAGGGATGAGCAAAGCTCATCCCCATCCGCAATAGATAAGGCGCCTGAGCCTGTCTTTCACGATGCTCATTCTGAGGCCAACCGCTATGGGCTGATCGCGGCACACTTACGGATGTTTTCGACCCGTTCAGCACCTGTCGGGTAGTAGGCTCCAGTCGGCTTATCGCCAAATTCGGACATTGCTTCGGCTCCAGCGTCGATACCGGCTTGTTCCCGACGCTCTCGCAGCAGACGGACGGCACAACAATCGGCCTCGAGTTCTAAGCGTCGGAGCTCAGGGGCAACATAATAGAAGGCCTGCGGTCCAACGTGCCCCATACCTTTCTTGGCATTGGTGACATGCCCGAGCGTGTGGTGACAACACTCATGCGCCAAGAGAAATCGGCTGTAGTTGGGCTTGTCGCGCAGTGTCCACGCATTCACGACGATAACGGGACGCCCACGGCGATCTGTCATTGACGACGCTTGCTCCGCAACACCACGAAGCTTGTAGGTCCTGACGTCACAGTAAGGGTTTGCAACCTCCGGAAGAAAACGTCCTGCCTTCGCTGGAGACGATAGTTCAACAAAGAACCAGGTGGTCGCCGCAGCGAGAAGCACGGCCTCCAGGAGAGCCCGGAGCCGCAGAGGAGTGTAAGTAATTTCATCTGGCCCAGCGCCCCTAGAACTGGGCGGCCGTCTCACCGGCCCTTTCAAATGAAGCATCCGTCCGATATTAGCGGAAGAACCGAGGCAGCACGATAAACACTACGTTATTGCTAGGCCGAGCGCTCATTGAACCCAAACTCGTACACTACCATATCTCTGTCGAGCCAGAATCCGCGAATCAGAGCAATTCTGCCTGGAGGACCCGATGATGATGACCGAGATGCTGAAACAGTTGAGCCTATGCGTGTTTGGCCTTGTTTTGGGTGTAGCGGTCCTTGCCGCCAGCAGCGATACAGTCCTTGCCGACCGCAGCAAGGTTCGCGCGGTAGAGGACCCCCGCTATTCTAACGGCATCACGGTGACTAAGCGTAGAACGACCACATCACAGGCGAGACAAGACCGGTTCCTAAAGAGTCTCGACACCGAAACCGAAGCTGTTTGGCGCAATCTGCGTCCAAATCGGTTCCCGGACTAACGACAGCTGAAACGCCCCAAACTGGGGCGTTTCTTTTTTGGGACGACAGCTCCGTTCTTCGCCGCGCCAATTGACAGGCCAGCGTCAACCGATAGGTTCAGGCCGCTTCGGGCCCCACGCCCGGCTGACGTAAGACGGAACGAAGAGCGGCATGGGTCCACGGCTTCTGTATAGCCTCATTATCGGTGCCGCGATTCTGGCGTCTCTAGTCTTGCGCGTGTGGGATCCGACACCTGTCGCACGTCTCCGAGCGCTCGTCTTCGACTCTTATCAGCGCCTCGCTCCCCTCCAATACGACCCAGCGCTGCCCGTTCGTATCGTCGATATCGACGAGGAGTCGCTGAAGAGAATCGGTCAATGGCCGTGGCCCCGGACGATCCTCAGCGAACTCTTGGCAAAGTTGCGCGACGCTGGCGCCGCCACGATCGGCTTCGATATAGTCTTCCCAGAACCCGATCGAATGTCGCCAGCCAACGCAGTCAAGTTCTGGCCACAGTCTGACCAACTCTCCCAGCTTAGGACAGAGCTCGACGAACTGCCCTCCAATGACCAGATATTCGCCAAAGCAATTGGTACCGCGCCAGTTGTTATGGGTTTCATCGCCTCGCCCATGAACCAAGGCGCTTTACCGGAAACCAAGTCCGGTATTTCCTACGGCGGTGACGATCCCCGTCTCTTCGCACCCCATTATCCAGGCGCGACATCGAGCCTCGCGGACCTGCAGAATGCTGCAATTGGTACAGGCGCCCTGAACTGGGTTCCCGAGTACGATCAAATCATCCGCCGAATGCCCATCGTCGTAACCCTGGATGAAACGCTCTACCCATCGTTCGCCGCCGAACTCCTGCGCGTCGCCCAAGGCGCATCGACCTACGTCGTCAAGTCCTCCGGCGCGAGCGGCGAGAAGGCTTTCGGGGAGCAGACTGGAATCGTGAAGGTACGCGTGGGCGACTTCGAGATTCCCACAGACGCGAACGGTCAAATGTGGCTCCACTTTTCGCCCCAGACTCGCGATCGCTATTTACCGGCCTGGAAAGTGCTCAACGGCGAGCTGGGCGCTGAGGAGCTAGGCGGCCGGATCGTGCTGGTTGGCACGAGCGCCGCGGGGCTCCTGGACCTTCGTGCGACCCCTCTTGAAGCCTCGGTACCCGGTGTCGAATTACACGCGCAAGCCGTGGAGCAAATCATTCGCGGCAACTATCTTATGCGGCCTGATTTCGCGACCCCTGCGGAACTGCTCTACATCCTTGTACTCGGACTACTTATCGCGGTGCTGATCTACAGAGCCGGCGCGCTCGGCAGTGCCGTCCTCGGCGCGCTCGCCGTCGGGTTTGTCATCTGGCTCTCTTGGCATGCATTCAATAGTTGGGGCTGGTTGGTCGATCCCGTTTATCCAACCATAGCGCTAACAGCGATCTATTTGACGGGCTCGTCCTTCGTCTTCTTGCGGACCGAGCGCGAGCGCAATCGCGTACGCCATGCATTCTCGCATTACATGGCCCCCGCGCTAGTTGAGAAGCTGGCTGAAGAACCCGGACGGCTAAAGCTCGGCGGTGAGACCCGCGACATGACGCTTCTGTTCAGCGACGTTCGCGGCTTTACGACCCTGTCTGAAGGTCTGGACGCCGAGGAGTTGACCCGCTTTCTCAACGAACTCTTCACACCGCTCAGCAACATCATATTGGACGAGCAAGGGACCATCGACAAGTTTATGGGTGACGCCCTAATGGCCTTTTGGAACGCGCCCCTCAACGACCCCGAACATCCAAATCATGCCTGTGCAGCCGCTCGTCGTATGGTCGATGAAATGGCTGTTCTCAATGATCGGTGGGAAAAGGCCGCAAAGGCGGCTGGCCGGCCATTTAAGCCGGTGAAGCTCGGTATCGGCTTGAACACCGGTCTTTGCTGCGTAGGCAACCTCGGTTCGGAAACGCGCTTCGACTATTCGGTGATCGGCGATAACGTGAACATCGCATCTCGACTCGAGGGCCAATCGAAAACATATGATCTTGTCGTCATCGCCGGTGAAGAAACGGCGGCTCGCGCCACAAATTTTGCCTTTCTTGAACTCGACCTACTGAAGGTAAAGGGAAAGACAGAAGCCACGCGCATTTTCGCCCTCCTGGGCGACGACAAATTCTTGCAAAGCGATACGTTCAAGACATTGTCAGCCAAGCACCAGGAGTTCCTATCCAAGTACCGAGCAATGGACTGGGACGGTGCTGAAACGCTATTAAGGGAGTGCGAAGCGATCGGTGTTCAGAATCTGTCAGGACTTTACACGCTCTATCGCGATCGCATCGCTGCCTTCCGATCCACACCACCGCCGGAGAACTGGGACGGCACTGCAGAAGCGACATCCAAATAACTCCTGCCGTTGGTCGTCATGCCAACTCTTCAACATCGAATCCAAATATGCCTAACCTCACTATTCTTTCTCTCGCCGCGGTCGCCGTCTTAATGCTCAAGCACACCGCTGCCGATTTCTTTTTCCAGACCCCATATCAGTACTGCAACAAGGGCAAATATGGTCATCCGGGCGGCTTTCTCCACGCCGGTATTCATGTGGCGCTGACACCGCTTGTGTATCTGCTGCTGGCGCCCGCATCCCTACTATTGGCCCTCGGGATCGCGGCGGGCGAGTTCGTTATTCACTACCATGTGGACTGGGCGAAGGAGCAATTCGGCCAACGTACGCACGCGACACCACAAACGGCGGTGTATTGGCATGCGCTCGGAATCGACCAGCTGCTGCACGGACTTACTTATTTGGGAATAGTTGCGGTGCTCGTCTGGGCCGCTAGCTAGTGCAGCGCCGAGATCTCTCGGTTTGCGAACTCGAGCCGGTCGGATAGGAGCCGGATGATGAGCTTGTGAAGAGCCGCCGCAGCCGCAGAATCCTCTTCCTGCATTCTGTCAAAGGCCTCGCGAGTCAGGATATAGACAACGCTCGCGCCCTCAGCCACCACGTTCGCGCCGCGTGGGACGTTTCTATAGAACCCCATTTCACCCACAACGGTGTGCCCCAACATGCGCCGCAAGCGGATAGACCGTCCGTACTCACCGCTAATCGTAATTGCGACACAGCCCGAGGCCTGGAAAACAACAGAGTCGGATGGTTCCCCCTGCTTGAAGAGGACAACGCCGCTCTCCAACTCTCGACGCGTCATGTAGGGCTCAACACGCTCGAAGGTGATGTCGCCGCCAAGCTCACTCTGAAGCCACGTTTCAAATGTATGAGACGATGCCTCACCGACCTCATGGTACAGCAGCACCATGTCCTCGCACCACTCGACCGCCTCGTTTCGTGTCGCGAACGCCTGGTGCGGCCTGTCCGCTCCGAAGAAACCTGCGCCCAAGAATGCAGCATGCATAGCATCGCTCAGCCCACTGAAGACAAGCGTTACATCTCGTTCCTCGCAGTAGTTGCGGAGTTTGACGAGACTCAGAACTGCCGATGTGTCGAGTCCCTGTACGGCACTAAAGTCGAGAACGATGTAACCGACAGGCTTTTCTTTCTGCCCCTCGATTTCGCGCCGGATGCGCTCAAAAAGCCCGTTCGAAGATCCAAAAAAGATAAAGCCGGACAGCCAGAAGACATGGACACGCTTGCCTTCCTCCTGAAGTAGGCGCGTCTGCTCTGGCGACCGGTCCACGCTGCTCGAAAGTTCATAGCGGGTCAGGTGACGCCGGATCACGCCAATCCGGCTGTACGACAGCGCGAAAAGCAGGCACGCACCGACAACGCCCAGAACCACGCCCACCAAATACCCGAAATAGAGAATGACGAGCGCGATTGCGATGGCGAGTGCGAGGTCGGTTTGGGATCGCTGCGCCGGCGAACGCACCAGAGCCTCGATCAATATCATCGTACCGAGGTAGGCCAGCATCCCGCCGAGAATCGCCTTGGGTACGAAACTGCCGATATCGGCGCCAGCGAAGAGGACCAAACCACAAACGATCGCCACCGAAACGCCGCTGATGCGCGTAACCGCGCCAGCCTGCTGCAGGAGGAGGCTGTTGTTCAGCGACAGATTGCCCGCGACGCCGCCAAGGACAGACGCCAGTACGTTGGCAAAGCCGTTTGTTCGAAACTCCTTGTCGAGATCAGCCGATTTCTGTCGGGCGACCTCAAGACTTGAGACGTCGAGCAGCATTGAGATCGCGGTCACGCCGCACACAGCCCCTATCTCCGCGCTGCTGAGTGCCATGACGCCCCAATCGATATCATGCGTTGCGACCGCCTCTATGGGCCACCAGAGCTGCAAGGCTCCAACCGCCGCCAGATACCAATTCGCTTGAGTCTCCGGATCGTTCACGAACCACAAGAGAATGACGTTCAGCACAACAAGGAAAATAAAGAAGGCGATGGGCAGCGTCAGATAGTCGTCCATCCAGCGCTTAAGCAGCACAATAAAGAGCGCAAAGGCCAGTCCCACAGCGATCTGCGGGGCATAACGCATATCGGCCACGATCGCCCAACTCGAGGGCGACAGTGTCAGATTGCTGCCTGTGATAACTTCCACGCCGCCGGTAATGAGGAGAAATCCCGATGCGGCCAGAAAGCCACCAATCACGGGGAACGGAACGAAGCGCAGCCATTGGCCGAGCTTAAGGCCGCCCAACCCAAACAGAACGGCACCTGTTAGAAAGGTGCTTACCGTGATGGCCACCATCACATTGATGATCATCGTCTCGGTATCCGCACCCTTTGCGGCAAGCCCTGCTGCCACCGTGGTGGCCAACACACTCATAACAGCGACGGCGGGCGTATCCGGGCCTGCATCGGCGGGAACGAGCGTCGTGGTCAGCGCGACCACAACGCCAGTCACCATGGTTCCCATGATGAGCGCAGCGAGACCCAATGGAAAACCAGCGGCAATAGAGCCCTGGAAAATCAGTGCGCTAAATGAAATGCAGTAGGCGATGTTGACGATCGCCGAGATCGTCCCCGCCATGGCGTCACGCCCGAGCGTCGCGACGTCAATATTGGGCGGGCGCTTAGGCGCAAAATTTTCCAGTAAAGACAAAGGCGTATCGGGAATTCACAGGGTTGAATTGGGATCGATCATGGCTGTGCGATGCGACAATGCAAGCAAAAACGCTTTCCACCAAGATTTCCCGGTCACGAAGCAGCGCGCCGATGCAACTCATGAACCTCCCTAAACTGTCCCGTCATATGCCACAACGACGCATGCGCCCATCTTGGTAAGCCAGCTGCGCGCCAGCTAGGCGTCACCGCGACCGCAACGCGATCCCTATTTTGCCTTGCCCGTGCCAGCGTATTGCGGGTTCCAACGTGCTGCATCGAGCCCCGTCTCGACACTCCATTTTCCAAGTCGGGTCGGATGAAGCACCGCTTTGGATACTAGGCCGTTGAACGCAAAGCGGGGGACCGCGACAAAGCCCAGTTGACTGAGGTGGCCACGCATGCGTTTGCCGTCGTTCAGGGTGAAACCCCAATGTTGGAGATGACAGCTCAAAGTGATGAAGCCGACATTGGCCGCATCCCGCTCTCGCGTAAACATGCCTTCAGCGAAGAATGCGCGACCAATTGCCAGCCCGAAGACGCCGCCAACAAGACGACCCCTGAAGTCCCAGGACTCAACGGAATGCGCGTACCCTGCGTGATGCAAAGCCATGAATGCATCCTGAATGTCCTTCTCAGGCGAACAACCGCGAAGCACCGCTGCGAAGTCTGCATCGAATGTCACGCCGTAAGCCTGCGTTCTTAGGAGACGCCAAACTCGCTGAGATATTCGTACATTCTCGGGGAATGACACGGCGCGCTCGTCCGGAGCCCACCACTTCTTATCTTGGGGATAGAGCCCTTTTGCATAAGCCGCGACCATTGTGGGCACATCGAGAGTCGGGCAGCGAGAAACGAGCCCTTCCGGCTCACGCAGCGCGCGCTCAGGATCGGGCAAACGCGGACCGAAGCCCACGAACTGTTTTGCAAGCAATGCCAGCGCTGCCGGCTTGCTATAGAGCCCTGCCGAAACAAGGCTATCTGAGACCTGCTTGAGAACGCTTTGCCTCACAGACACGGACAACTCCAACGCAATACTCGAAGACGCGCCGGTGGCCCTCACTGGCCACCAGCTCTCGCGCCAAGCTTGCCTGCAAAGGATTCCCAAGGCGTTAACGCGCGCGTGAGTTCCTAAATCGTGCGCCTGCTGAATAAAGTGGGCTGCTTAAGCTTCCCGGCTGCGCGCTCGGTCCACGGCCTCAAGCCAGCCGCTGTAGCGTGCTTCTCGCTTGGCATCCGGCATCATTGGCTCATAGCGCCGGGCTGGCGCCCAATACTGCGCAAGCTCCTCGTCGGTGCCGTAAACGCCAGCGGCCTGGCCTGCATAATAGGCCGCACCAAGTGCTGTTGTTTCCGGAATCGGCGCGACCTCGACAGCCTCACCAAGAATGTCCGCCAGACGTTGCATCGCCCAGCTGTTGTCGGTCATCCCGCCATCGACCCTCAGGATGTCGGTTTCGCCGATTCCCGCTTCCGCCATGTCGCCCCGCATCGCGCTGAGCAGATCACGCGTCTGAAAAGCAACGGACTCGAGGCCCGCTGCAACGATATCGGCCTTGTTCGACGCACGAGATAGGCCAACGACCGCGCCGCGTGCACCGGCATCCCAGATTGGCGCCCCGAGCCCCTGAAAAGCTGGCACGAGATAGACTCCGCTGTCCGGATTTGCCTCTCTTGCGAGATCTTCACTCTCAGACGCCGCTGCGATCAGACCGAGATTGTCTCGCAGCCACTGAACAGTCGCGCCCGCCATAAAGATCGACCCCTCCAACGCGAAGGCGCGCGTACCATCGAGTTGCCACAGAACGGTCGACAGCATGCGGTTAACCGACTTGGTCTCCTTAGTCCCCGTATTGGCAACGACAAAGCAGCCTGTTCCGTAAGTCGCCTTAGTCATACTCGGAGAGATGCAAGCTTGACCCTTTGCGGCGGCTTGCTGATCGCCCGCCATCCCACGAATTGGCAGAGCAGCCCCAAATGCATCCGCGATCGCGAGTCCGAAGTCACCTCGATTGTCGCGTACCTCGGGCAAGATGCCGGCGGGGATATCTAGACGCTCGAGCAGCGCCGGGTCCCATTGGCCTTTCCCAATATCGAACAGCATTGTGCGCGCTGCGTTTGTCGCGTCTGTCGCGTGCAATGCGCCGCCCGTCAGCTTGAACAGCAGGAAGCTGTCGATTGTTCCAAAGCAGACTTCGTTCCGGGCTGCCTTCTCGCGAAGACCGGGCACGTTGGCTAGGAGCCACGCCAGCTTCGTCGCTGAGAAATAGGGGTCAATGAGCAGACCCGTCGTATTGCTGACACGGGCGCCCCACCCTTCTTGCTCGAGTTTGTCGCAAAGCGGTGCGGTGCGACGGTCCTGCCATACGATTGCGTTGTGCAATGGGTCTCCGGTCGCTCGATCCCAAACGACGGTCGTTTCGCGTTGGTTGGTGATACCGAGCGCAGCAATATTCTCGGCGCCAACGTCACCCACGACTGCTTGAGCGACCTCACAGACAGCCCTCCAGATTTCACGCGGGTCATGTTCTACCCAACCCGGCTCCGGAAAGAATTGTTGCAACGGCCGTGCTGCTGACGCTCCTGGCCGACCGGACGCATCGAAAACGATCGCGCGTGTGCTCGTGGTGCCTTGATCGATGGCCAGCACATATCCCATGACACACCTCGTTATACTGTTGTTCCCTGGGTCTCTTGAACAATCCACGCGCAATACTCGGCGCTTCCTCCTTGCGTGGGCAAAACCAGCAACGCCGGTACATCGTAGGGATGTAGCTCGTTGACTTTGTCGACGATGCGCTCCGTTAGCTCAGCGCGGGTCTTGATGATCATGGCAGCCTCCTCGGCCGTCTCGCGGGCACCCTCCCACTCATAAATGGAGACCATCCCAGGAAACACGTTTACGCAGGCAGCGAGCTTCGCGTCGACAAGCGCTCCGCCTATGCGCTTAGCCTCGTCTAGACTGGGGAATGTCGAGTAAATCAATACCGGCAAGTCGATTTCGCTCATGATTTCTCCCAATCGCGCTTCTAAAGAGACGTTTCGACACTGTCACACGTTAAGCAAAGCACAGATACTGATGACAAGCACTTGCAAGAGTCTGTGCTAAGAGGCACTTGCAGGAAATTAACAGCGCAGCTTTATTGTGGCTTCTTTCACTGGCTGGTCGGTCGCGCGATAGATCAAAAATGAGCGAGTTCGAAAAGATCGCATTTGTCGCGAGCGAGACGCGAGACGCGGAAGACGCGTACACCGCTCTCGTTAAGCGCTATGGCAATGCGCCGACCGAGGAGGCCGATGCAATCGTTGCGCTTGGGGGCGACGGTCTGATGCTTCAGACCATGCACAATCACCTTCACAGCCGCATCCCGATTTACGGGATGAACCGGGGTTCGGTGGGTTTTCTCCTCAATGACTACAAGGAAAATCGGCTCAGAGAGCGCCTCGCCGCAGCGGAGATCACGGTCATCCATCCGCTCCGCATGAAGGTGCGCGATGAACAAGGACAGACGCACGAGGCACTGGCAATCAACGAGGTGTCGTTATTCCGGCAGATTCACCAAGCGGCAAAATTCAGAATTGCTGTCGACGGAACCACACGCATGGGCGAACTCATCTGCGACGGGGTGCTCGTTTCTACACCTGCCGGCAGCACCGCCTACAACCTCTCAGCTCACGGACCCATTTTGCCAATCACCGCGCCGCTCCTGGCTCTCACGCCAATCAGCCCGTTTCGGCCCAGACGCTGGCGTGGCGCGCTACTGCCAAACGACGCTTGCGTTCTCATAGAGGTCCTTGAGCCGGAAAAGCGCCCGGTCAGCGCCGTGGCCGACCACACTGAGTTCAGAAATGTGGTCGCCGTCGAAATCGCCGAAGCAAGCGCCGTCAACATCTTTATGATGTTCGATCCTGGCCACACCCTTGCCGAACGCATCTTAGCCGAACAGTTCGGCTACTAAGACCCGCCTAACTCGAAGACCTGATCGATGACCGCATAGTCCTGGTAGCCCAGGCGGGCAATCGGCCGCAGCTTGGTGATGTCGACCCGACCGTCGATCAACGCGGCGTCGTCGATGTGAATACCGACGACGTGCCCCAAGACAATGGCGTGGTTTCCCGGTTCGCCCTCGGCCCCGGGAAGCTCGATTGTCCGCCAATACTTGCACTCAAAAGCAACAGGCGACTCCGCGACGCGGGGCGGCGCGACAATGTTGGACGGTGCGGGACTAAGTCCGGCCAAGGCCATTTCATCCACATCGGGTTCAACATGCCTCGATGTGCGGTTCATCGCGTCGCGCAGCTCAAATGTTGCCAGCGAGCAGACAAACTCACCGGTTTCTTCAGCGTTCCGCTGGCTGTCTTTGCGCCCACCGGACGAGAACATCACGAAGTGAGGATTAGTCGAAACGGCATTGAAAAAGCTGTAGGGCGCGAGATTTACGACGCCATCCGAGTCGAGCGTGGATATCCAGCCAATAGGCCGTGGGCTGATTAACGCCATGAAGGGATCTTGGTCCAGTCCATGCGTATTGGAAACTGCGTCGTAGAACATGAAGCCTTCCGAAGGGCCGGTCCAACTCAGCTCAAGGTCAATCTGGCATTAAGCCCGAACCGTAAGGTCGCACCGCTATCACGAATTCCAAGCCGAGACGACCTCCTCGAGCGGCGGACGGGGCCGCTCATCGGGCTTCACGGCCGCGGTCCCGATATAGATGAAGCCTGCGATTCGCTCGTTTTGTTGCAAGCCAAGCGCTTGCTGCACGCCCGGGCTGTAGGCGCACCACTCTGTAATCCAATTAACCCCGAAACCGAGCGCGCTGGCTGCGACGATCAGATTCTGACAGGCGGCCCCAGCCGACAGTATCTGCTCCCATTCCGGCACCGGAGACGGCTCCTTGATGCGCGAAACGACGGCGATGACCAGTGGCGCGCGCAAGAATCGTTTCGCTTCCATTTCTAGGCGAACTGCACTGGGCTCTGGCTGCTCGCGGCGACAGATTTCCACCAGGAGCTGTCCGAACTCCTGGCGGTCTTCGCCTTGGAAGAGGATAAACCGCCACGGAGCCAGCTTTTTGTGGTCCGGAACCCGGACCGCCGCGGTCAAGATTTGGCTGAGTTGGGCGGAATCTGGACCAGGTTCCCCAAGAGTGTTGGCGAAGACTGATCGCCGTGTGAGCAAATGTTCAATCGCTGGTTTTGGCATTCTTTGGATTCTATTGGCTTACAGTCGCGTGTGTATCGTGAAATGCGTGCACCAACAACAGGACTGAACGGATGTGCGCGCCCAACTCGTTCTCCAAAAATCGGCCTTATTCCGGGTCAATTTACGAGTGTGAAGCGTCGGTTAAGCTTATACTGATCCGGCGGGGCAGAGACATCTGGAAGAGAATCGGTATGCGGGGACAGGTTCTGACGGCACGAAAGCTATTGCTTTTGTCCGTGCTTGTCTTGGGCGCCTCACCAGTGGCGGCCGAAGAAACTACCACGCCAGATTCGCAACCTTCCGTCATTGAGGCCGAAGGCTCCGCGACGACAGTACCGCGAAAAACCTTATCAGACCCAAACGGCCCCGCATCGGCGATGCCGCCTCGAACGTCCGCTGCTCCTGCCAAATCCCGTGAAACCGTGCGCAGCGAGTCCGCCGTCTCTAAGTCCAACAAGGCCAGCCGCGAGCACACCGCAGAAAGCATCATCCAAATATCGCCGCCAGCGCCAATACCCCCACCACCGGTCGAGCCGGTTTCTATTTCATTCCACGCCTTGGCGACCGAGGGGGGGCCACGCCTCCGCTCGGGTCTGATTTGGCGAATCTTCAGTGCCAAGGCCGAAGCGGATGGCGGCTTCGAACTGATCAGCACACACCGAGAGGCGGCGCCGTCCACAACGTTGTTGCCGGGCGAGTATCTCGTAAACGCAGCATACGGCCTGTCCAATCTCACCAAAAAGATCAAGGTCGACGGAGCCGAAATGGACGATGAGACGTTCGTCCTCAATACGGGCGGTCTCAAGCTAAAAGCCGTACTCGCCGACGGTACGGAATGTCCCGATGGCGAGGTCGAGTTCGATATTGAGTCGGACGAGCGCGATCAATTTGGGAAGCGTGAGACCATTCTGGCGGATGCGAAGCCAAATAAGGTCGTACGCCTGAACGCAGGCGCGTACCACATTAGGAGCCTGTATGGAGATGCCAACGCCAATGTCGGTGTCGACGTGACCGTCGAACCAGGACGCATCACCCAGGCGACGATCAAGCATACTGGCGCGAAGATAACATTCCGCCTTGTGCAGCGCCGAGGCGGTGAAGCATTGGCGGGCACCGAGTGGCAAGTACTCACATCAACCGGGGACACGGTGAAGAAGAATGTGGGCGCGCTGCCGACTCATATTCTGGCCGCAGGAAGCTACGCGGTGATCGCCAGGCATGGCGGAAAATCTTACTCGCGAAAGTTCGCGATCGAACCCGGGAACGACAAACAAATTGAGGTAGCGATCGCAGACGGGCCCACGCCGCCGAAAGAACTGCAGGTCTTGCTTGAACCGCCGCCGCCGCCCCTCCCTGGCGGGAGCGGTTTCGCCGGCCAATCGCCGTCAGGCGCATTTGGGGCAGCAAAACCCGCGGACCCCAACGCCCCACTGCTCAATCCCGGCGCGCTATTGCGGCCCACGCGCTAGCGCAGCTTGCGATACTTCATCGCACTACGCCGCCTTCGCTGTGTCATCCGACGTCTTTGTGTCCGGTGGAACTGCGTCAGCCGTAATCGTCGCGATCGCATCGTCGAGGCTCATCACTTGTTGCTTTTGCGACCCAAGACGGCGCACTGAGACTGACCCCTCCTCCGCCTCGCGCTTGCCGGCAACCAAGATGATCGGCACCTTTGCCACCGAATGCTCGCGAACCTTATAGTTGATCTTCTCATTGCGAAGGTCCGCTTCCGCTCTCAGGCCGGCCGCCTTTAGCCGCTCCAGAACGGTCTGGGCGTAGCCGTTCGCATCAGAAACGATTGTCGCCACGACGACCTGCGTTGGAGCAAGCCACAGCGGCAGGTGCCCAGCATTGTGCTCGACAAGAATCCCTGTGAAGCGCTCCAACGAACCAAACATGGCGCGATGGATCATGACCGGTACCGTCTTCTCTCCATCGGCGCCGATGTAATAGGCGCCGAGGCGCTCTGGCATGTTCAGATCCACCTGAATGGTTCCGCACTGCCAGTCGCGTCCGATCGCATCCCGCAGGACATACTCCAGCTTGGGCCCATAGAAGGCCCCTTCGCCGGGATTCAGTTCGTATGTCAGTCCGGCAGCCTCTACGGCACGCTTCAGCGCAGCCTCGGCTTTATCCCAAACAGCGTCTTCGCCGACACGCTTATCGGGACGATCAGAGAATTTGATCCGTACATCCTCGAAGCCGAAATCGCGATAAATGGACAGCATCTGTTCGTTGAGCTTCACGCATTCTTCCGTAATTTGATCTTCTGTGCAAAAGATATGCGCATCGTCCTGGGTGAAGTGGCGGACCCGTAACAAACCATGCAGGGCGCCGGACGGCTCGTAACGATGGACCTTGCCGAATTCGGCCATGCGCAGAGGCAGATCGCGATAGCTCTTCAGGCCGTTCTTGAAGATCTGGACATGGCCGGGACAGTTCATGGGTTTGCAGCAGAACACGCGGTCGTCGGGCGTCTCGGCTATATACATGTTCTCTTGGAACTTCTCCCAGTGCCCGGACTCTTCCCAAAGCGTCCGTTCCATCATGTCGGGCGAATTCACCTCGACATAGCCCCACGCCTGCTGTCGCCGCCGCATATAGCCAATGAGCGACTGGAATAGCGACCAGCCCTTGGCATGCCAAAACACAGCGCCTGGCGCCTCCTCCTGGAAGTGAAACAGGTCCATTTCGCGGCCCAAGCGGCGGTGATCCCGCTTCTCCGCCTCTTCCAACATATGAAGATAGGCCTTGAGGTCATCCTCGGTCGCCCATGCCGTGCCATAGATACGCTGAAGCATGGGATTGTTGCTGTCGCCTCGCCAATAGGCGCCCGCGATCTTCTGGAGCTTGAAGGCCTTCCCGATCTTGCCCGTAGACGTCATGTGCGGTCCACGGCAGAGGTCGAACCACTCGCGCTGCGAGTAAATCTTGATATCGTCGCCTTCAGGAATCGCGTCGATGAGTTCGACCTTGTAGTCCTCGCCCATCTCGCCAAACATCTTTTTCGCCGTCTCGCGCTCCATCAGGTCGTATGAAAACGGCGAGTCGCGCTGGATGATCTCGCGCATCTTTGCTTCGATCTTTGGCAGATCCTCCGGCGTGAAAGGGTCGTCGCGCGCGAAATCATAGTAAAAGCCATTTTCGATCACGGGTCCGATCGTCACTTGTGTACCTGGATAGAGTTCCTGGACCGCTTCAGCCATGACATGGGCAGCGTCGTGCCGGATCAGTTCCAGAGCCTCAGGGTCTGTCCGCGTAACGATGCGGATTTCGGAGTCGGCCTCAATCGGGTCGTAGAGATCCCGAAGCGTTCCATCGATCACCATCGCTACGGCCTTTTTGGCGAGCGATTTTGAAATGGAGGCCGCAACATCACCACCCGTGACTCCAGATTCGAAGTCGCGTGCGGAACCATCCGGAAACTTTAGGGAAATCATCGTGTCTCTCCTCTCACTCCTGCGTACCGGCGCAGGTAAGACGGAATTGTCAGATAGGCGGCGGTTTTTAACGAGAATCGCGGTCCGCGTCACCCGTATTTAGTGGTTCTGTTGGAACATGCCAGCGCCCATAGCGCCAGGGGGCGAAAGGATTGTGTTCGTCGCGAATGTCCGGCACCGGATCATGTCCATTGCTGCCCCATGGATTGCAGCGGCAAAGACGCGCCAGCGTGAGCCAGCCCCCTTTCCACGCGCCGTTCAGATCGATGGCCTCGCGTGCATAGTCAGAACAGGTGGGAAGGTGTCGACAATGCGCACCGACAAGGCCAGAGAAGGTATAGCGATAGGCCATTACTGGCGCGAGCATCACCGCTTTCGCGACGCGTTTGCTGACTGTTTCGGGCGCGGCCATTCCTTGACGGACTCCTTAGCTTTACAACGCTGGCTGAGCGGAGCCAGCCTGCAAGGCTTCGATCTGGGCAATAGCATCTTCGACAGCATCGAAGACGAGCAAGGTGGAGGGTTGCCGCGCCTTATATTCACTGACGGACTCCAGTAGAGCCAAATCTTCCCACCGCCCCTCGGGGACTGGTCCGCCTTGTTTCAGCATTGCTCGCATGGTCGCGCCCACATCACGAAGTTCTGCTGCCGTTGAGCCTACAATCTCACGCCCCACCACCGAGGCTGCCGTCTGGCCCAAAAGACAAGCGCGGACTGTCTGCCCGTAGTCGACAACCACGTCGCCGTCCATCACCAGGTCAACTTCAACTGTGCTGCCGCAGAGCTTGGAATGAGCTTTAGCCGTCGCTTGGGGTGAGGCTAATCGTTGCGTCCGTGGCATCTGGGCAGCCAAAGCGAGCAAACGATCACTGTAAATGTCCTCAGGCCGGGTCATGAAACGTCTCTGATTGAGTGCCGCTTGCGCGAAACCGCATCGATCCCCTGCTTGCAGGCGAGCGGTACGCACTATATATGCTCGACGTCCTTGGTGTTCTATACCGGCTGTGTACGCGCTGCCGCACCTCTCGACAATCGGATTGCGGGTCCGGTTTATATAAATAAATTCAAGCGCCTAGCTAACCGGAAGGATGCGTCACGTCATGGCCACGAAGACCGATAGCCGACCAAGCCACAATCTGCATGCAGGTATCGAGATCGGTAAGGGACCGCAAATCACCCGTCCCTCGCGCGAGGAAGCCGAACGCGCCGTGCGTACGCTGATCGCATATGCCGGTGACGATCCTGAGCGCGAAGGCCTGCGGGATACGCCTAAGCGCGTGGTTGGCGCCTACGACGAATTCTTTGCCGGCTATCGGGATGATCCGATCGAGGTTCTCTCGCGAACGTTCGACGATGTCGGCGGGTATGACGACATTGTTATGCTGCGCGATATCGAGCTCAACTCGCATTGCGAACACCACATGGTTCCGTTCATCGGCAAGGCCCACATTGCCTACTTCCCCACAGATCGAGTCGTCGGTCTCTCAAAGCTCGCGCGCGTTGTGGAGGTGTTCGGTCGGCGCCTGCAGACCCAAGAAACGATGACAGCGCAGGTTGCGGAGACGATTGATCGTGTGCTGAAGCCGAAGGGCGTCGCGGTAATGATCGAGGCTGTTCACCAATGCATGTCAATGCGCGGTGTCCGGAAGCCCGACGTCGCCACGATCACTACCCAGTTCACTGGCATCTTCAAAGAAGACCCGGCGCAGCAAGCCCGGTTCATGCAGCTGGCGGTCGATCGCGGACGCTAATCAGCGATCGCGACAACCGCAGCAGAAAGCCATTGCGGTGACAGACGCGAAGAAGTTCCCAACGATCAACGACAAGACGGCATTGGAGGAAGGAGATACCTTCGCGCCGTCCTTCGATGCGCACGGTCTGCTGCCAGCTATCGTGACGGCGGCAGAAACCGGCGAAGTCTTGATGTTCGCCTATATGAACAAAGAGGCCCTTGCCAGGACGATAGACACTGGTCAGGCTCATTTTTGGTCGCGCTCTCGCGGGAAACTCTGGCGCAAGGGCGAGACGAGCGGAAACACCCTTCGCGTCATTGAGATCTGCACCGACTGCGATCAAGACGCGCTTTGGCTCAAGGCTGAAGTGGCAGGAGCCGGTGGTTGTTGCCACACAGGCCGCGTCTCCTGCTTCTATCGCAGTGTCCCCTTCGGCGAATACGCTGGAAAGCGGCTCATGATGGAAGCCACGTAGCGCCACGTCGACCCCGTGGGTGTTTGCGGCTCAGCACTGCCGAACAAGAAGCTTTAAATTCCAAGTAGTACTATTCTAATTGAAGGGTATCCGAATCGCGGGCCTGGCCAAGCTGGCGCGTGTCTCGCAGTTCAAGGATGAGCGTTGCGGCAACGGTTCACCGAACCCATATGTCCGATAAGAGACTTTAAGAATGGCAAGACCAACTGTCGGTTTAGCGCTTGGGGGCGGTTCCGCCCGCGGATGGGCCCATATCGGGGTCCTAAATACTCTGATCGCCGCTGGCCTTGAGCCCGACGTTGTAGCCGGTACATCCATCGGCTCCGTCGCCGGCGCTTGCTTTGTGACCGGAAATTTGAATCGCCTTGAGAACTTCGCGAGAAGCCTTACGCCGAGGCGGATATTCGGCTTTCTGGATTTCAATCTCGCCGGTTCGGGGTTGATCACCGGTCAACGCCTCTCCGGCGAACTGGAAGATCATCTAAAGGGTCTGAAGATTGAAAATCTGGATCCGCGTTTCGTAGCTGTTGCGACGGAGCTCGGAACAGGTCACGAGGTCTGGTTGAATGAGGGCGATCTCGTCAGGGCGCTCAATGCTTCATTCGCGCTGCCTGGAATCTTTAAGCCGGTTCGGATAAATGGCCAATGGATGATTGATGGCGCCTTGGTGAACCCGGTTCCAGTTTCCGTTTGCCGCGCTCTTGGTGCGCGCATCGTAATAGCCGTGAATGTGACCAGCGATCCCTTTGGCAAAGCCGGAGTCATCCACGACCACGCCGCTTTCAGCGAACCGTCCGATATGGAGATCCCCGCGATACAGACGGGCGCCGAAGGCGGGAAGGACGGCGGGGCGCTGCGCCTGCTGCATCGCCAGTTGTTTGGGCGTGGCAAGGGTGCACCGGGCATATCCGCCGTGATGATGGATGCGATCAATATCACACAGGACCGAATTGCACGCTCGCGCCTCGCAGGTGACCCGCCGGATATCACGATAAATCCGAAGACTGGAGGCATAGCCCTATTCGACTTCCATCGCGCAGATGAGGCTATCGCCCTGGGAGCGCAGGCAGCCGAGTCGCAACTCGACGAGATACGCCACGTCTTGAAAGCGGTCGCTGCGTAAGCGGTTCGGCGAACAAGCTCGCCATGTACGGATTAGTACGGCTACGGTCAGCCTGTCGCGATATACTCGCGCATGGCTGCTGCCTCCATTTCGGCCTCGGCAATGCGCATCCGCACGACGTCACCGATGGACACAAGGCCAACTAAGCGGCCACGCTCCACGACTGGCATATGCCGGAAGCGGTGAGCAGTCATCTCACCCATCAGCTGATCTGTGGTATCGGACTCTCGGCACGTCACGACTGACTTGGTCATGCAAACCTCGACGGGCTCCTCCATGACCGATGTCCCAGAGCGGGCCAATTCCTGAACGATGTCCCGTTCCGAGACGATACCGGCCACATTGGCATCGCCGTCAACAATCACAATACAACCAATCTTGTTCTCGCCGAGCAGTCGGGCAACCTCCAACAGTTTGGTGTCTGGAGGCGCGGTCAGCACGTCCCTGCCCTTCAGCTTAAGAATGGCGGCGACATTCATCGGCGTATCCTCCCACCACAACTCCACCAATTTCTTTTGTGGCGGTATTGTGTCGGCAAGTTGAGACGGGCGCAAGCCACCTGCGAAAAACCATGAAGGTCTTATGGTTACCGCAATTGCGAAAGATCGGGTGCCGGGCGTGCGGTATCGAAATACCCGAAGGTGAGCAGGCCGCACAGAAACCCGCCGATATGCGCCTCCCAAGCGATCCTACTATCCGGACCAGTACCGAAGGACGCGCCGCTCAAGCCAAAATAAGCGTTCAAAACCAGCCAGAATACGATGAACGCTACCGCGCGGCCGTCCCGAAGCGTCTCTTGCAAAGACGCCAGGGGCACGTGTGTGAAGTCTGGCCTTCCCTCATGTGAACCGCCGCGCACAGAAAAGACAAATCGCAGCGCTGCAGCCATCTGTCCCGAAATGGCAGCCGATGCGCCAACCATTGGAGACATTTCGCC
Organism: Methyloceanibacter sp.; assembly: GCA_029287395.1. Taxonomy (GTDB): domain Bacteria; phylum Pseudomonadota; class Alphaproteobacteria; order Rhizobiales; family Methyloligellaceae; genus Methyloceanibacter. The sequence continues at coordinate 5,501 of JARFRF010000118.1, read as the reverse complement.
CCAATGCAGGACAAGATGGGCCAGTGCACCGACGATCCCGCAGAGGATTGAAAACTGAAAAAACCCTGCCATCGAGACACGCCTCGCAACGGCCGTTCCAAATGCCAGCATCCACAGCACATTCACAACCAGATGCAGCCACCCACCATGAACCACCATGTAGGTGACGAACGATGTAACGGCCGACAGGTAGCCGCCTGGCAGCTCGGAGGCAGCCCCAGTGTAGCGGTCTGGAATCATTGCCAAACTTAGAAAAACACTGAGGCTCAGTTCCGGCGGCAGGACGATCAGGATAAGTTGCATCGCGGTCATCGCAGCAGCGGAGATCGTCACCGCGGTCGGGACGTTCAAGATTGGTTCTCTAGACGCCATCTGAACCTCTAGAATCCCTCACGTCCCGCAACGCTGGAAACCTTAACGGCACGTTTCTGCGGCCTCGGTTCGTCTGGCGGGCCTCGATGGCACATTCCCTGCTTCCTCACGGTCCATCGTGTCCATTCTTATGCAGCCCAGTCGCAAAGACCGAATGGTACGTGGCCGCAGGCCTTTTCTAAGTAAAAGTTGTTGGGACCCGATGCAGCAAGCGACCACCACAAAGCTTTACGCATATTGGAACGCGATCCGCAATGGCCGGATCGCGCCAAAGCGCTTCCAGGTCGACCCTTCGAAAATATCCGAGTTATTGCGAGAGACGTTCATCGTCGAATGCTCAGGCGCCGAGACCTGCCGATTTCGTTTGGCCGGAACCGAAGTCTGTCAGTATTTCGGCCGAGAGTTGCGCGGCGAAGACCTGCTGAGCCTCTGGCCCCCGGAGGACCGCCGCACCATGTCTGCAACCCTTGAGACAATTCTCGGCAGGGGTGCCGTTGGCCACGGCACGTTCTTCGGCGTCACCGAACGAAACCAACACGCCGTATTCGAATTCGCGTTGATGCCGTTGACGCACTCGAGCTCTTTGGTAAGCCACATTCTTGGAACCATAACGGCAATCGACCGGCCTTTCTGGATCGGCGCAGACCCGGTTGTTGCACTTGAGCTGCGAGATGTTGGACTTCGGTGGCCCGATGGCAACCCGGCCGCACTTGGCGCAGGCAATACCGAAACAGCCCGAGAGGCACGACGAAGATTCCGAATCCTTCCTGGTGGGTTATTGCGGTGAGTCCCCCTGGCCGCGCAACTCACTAAGCTCGCAAATAGCGTTTCCGAAATCTTTCCGCGCCGTGCTTGCCCTATAAACCACCCGAGCAGGAAAACGCTAGGTATATCAAAGAGCCTTAAGTGGCTGGTCGGCATCTCTAAAAGACTGGGTAACCAAGCCCGTTCAGGTTTGGGTAGGCGCGGCTAAAACTTTCCTACCAACAAGCATGCAAAACGCAGGCTTTCCTTATCTGGATCGCAAAACGTTTCTGCGACCTTCCCCCTAACAACAGGGGGACGTCATGAAAAAATTTATTCTTGGGACGGCATTTCTATTGTTTATTTCGTCGCTGCCCGCAGACGCGACGAATAAGCATGCGATCTCGCTAAATTCAGCATCCGAAACGCATCGGATGTCTTACATGCAGTCTTATGGCGAAACGTTGCCGCCGATTGGCTACGTAAACTTTTGCCGCGATCGCCAAGCCGAGTGCCGCCCAGCGGATCGGTTCGCGGACAGCATTCAGCTTACGCGGGGCAGAGCGATCGAACTCCGCGAAGTAAACGCCAGCGTCAACAACGCGATCAAGCCGGTAACCGATCTTGATCTCTACGGTGAGGCCGAACGGTGGACGTATCCGGACGAAAAAGGCGATTGCGAGGACTATGTCCTGCTGAAGCGGCGAGTTTTGATCAAGCGTGGCTGGCCGGAGACTGCACTTCTCATCACGGTGGTCCGCGACGAGCAAAACGAAGGCCACGCAGTTCTCACGGTCCGAACCGACCATGGCGACTTCGTGCTGGACAACAAGGTCAACGAGGTGAAGGCCTGGACCGATACGTCGTACACCTTCGTGAAGCGGCAATCAGCTCAGAACCCGCTGGTCTGGATATCGCTCTTGCCGCCGGATCTCGCACCGCAACCTGCGGTGTCCGCGTCCAACCTCTGAGCGATTAATTCTGCCTCCCGCAGTCCCTCAGCGGAAGGCAACCAACGGCCCGGTGTATCTCCCCCAACAGCCCCAACGTAGCCGGGCCTTTCCGCGAGCCGGTCCTCCTTCCCCAGGGAGACCGGCTCATTCTCTTTCTGTACCCGTGAGGCAAAGACGCGGCAGCAGACCGGTTATTCGAAACAAGTCCGCTACTGCAGATCGTAGTCCAGAATGGCCATCTGGAATTGGTAGGCTGTGTCGTCCGGATCCTCATCATCTCGAAATAGAATACCGATGAACTCATCGCCAATATAGACCTCAGCAGAATCTTCCTTTTGAGGTCTCTGGCGAACTTCAATATCTCCCAAACGGAAGGTCTTCTTGAGGTAGCCCTCAAGCTTCAGGATTTCGTCGCGCGTCACTGCCCTTGCCCTTTTCTAGAAGCTTACAGTTCGTCTTCGCCAAGGTGCACATCCTCGCCCGGGACGAACTGATCCATCGTCAACGCCGGTTCGGGGCATGTGTTTTCGCCGATGTCTCGTGCCGGAACACCCGCAACCGTTCGCCGATCCGGAACATCCTTGAGCACAACACTACCAGCTGCGATCCGGGCGCAATCACCGACTCTGATGTTGCCGAGTATCTTCGCGCCGGCGCCAATCATCACGCCGCAACCGATCTTGGGGTGACGATCACCATGCTCATTGCCGGAGCCGCCCAATGTGACGTTGTGTAAGAGAGAACAATTGTTGCCGACCACGGCTGTCTCTCCAATCACGATGCCTGTGGCATGGTCGATCATAATGCTGCGGCCTAGTCGCGCCGCCGGGTGAATGTCCACCTGCAGAAAGCGCGAAACCAAGCTTTGGAGGTACAGCGCGAAATCCGTCCGGCCAGCATTCCAAAGCCGATGACCGATCCGATGCGTCTGCAACGCGTGATAGCCCTTGAAGTATACCAACGGCTCAATCAGACGGTCGCAGGCAGGGTCTCTCTGGATCCAGGCCATGGCGTCAGCCCGGAACTCCTCGCCAAGGGTAGGGTCTTGATCGAGTATCTCGTGAAAAGTCTTATGGATCAGACCAACATCAAGCGCTGCGTGCTGTAGCCGCTGGGCCAAACGATGCACAACTGCGTCTTCAAAACGCGAGTGGCTCAGTATCGAGGCGTAAAGAAACCCACCAAGGGCGGGTTCCGCTGCACTGACTTCCTCGGCCTCGCGCCGCAGCTGGTTCCACAACGGGTCCCAACTTTCGACTTTTGCCTGTGCTGCTGCTGTCTTGTTCATGGCTCACCTCGCTGGGGTTCACCTCAGTTGAGCCCCCGTAGCAGGTACATACGGCTTCGTCTAGCGCAGTCACGACGATTGGCAAACCCAATGCTCAGGGTCGTGATGCAAAAAACGCCAGGACGCCCTGTTTGAACTGTTTGTCGCCCACCGCCTTCATGTGGTCGCGTCCCTTTATGTCCAAGAACTGGGCATTGGGGATCAATTCCGCAAGCGCTGCCCCAGAGCCTCCGATCACATCTCCACTACCGACGGCCACAAGAACCGGCACGGCGAGCTCCGCGAGCTTCTCTCGGGGAACCTTCTCGCGCGGACCCCGCATACAAGCAGCGAGCGCTTTGAGGTCGCTACTCGTCTGTTCTGCAAAAACACGGAAGCTGCGGGCTGTATCGTTGATGACGTCCTCGACTCGAGGAGCCTCGAGAGCCGCGGCCAAAGGCCCAGAGCCCACCATCCCCCTGACCATGTTGATGCCAAGGCCGCCGAACACAATGCTGCGGACCCGATCCGGGTGAGCGAAGGCGAGAAAAGCCGCAATCCTCGCACCCATCGAGTAGCCCATAACATCAACGCGATCGATACTGAGATGATTCAAGAGGCGTATCGCGTCCTCGGCCATTTCGGGCGCCCCATACCGCGCAGGGTCGTAGAGCTTTTCGCTCCGTCCATGGCCCCGATTGTCCAGCGCTACGACGCGGCGGCCATCCTGCGTCAACGTGCGGACCCATTGCGCGTCGACCCAATTGGTCGCAACGTTGGACGCAAAACCATGAATGAGAAGAATCGGGTCGCCGTGCCCCTCATCCAGATACGCGATCCTGACGCCGTCGGAATCGAAACTGTGCATTCTTTGACCTACCGCATTCCGTCAAGGGCCACTATGCTGGAACCAACATTCTTCAAACATAGGCGATTAGAACATCATGGCTGAAACGCTGGTGCCGCATTTTGTTAATGACGTAGGCGTCAACCGGATCAAGATCGGCGTCAAGGAATTCCAGTGCATGGGCGCCTCTCCTCCCCAGGACCATCCTCACGTCTATCTCGACATGGGCAATGACAACGAGATCGTCTGCCCCTATTGCTCGACCCTCTATGTCTACGACCCATCTTTGGCGCCGACTGAGAGTGACCCTCCTGGATGCGTCTATGTGGCAACGGCGCCAGCGGGCGCGCCAGCCGCTTAAGACAAACTGTCGATGACAGCTCCCCAGCCCATCCTCATTGCAGGTGGCGGCATCGGCGGACTTGCGACGGCGATTGCACTAGACCGTCAAAACATCGAGGCTCAGGTCCTTGAACGATCGACCTTCGCGGAAGAGAGCGGTGCGGGCATTCAGCTAGGCCCGAATGTGACGCGTATCCTTCGACACGTCGGTGTGCTCGACACGCTTGCAGCGCAGACCTCTCGCCCCCAAGCGATCTGGCTCTTCGACGGTCGAAACGGCAAGAAGCTAGCAACCGTACCGCTCGGCAATGTAGCAGAACGACGCTACGGCGCTCCTTACCTGACACTACAACGCACCGACCTGCACCAAGCGCTTCGAACCGTGGCGTCTTCGTTACCGCGAATTACGCTCACTGCGGGAGTCGCAGTGACGCAGATCCGCGGGGATAACGGCGTCAGCGTCACTGATTCGGACGGTGAGACGCACCATGGTTCCGCCCTCATAGGAGCTGACGGACTCTGGTCCACCGTCCGCGACTGGATTGCTCCAGGCTTGAGGCCCGCTTATGCCGGTGCGACCGCTTACCGCAGCCTCATTCCACGTGACTCCCTGCCCGAGCCGTTTTCATCGTTCATCGTGGGGCTGTGGCTCGGTCCACGGAGCCATTTGGTGCACTACCCAGTTCAAGGTGGTTCGGCGATCAACATTGTCGCGGTGGCGGAAACGGGACAAGCGGGCGAGGGTTGGAATAGATCCGCAGAGCGAGAGACCGTCCTTTCCAGTGTTGAGCGCTGGAACAAGGTGCCACTGGAGTTGATCGAGGCAGCACCGCAGTGGCGGGCTTGGTCGTTGTTCGCCCTGCGACCTTTGCCCCAATGGTCGCGCGGTGCGGCTGTGCTGCTTGGCGATGCGGCTCACCCCGTCCTCCCGTACCTCGCGCAAGGAGCCGGACTAGCTATCGAAGATGCCGCCAAG
>JARFRF010000022.1 GCA_029287395.1 Methyloceanibacter sp. | reverse complement strand
TCGCCCGCGCCTATTTCTTCGATAAGAATGGCAAGCCGCACTCGGCCGGAACCGTGCTCAAGAACGAAGAGCTCGCTCAGACGCTCGAAACTCTCGCCAATGAGGGAATCGAAGCCTTCTACGAAGGCCCGATCGCGTCCGATATCGTGAAGACGGTCCAAAGCGATCAGCGTGGTGCCAGCACTCTGAGCGAGAAGGACTTTGCCGACTACCAACCTAAGAAGCGCCCTGCCGTCTGCGTGCCTTATCGCAGTGTCTCTGTCTGCGGCATGGGGCCCCCATCGTCCGGCGCCGTCGCGGTCGGACAAACGCTCCGGATGATTGAACCGTTTGACCTTGGGACGAGCCCGATTGACGCAAGTGCGATGCACGCAATTGTCGAAGCGCAACGCCTCGCCTTCGCCGACCGGGCACGATACCTCGCAGATTCCGACTTCATCTCCGTTCCCGTTGCCGGCCTTCTCGACAAAGAGTACCTGGCGACACGGCGGTCACTGATCGACCCCGAACGTGCTGCAGGAAAAGTCACCCACGGGACGCCGCCGAACGTCTCCGGTTCTTTTGGCCGCGATGCTACCAAGGAGAGCGGTGGCACAAGCCATGTTTCCGTGATTGACGGCAACGGTGATGCTTTCTCCATGACCACGACCATCGAATTCGCGTTCGGGGCGCGGAGCATGGTCCGCGGGTTCCTGCTAAACAATCAGCTTACTGATTTTTCTTTTCTTCCAAAGGACAAGAACGGTGAGAAGGTCGCCAATCGCGTCGAACCTGGGAAGCGGCCACGAAGCTCCATGGATCCGACAATGATTTTCGGTCCTGACGGTGATCTCGAGTACGTCCTTGGGTCGCCAGGAGGCGCTGGGATCATCCTATTCAATCTAAAGGCGATCATCGCAATGCTTGATTGGGGTTTGAACCCGGCCGAGGCCGCAGCTCTCATCAATTTCGGCGGCACGCCCCGAGGCATTCTCCTTGAAACCGGTGAAGACGGGGACGAGCTTGAGAATGCGCTCGATTCTAAAGGCCACACGGTCCGACGGATCCCCATGACCAGCGGGCTGCATATCATCGCCGTCACGCCCGACGGCCTGGAAGGCGGCGCCGACCCTCGCCGCGATGGTGTCGCACTTGGTGACTGAGAATTTGGCGATTGAGCACTTGGTGTCGGCGCATCTGACGCGCTATGCCTCTGTCCCCACGCAATGGCGAACAACTCAAACCTTATGTCTGGCCCTTACAAGATCGCGATCCGTGGCGCTGGAGTCACTGGGCTCTGGCAGGCGCTGACACTCGCGCGCCGTGGGCATCATGTCATTGTGGTGGAGCAGTCGGCCGAACCGTTTGCCGACGCATGCAGTCCGTGGGCCGGAGCCATGCTTGCACCACGATGCGAGGAAGAAAGCGCCGAGTCCGTCATAACAGACCTGGGGCTGCGGGGCATCCAGCTGTGGCAGGGCCTATATCCGGGTCTAAGCATGAACGGCAGCGTCGTGGTTGCCCCCGCCCGAGACCGCAAGCTTCTAGATCGTTTCGAGCGCATGACGCAAGGGGCGAGCCGTTTGGACTCCACACAGCTTGAGCAGTTGGAGCCGGCCCTTGCGCCGCGCTTCGACACGGCCTTGTTCTATGCAGACGAAGCGCATCTCGATCCTGGCGCCGCGCTGACCTTTCTTCTCAATGAAGTGCGGAGCGCGGGCGCGGCTGTCCAGCTGGGCACCAGCGAAACTCCCGAGGGTGCGGACTTTATCGTCGATTGCCGGGGTCTCGGGGCGCAAGACATGCTGCCAACTCTGCGTGGCGTGCGCGGCGAGCGCATTGTTGTTCGCGCGCCGGACGTTTCCTTTGAGCGCCCGGTTCGCCTGCTCCACCCACGTTTTCCGCTCTATCTTGTGCCTTGGGGTCAAGACGAGACAGGCGCAAATGTGTTCATGCTTGGTGCCACCTCGATCGAACGCGAGGATGGCGGACCGGTGACGCTGCGTTCGGCATTGGAACTTCTGAGTGCCGCTTATGTGCTCGATCCGGCTTTTGGGGAGGCAGAAATCCTCACCCTCGGCGCCGGCGTGCGGCCCGCTTTTCCCGACAACCGGCCTAGGATTATAACAAGTTCAGGCTATATCTTTGTGAACGGCTTGTACCGGCACGGCTTCTTGCTTTCGCCAGTGATGGCCGAGCTGGTGGCGCAGCACCTGGAAACGGGCGCCACACACCCGGAGGTGTTCATTGCAGATCTTGGTAAACGGTGAGCAGCACACCACAGAGGCACTCAGCTTGGACGAACTCTGTACGGCACTCGGCTTCGCCAACGCGAAGATTGCCACCGCCGTGAATGGCTGTTTCGTAGCCGCCTCCGCCCGTGCGCGAACCGAGCTCTCGGAGGCCGACGAAATCGAAATCGTGGCGCCGAGACAGGGTGGATAGGAGAAGGCCGCTAGGTCACGACCGCTGATGCTTGAAATCTACGGCACAAAATTCTCCTCACGCATGCTGCTCGGCACAGCTGGGTATGCCTCGCCGGATCTCTTGCGGCAGGCGGTCGAAGCTTCTGGCGCCCAAGTCGTCACGGTCTCGCTGAGGCGGGAGTCTGCCCGCGCCAAGACCGGCCAGGGTTTCTGGGGTTTGATCGAAGAGATGGGACGTCGGGTCCTTCCCAACACCGCCGGTTGCCGCACCGCCAAGGAAGCCGTTACCACCGCTCAGATGGCGCGCGAGCTGTTCGGAACCAGCTGGATCAAGCTTGAAGTCATCGCCAACGACGACACCCTGCAACCGGAGGTCTTTGGTCTCGTGGAAGCGGCAGCTGAGCTCTGCGCCGACGGATTTGAGGTGCTGCCCTACACCACCGAGGACCTGAGTGTGGCCGAACGCCTAGCTGC
>JARFRF010000019.1 GCA_029287395.1 Methyloceanibacter sp. | reverse complement strand
TCCCTGCCGCGTCCAAAAACAAGCCACCGTGTTTTGCCAGCAGATAAGCACCAAGAATGTCGTCGACCGAGCGCGTCATTGAAATGATGAAGGACCCATAAGAGTCAGGATCGAGACGGCGGCGAATCTCCGCCGCCTGCTTGAACATCGCGATGGTCTCTTCCGCCTCGGACGGTATCGGCTCGTTCGAACCATCGGTCGGCAGAGGACGAGCGAGCGCTTGCAGAAGCCATGCCCGCCATTCCGGAGAGCCGAGTTCTGGCGGGTCGCTTTTCGAAGAGCCCTCGCTGGCCCACCACAAAGCCTGGACCGCTTGTGTGGTCCGGGTCGTGTTCTCCCGAAGATCGAGCCGAACTGTCGAGAACCGGAAGAGCTCCACGGCACGCCGGACGGGTCGAACCATATCGTTTGCAATGGTCGGACTGTTTACGTCGCTGAGGGCGCGCTCCATCCGCCGCAAGTCGTGAATCAGCTCATCGGCATTTGTGTAATGGGGTGTGCCGACTTCGATATCTTTGCCATTGGCGCGCTGCATCGTGGCGTCGAGCTTGCGCAGTATGCAGGTGAGAAACTGCCGGTAGGGCTCGCCGGGGTTCCGCTCAGCGATCGCCTCCCCGTCGCCGCTTGCGCGCAGTTCCCCCGCCAATTCTTCTTGGAAGGTCTCCGGGATCGGAAGCGCGCGTTGGCTAATCGACATAGAGCGCGCCAAGGCAACGAGGCGCCCGTAATAGTAGTTCAAGGCCGCCATGGCATTCTTGCGAAGCGCCCAGCCCGTGACTTCTGTCGTTACGAACGGGTTTCCGTCGCGGTCGCCGCCGATCCAGGAACCGAATTGGAAGAAGGGCGGCAGATCGAACTGCTCGTCCGGATAATGTCGCTTCAAGGCGCCTTGAAGGAGCTCCAGAACCTCTGGCGCCCTTTCGAACAAAGCCTCGTCGAAAAAATGGAGACCACGGAGCACTTCGTGCTCAACCGTGGGCTTTTGCAAGTGAAGCTCGCCGGTCATCCAGACCAATTCGATCTGGTCCCGAATGTTGGCGATAATGGTATAGCGTTCGCGCTTGGTCCAACGCGCGTTCTCGAGCTCCAGGAGCAACAGATAGATCTTGCGATACTTCTCGAGAACCGTAATGCGTTTTGATTCTGTCGGATGGGCGGTAATCACCGGGCGAATGCGCAGGTTCTGCAGCAGTGTCTCGATCTCGCGAGGACCAACGCCGACACCCTTCGCTCGGTCGATAACGTTGTCAAACGACCCAAGAAGATCGTCACGGCCGCGCTCGCGCTCAATATGCCGGCGCCGGCGCATCGTCGCGTTCTGATCGGCGATGGACAAAAGCTGGAACCAGATTCCTTGCGCCGACAGGGCGCGCGCCATCAATTCGGGCGAGTACTCCGCGATGGAGATCTCAGCCCCGCCCGCCAAGATCGGTTCGATCGCCGGCTCGTGGCGCCGCACTACGTCTAAGAGTAGCTCGAACAAGAGCTGCGCGGCGTACTTTGGCGATGTTCCCGTGATCAGAGCAGTATTACTGGTCTGATCTACCACATCGCTAATTCTGACATCCTCATTCATCGCCAATGTCCGCACTCCGACTTCGCTGATCGGTCTTGGATCTGTCACTCAGTAGCTCGCGCGGACCCCCAGCACGCTCTAATCCGATCGCCGGGTCCGGCGACCGGTGGTGCGGTGGAGCCAGGCGGTCCCACCTGCAATTGTTTGCCTTCCGGGGAAGGCCCAGAATCAGCATAGGCGCCGTCCATGACCTGGGCGCGTCCAGCGCTCTCCTTAGGCTCCCAGAACCTCGGCCACAGTCGTACCGAACTCGCTTGGGTTCGGCGCCACAGTCAACCCGTTCGCCTTCATGATTTCCGCCTTCTCGGCTGCGCTGTCGCCAGCCGCCGAAATGATCGCGCCGGCATGACCCATGCGACGTCCCTTCGGCGCGGTAAGACCCGCAACGAAGCCAACAACGGGCTTAGCCATGTTGTCTTTGATCCAAGCAGACGCCTCAGCTTCCTGCGGACCGCCGATCTCGCCGATCATCAGCACGGCATCGGTTTCGGGATCTTCTTCAAACAAGGCGAGGTGATCCAAAAACGAGGATCCGTTGATCGGGTCGCCGCCAATACCGACCGACGTCGAAATGCCGATCCCATGCTCCTTCATTTGCGCGGCTGCCTCGTAACCGAGCGTACCAGAGCGCGATATCACACCGACCTTACCTTGAAGGTAAATGTGCCCCGGCATGATACCGAGCATGGACTTCCCGGGACTGATGATGCCAGCACAGTTGGGGCCAACCATCATAGTCCGGCGATCGCGCGGATAGCGCATCAGGTAGCGCTTCACCCGCATCATGTCTTGCGCCGGAATGCCGTCGGTGATGGAGCAGACCAGCCTTATACCTGCATCTGCGCATTCCATGATTGCATCAGCACAGAACGCTGGCGCCACAAAGGTGATTGACGCCTCGGCGCCCGTTTCCTTAACGGCTTCCTTGACCGTATTAAAAAGAGGACGATCGAGGTGCCGGCCGCCGCCTTTTCCCGGGGTCACGCCACCAACCACGTTCGTACCGTACTCAATCATTTCCCGCGCGTGGAAGGTGCCCTTGTCTCCGGTCATGCCTTGAACAATCACCGGGGTTCTCTCGTCAATTAAGATGCTCATTACAGATCTCCGATCATCGCCCCTACGCAGCCTGCAGTTTGCCCTGACAGGCCTGAACAGCCTTCTCAGCGGCCTCGGACAACGTGTCTGCCGTGATGAGCTTAAGCCCACTCTCTTCTAGGATTTTACGGCCATCTTCCACATTCGTCCCGGCAAGGCGCACAACTAGCGGAACCTTAATGTCAAGATTTCCGCAGGCTTGAACCACACCCTTAGCGACCCAGTCGCAACGATTGATGCCGGCGAAGATGTTCACCAAGATCGCCTTCACATTGGCATCGGAAACAACCAGCTTCATGGCCGTCTCAATGCGGTCCGGCGAAGCCCCGCCGCCCACATCAAGGAAGTTAGCCGGCTCACCGCCCGCATGCTTGATCATGTCCATGGTGGCCATGGCAAGACCCGCTCCGTTAACGATGCAGCCAATATCTCCATCGAGGCCGATATAATTGAGATTGTGCTCCGCGGCTTGGGCCTCACGTGGATCCTGCTGCGAGGGGTCGTACATGTCAGAAACGCCGTGACGCCGAAAGAGTGCGTTGTCGTCGAATGACATCTTCGCGTCGAGTGCAAGCACGCGGTCGTCCTTCGTCACGACCAGCGGGTTGATCTCGAGCATCTGGGCGTCGCAGTCGCGGAATGCGCGGTAGGCATTCACGATCGTCGAAACGCAACTCTGAGCCTGCTTGATTGTGAGGCCGAGTTGGAAAGCCAATTCTCGTGCTTGAAACGACTGCAAACCCACCGCCGGCTCGACAATGACCTGAAGAATGGCATCGGGATTGGTTTTGGCGAGTTCCTCAATCTCCATCCCGCCTTCCTGCGAGGCAATCACGCGAATGCGCTCTGCTTTCCGGTCCAGCACGTAACCAAGATACAGTTCCTTTTCGAAAGGTTCTGCCGCCTCCACATAGACACGCTGCACGGGCTTGCCTTCTGGACCCGTCTGGTTCGTCACCAAACGCTTGCCCAGCAGTTCCTGCGCTGCCTCACGGACCTCGTGATAGGTCTTGCAAATCTTAATGCCGCCCGCCTTACCGCGAGCGCCGGCGTGGATCTGTGCCTTGACCGCCCAGCTCCAGCCGCCAAGTTCCGTCGCCGCATAAACGGCCTGATCGGGGCTGAAAGCAACCGCACCCTTCGGCACTGGTACGCCGAAGCTGCCCAGAAGTTCTTTGGCTTGATACTCGTGAACGTCCACGTCGTTCCTCCTTCTACAAAGTCAGCTCGTCGGGCCTTCTCATTCGGACGTCCACGCCGAGGGGCGTCAACTAACCTTGCCCTTTACGATCTCGTATGCCTTCTCGGTCGTTGCTTCCGCACCGGCGAGAAGACCCTCCAGTTCACTCAGCTTAGACTCCACAAAGCTCGCGTCGGAAATCATTTTTGCATTGATATAGACATTTAAGGCTGCACTCCGAAGTGCTGCGCATGCAGACAGAACCGCAACGCCAGCATCGGAGATCACATTAATGTTGCCCTTCTCAGACGCGATAAGTGACAGATCGATGACGTCTCGCGCCAAACGGCAGCAGCGGATCGGAACTTCCGTCGCCATCTTGAGCGCATCCTGGATTGCTGCAGCGCGTGCAGCTTTTTCGTCGTCGGTCTCCTTGGGCATTCCATAGGCGCCCATAACCGTATCGAAGGCCTGGACGTCGTCCTGAATCATCGCCGTCATTCGATGACGCAGATCCTCGGCTTTCGCCAAGACATCTTTCAGCTCGTCTTCAACGTCCGCATACTTCTTTTTGCCGATCGTCAAATTGCAGACCATACTGACGAGAGCTGCTCCCATACCGCCAAGAATTGCAGCAGCGCTGCCCCCACCCGGCGTTGCAGCACTTGAGGCGAGCTGATCGAGGAAAGGCTCGATCGCGGTATCTTTGATCTCGGTCATCAGGCCATCTCTTTCGCAAGCGCATAGATCTCCTCGGCGTCGTAAACGCCCTCAGAGCTTTCGAACATCTTGGCAATGCACTCTCGGTGCAGCTTGAGCTTGAGTCCGCCAATCCCAAGTGCGCCGTAACCGATCTTGCCGTTGTAGTCTTTGCCTTTGTCCATGGCGTCCACACCCTCAATACCCATGGGCGGCTGCGCGTTCACATCGGCCAGAAGCTCAATATTCGGGTTGTTCTCCCAAGCCGACTTCGGAAGCAACTGCACGCCGATGGCTCCGGCGGAGTAGACAATATTGGCCTCTTTCACAGCTTCGCTGCGCTCTTCATCTGTTGCTCCGGCAGCGCCCGCGACCTTAAATCCGAAGCGATCCTCGATAACCTTTGCCGCCTCCTCCGCGCGTTCTTTCGTGCGCGACGTAATGGTGACCTCGCACCCTTCCATGCCGAAGAAGCCGGCTGCGCGCATACCCACAGGCCCCGTGCCCGCAAGCACGACGGCTTTCTTGCCCTTGAGATCGCGTCCCTTGGCAAGGAGCGCCACGCCAGCGGCCGCCGTCGTGTTCGAACCATTGGAGTCCAGCATTACGGAAACTCGGAATGGGCCGAAGAAGTGCTTCTTCACCTTCTCGTAGAGCTCTTCGCCCTTGGCCATGTTGCCACCGCCTACGAAGATCGCGGTGTTTTGCTTATCTTTTCCTCCGCGCGTGTAAATGCAGCCGTCGATCAGTGCACCGACGTTCTCAGGCGTAACACCTGCGTAGCCCGTGACAATGTCGGCACCGCCATCGTAACCGACGACAGTATCGAAAATGCTCGGCATCGGATCGGTGTCGAACAAGAACAGCAGTTTCTTCATTTTGAATTCCCTTTACGCGCTATTCGACGACATTCTGCGGGCTACCCGCAACAAACGCATCGATATTATCCATCAGCTGGTCTGCCAGAATCTGCATGGCCTCGCGGCTTGCCCACGCGACGTGGGGCGTGACGATGAAGTTCGGCAGTTTGAGATCGAGAAGAATGTTGCCTTCTTTCGGAGGCTCCGTCGTGAGCACGTCGAACCCTGCGCCCGCGATGGTGCCAGCCTTTAGAGCCTCGGCAAGAGCAACCTCGTGGACCAGGCCGCCACGCGCCGTGTTGATCAAGATCGAGGTCGGCTTCATCATCTTCAGCTCTTTCTCGCCAATCATGTTGGCCGTCTCCGGCGTCAACGGGCAGTGCAGCGTGATGACGTCGCTTTCCTTCAGCACGGTCTCGAGATCGACAAGCCCATCCTGCGGGAAGACATCGTAGGGCAGGATCTTCATGCCAAGGCACTCTGCCCGCTTGGCAACGGCCTTGCCGATGGCGCCATAGCCGATGATACCCATTGTCGAGTCCGCAATATCGCGGATGGGATGATCGAAGAAGCAGAACTGATCGACCTCGGCCCAGCGTCCATTGCGCGTGTCCTCGATGTAAGCAAGTAGATTGCGGCGCAAGGCGAACATCAGCGCCAAGACATGTTCTGGAACCGTATTGAAGGCGTAACCGCGGATATTGACGACCGTAATGCCGTTGGCCTTGCAGTAGGCCTTGTCGACGACGTCGGTGCCCGTTGCAGCCACGGCGATCAGCTTCAACTTCGGCAGCTGCTTGAGGACCTCCTCGCGCATCGGCACCTTGTTTATGATCGCGATGGTCGCGTCTTTCAGACGATCAACAATGTCCTCAGGCGTCCAAGTCGATTGATGCTCAGTATAATTGTGCGGAAAACTGGCTGAGCGGACGTCGGCGCCAACCGACTCGCGGTCGAGGAAAACGATTTCGTGTTCCACGGAACCCCCTATCTGTCCGACGGGCAGCAACCACCCGCGCTGTGAAGTCCTCCGGGGCGGAAGCAGCCCGGCAGGGACGATGTTTCATCATGAACCTAGCGCTTACTCGAAAAGTGCCTGGCCCCTTACTCCGCGGCCAGGCGCTGATCGGCGGCGCCATTAGCGGTACGGAAATACTCTTGCGCGGCGGCCACGCCCGAACCGGGCTCGACCCGAATGCCGACATCGCGCATGGACATCTCGGCGCCGGAAATAGCGCCAAGCAACATCAGTTCGTTGAGATCGCCAAGGTGGCCGATACGGAATAGCTTGCCTGCGACCTCAGACAGCCCCGCGCCGAGCGCGAGGTTATAGCGGCGGAACGCCCTCTCGATGACGTCGGCGCCGTTGAAACCCTCGGGCACCATAATCGCGCTAACCGTGTCGGAGTGCCATTTCGGCTCCTTCGCGCAGAGTGATAGCCCCCACGCGTCTACGGCAGCTCGCGTACCGCCGGCGAGGAACCGATGGCGGGCGAATACATTTTCGAGGCCTTCCTCGAACATCATCGTCAAGGCTTCGCGCAAGCCATACAGCAGCGGCAACGCCGGCGTGTATGGAAAATATCCGTTCGCATTAGCGTTGAACTGGTCCGCCAGGTCGAAATAGGCGCGCGTGCACTTCGCATCTTGCATCTTCGCCAGCACCTTCTGGCTGGCGCAGACAATGCCGAGCCCAGCCGGCAACATCATACCCTTCTGGGAGCCGGTGATCGCCAAATCGACCCCCCACTCGTCGAAGCGGAAATCGATGCTGCCGATGGAACTGACGCCATCGACATACAGAAGCGCTGGATGCTGGGCTGCATCGATTGCACGGCGTACGGCCGCTACATCGGATGTAACGCCCGTAGCGGTCTCGTTGTGGACCACCATTACGCCCTTGATTTCATGGGCTTTATCGTCTCTTAGAACTTCCTCTATCCGGTCCGGATTGGCACCGGTTCCCCATTCTTCTTCCTGGACGATGACCTCAAGCCCGTGGCGGCGAGCGAGATCAATCCAAAGATGGCTGAATTGGCCGAAGCGCGGGGCCAGCACCTTGTCCCTCGGCGTCAGTGTGTTGGTCAGAGCCGACTCCCACGCGCCTGTACCGCTTGCGGGGAAGACGACGACCTGCCCGTGCTTGGTCTGGAAGACCTTCTTCAATTCCGAGAAAAGCGGAATTGTGAGGCTGGGGAAGTCGGGAGACCGATGATCCTCCATCGGAACGTGCATCGCCCGGAGGATTCTATCGGGCACATTCGTCGGCCCTGGCACAAATAGAAAATTACGTCCTGGCCGCCTGGCTCCAGCCATCGGTTTCCTCTCCTGGGAAGTTATTGGTTGCTTGGCGCCCCGACGGAGCCCGTGCATACGACTTTAGTATGGTGGTAGCGCCAGGTCGCGCGCCTGGCAACCCTTTTGCTTACCCGCGGGAAGGACGGCCTAGAATAGACCCGTGATCCTGCCTTCGGCGTCCAGTTCGATGTTGTTGGCGGCTGGAACCCGCGGCAGACCGGGCATTGTCATGATGTCTCCGCAGATGACCACGACGAACTCGGCGCCCGCTGAAAGCCTGACCTCGCGGACCGGTATTGTGTGGCCGAGCGGCACACCCTTCCTGTCGGGGTTGGTCGTGAAGCTGTACTGGGTCTTCGCGATGCAAATCGGCAGCTTTCCAAAGCCGTTCTTCTCAAGCTCAGCGAACTTGTCGCGCACCGCCTTGGGCCCGCTAATGTCCTCGGCGCCGTAGATTTCTTGCGCCACCGTCCGGACTTTGTCCCAAAGAGGCATGTCATCCGGATAGAGCGGCTGGAAGTCCGAAGGCTTGGTGTCGATCGTCTTGACAACGCATTCCGCCAGCTCCTCGGCACCCTTTCCGCCCAGCGCCCAGTGATCGGACATGACACACTCGGCGCTGGCAGTCGTGCACAGCCGCTTGAGCAGCGCGATCTCATCGTCCGTATCGAGCGAGAACCGGTTGACCGCTACAACCACAGGGACCTGAAACTTGCGCACATTCTCAATGTGCTTCTCGAGGTTGGCGAAGCCCTTCTCAAGCGCGTCGAGGTTCTCTTTCTTGAGATCGTCCTTAGCGACGCCTCCGTGCATTTTCAGGGCCCGGATGGTCGCAACGATCACCACGCAATCCGGTTTGAGTCCGGCCTTTCGGCACTTAATGTCGAAGAATTTCTCCGCGCCAAGATCAGCACCGAAACCCGCTTCGGTCACGACATAGTCGGCGAGTTTCAGGGCAGCCTTCGTGGCGATCACGGAATTACAGCCGTGTGCGATATTCGCGAAGGGGCCCCCATGAATGAAGGCTGGGTTGTTCTCAAGCGTCTGGACCAAATTTGGCGCGAGCGCATCTTTGAGTAGCGCTGCCATGGCACCTGCCGCTGAGATTTGGTCTGCCGTCACCGCCGTCTTGTCGCGCGTCTGACCCACCTGAATCTGCCCTAGACGGCGCTGCAAATCCGCCCGGTCTTTCGCCAGGCAGAAGATGGCCATGATTTCAGAAGCCACGACAATGTCGAAGCCAGCCTCGCGAGGAAAGCCGTTTGACACTCCGCCCAGTGAGGTGACGATCGAGCGCAATGCGCGGTCGTTCATGTCGATACCGCGCCGCCATGTCACGCGTCGTGAGTCAATATCGAGCTTATTGCCCCAATAGATGTGGTTATCGATCATCGCCGCCAATAGATTGTTGGCCGCGCCGATCGCGTGGAAGTCGCCTGTGAAATGAAGGTTGATGTCCTCCATGGGCACGACTTGGGCATAGCCACCGCCAGCCGCACCGCCCTTCATGCCAAAGCAGGGGCCGAGACTGGGCTCGCGCAAACACATGATGGTCTTCTTGCCAATGAGGTTGAGCGCATCGCCAAGGCCAACGGTCGTCGTGGTCTTGCCCTCGCCGGCGGGCGTCGGGGTAATTGCTGTGACGAGAACGAGCTTGCCGTCTGGCTTGTCCTCAAGGCTGTCGATGTAGTCGAGAGAGACCTTCGCCTTGTAATGCCCGTAAGGAATGAGGTCTTCCGCATCGATCCCGAGCTTTTCCTTAGCCACATCGAGGATCGGCCGCATCGATGCCGCCTGACTAATCTCGATATCGGTTTTAGGTTTCTTGTGTTGTTCGCTCGAGCCCTCGGACATGATCGTCTACTCCCAGCGTCTTTACGTCTTTGCGTCTTTTAGAACACGCGATTGTTCGCGAAGCTGTCCGGCAGCGTATTCATTCGCTTGCCTTCTGGCAATCGTCTGTGCAGTTTCGTGGCCAATAACAAGCAACGGGGAGCGGAGGGGATCAGATGTCTCCAGACGAATTGTTGAAAGCAATGTTCCAGGCTGGCGTTGATGCAGCGTTGCCATCGCTCTGCGTCCCTCCTCACCTTCCCGATCGCCCGGCAGGCCGCACTGTTATCATCGGAGCCGGCAAAGCCTCTGGCGCGATGGCGAAGGCGTTGGAAGACAGTTGGAGCGGCGCGCTCGATGGCGTCGTTGTCACGCGCTATGGCTATCGGCTCCCCACGGAACGGCTCGAGGTCGTCGAGGCCGCGCACCCCGTTCCGGACGCCGCGGGCCGCGAGGCCGCGCAACGCGTCTTCAAAGCGGTTCAGGGTCTTACCGAGGACGATCTCGTTGTAGCCCTTATTTCGGGTGGCGGGTCAGCGCTGCTGGCCGCCCCTGCAGCCGGCATTTCGCTCGAAGACAAACAGGCTGTGAACAAAGCGCTACTTGCGAGCGGCGCGACCATCTCCGAGATGAATACGGTGCGCAAGCACTTGTCCGCCATTAAGGGAGGCCGACTCGCCCAAGCCGCTTACCCGGCTAAGGTCGTGGCACTCATGATCTCCGACGTTCCCGGCGACGACGCCTCTATCATTGCGTCCGGCCCCACGGTCCCCGATCCATCCACCAATGCCGACGCAATCGCGATCGTCGAGAAATACCGGATCGACCTGCCTGCCAACGTCCGCCGGGTCCTAGAAACGATCGACGAGACGCCAAAGCCCGGCGACAAATGCTTCGACCGAGTTGAGAACGTCATGATCGCCACCCCACAAGCCTCACTCGAAGCCGCAGCGGCGGTCGCGCGCAAAGCCGGCATCACGCCGGTCATCCTCGGTGACAGCATCGAGGGCGAGTCCCGAGACGTGGGCCTCGTTCATGCGGGCATTGCGCGCCAATGTGCTTTGCGCGGCCAACCGGCCGAACCGCCCTGTGTGCTTATTTCGGGCGGCGAGACAACCGTGACCATCAAGTCGCCGGGCGGCAAGGGAGGACCCAACACCGACTTTCTGTTGTCTATGGCCATCGCGCTTGATGGCGCCCCTAACATCTACGCATTGGCCGGCGACACAGACGGCGTAGACGGCTCAGAGGACAATGCAGGCGCCCTCATCTATCCCGATACTCTAAAACGCGGGGAAGCAGCCGGCATCAGCGCGAAGGCTCATCAAGCCAAAAATGATCCGTACACGTTTTTCCAGGGCATCGGCGATTTGCTCGAGACCGGCCCAACCATGACCAACGTCAATGACCTGCGGCTCGTGCTGATAACGCGGAAGGACTGAAGTCCTCGCCGACTAGGCGGCGCAACGGATGCACGTCGCGACAGTGGGGTCTGCTTCGATCCGTTTCTCGGCGATCTCCTCGCCGCAGGCGGTGCAGTAGCCGTACTCGCCCTCGTCGATGCGCTTGATGGCAGCCTCAATGCGCCGTGCCTCGTCGTGACGCCGCTGTTCCGAGGCCACAGCAATGGCTTGCACCTGCATGGCATCGATGCGCGAAACACGACCCACAGAGGTCTGGTCGAGCTCTACGGGGCGGCGATTGTCGGCAGTGCTTTCGCTCGTTTCCCGAAGGTCTTTCAAACGCTCGACGAGCGCCGCCCGCAGGGCTGTTAGGTCTGCCGTCGTGCTGTTCATGCGCCCCTCATTACGACGCTCCGTGCTCCGTTCGGGCAAGATAGACTGTCTGCGTGAAGGGTCGGTCCTGGAGCGGATTGTGGAAGGCGACCGGTTCGGCCCACGCCTCTGCAAAAACGGTAGCTAGCCGCGCCAAGAACGTTTCATTCGGCAATGCATCCGACCACAGGCCAAACACGCCACCGGAACGAAGGTGTCGAGCAAGGCGACGGAGCCCATCTGGCTGATAGAAGGGTGCGCTGCCTTCGTTCAGCAAAGTGTCAGGCGAATGATCGATATCGACGAGGATCGCATCGAACAATCTCCCCGGCATCGACGGATCGAAGCCATCCTGCGCCGTGGCCATCGCAAAGAAGTCGCCCTGAACAAGGCGGCACCGAGGATCAGCGGCCACCGCATTTCCGAGCGGCAACACACCGCTTTCGTGCCACTCGATCACGGGCGCGAGCGCCTCAACCACGATCAGCGAAGCCCCTTGCGCACCCTCCAGCACGGCGTTCGCCGTGTAGCCCAGGCCAAGGCCACCGACGACAACGGCTGGCGCCTCTGCGTTGTCCAATGCCGCAAGTCCCAGCCGGGCCAAGGCAATCTCCGAGGCGGTGAAGAGGCTTGTCATCAGAGACTCATCGCCAAGCCTGATCTCAAAAACGTCCTGATTGAGTTTGAGATCGCGGCGCCGGCGCAACGTGACCGCGCCAATCGGCGTTGGGCAGTAATCCAACTCTTCGAACAACGCGCTCATGCGCTATGACGCCTGACGTTATGGGCTGTGGACTAACTGTCGAGACTCTAGCAGTCGGTCAGACTAAGCCCAATCACCCTGCTGAGATAGGCCCCGGAAAATGGTAGATCTGGAATTCACGCGGCATCGGCTCTTCGGCTGGGCCAGCGGAATACTCTTCAGCCGTACTACTATCACCGCTTCCTGCTGAGTGCCGCAAAAGAACAGGACCCCGCCATGGAAGATCGTGAAATTCTCAAGGATCTCGATCAACGCTTTGTCGACATCTACGAAGCGACCCGCTCGGCGGTCGTAGAAGGGCAGAAAGAGATCGCACTTATTGTGATCGACGATGCCGATCTCATGCTCTACCGCCACGACCACCCTATGGAGCGCTTCACAGGCCTGAGGCCGCCTCGGTACGACAAGATGAAGACGCTGGGGCACTTGGTGCTTGGCGTCTATTGCCTCGTTCGCGACCAGACCGGTGAGCCGCTCTCGGGCACACGCCTGGCGCAGATCACGAGCTATCGGGATGCGATCAAGGCAGCAGCCGGAGCGCTCGATACGGCCAACGAAACCGCCACGGGCATTTTGCCAGAGCCTAGCCCAGTCTACGACATGGTGTCGTCGTTTCTCGACGCGGCCGTCAACGCACGAACCGTGTCAAAAGACGAACTCAAGACATTTGCCGCGACCGTCGGCCCCCATATCGGACCCGTTCTCGCTGCGGCGGCGCATGCGCAAATCGATGCATGCAATACGATCATGGAGCAGATCCGGGAATCTCGGCTCACGAAGGAAGAATGGTCTAATCTCCGCGTCCTGGTTCTCGGTCCCTACATGGCGCGGCAGGGCCAGCTATTCCTGCAATATTTCAGCGAACTCCTACACACGCCCGCGCAAGGCGACCGACGGATTGTCTATCTCGATGGCACGGACTTGGCCGAGGCTTTGGACCGGCTTGGTACGACAATGCTAGATGCCGAGGCCTCCCAGGCTATCTTCGGCGATCACAACAGGCTGCACCGCGACGTGCTTGCCGACTCCACAAAGGTCTATCTGAAGACGCTTGCCCGCGTCGGCGGCGGATAACGGCTCTCACCGCGACTCTAATGCGCTTGATTGGCGGGGCTGCCTGAGCAACGCTATTAACATGGTCCGCGGCGTACTTCTTGATTTAGCTGGCGTGGTCTACGAGGGCGACCACGTGCTGCCTGGTGCGATCGAGGCGGTGCATGAAATCCATAGCGCAGGGCTACCGATCCGGTTCGTCACCAATACGACGACGAAGACCCAGAAGGCGCTTCTCACCCGGCTAAAGGGGCTAGGCCTAGAGATTGCAAACGAGGAACTCTTCACCCCGGGCCAAGCAGCTCGCGCTTGGCTCCAGAAGAACGAGGCATCGCCGCTTCTGCTGGTCCATCCGGACTTGGAGGAGGAATTCGCTGACATTCCAGACCGGCCAAAGCGTGCGGTGATCATTGGGGACGCGGGCCAAGGATTCTCATTTGATAACTTGAACCGCGCTTTCCGGGCGTTGATCGAAGGCGCAGCATTCATCGCATTGGCAAAGAACCGTACCTTCATGGACAGCGACGGGAAGCTCAGCCTGGATGCAGGTGCATTTGTCGCAGCGCTCGAATACGCGACGACAAACGAGGCAACCGTGCTTGGAAAACCGTCTCCTGACTTCTTCAAAGCTGCACTCGATAGCATGGCTTGCGAGCCGGACGACGCCGTGATGATCGGTGACGATGCGGAGAGCGACGTTGCTGGCGCGCTGCGGTCCGGCGTCGCACAAGCGATCCTTGTCCGAACGGGGAAGTTCCGGGATGGAGACGACCGACGGTTCGATCCGTCCCCGACACTTGTCACGAAGAACCTCGCCGAGGCCGCCGCGTGGATACTCGACAACGCAGCGCCCTCATAGCGGCCTGCCGCCGCCGGCTTCGTGCTTCGAGGCTGGAACAAAGGGCGCCGGATCCTGCGGGTTGCGAAACGGCGCAAGAACGCTAGTGTTGCGGCGGGTCCGGCGGTCTGGTGCGCTTTTTGACTGCCTTGGGGTACCTGTCACGGAAGAGTCGAATTTGCGTGTGAAACAACCCGTATAGCCCGGCCTGCGGGGTTCGCGCGGGGTTTCATTGCGCGCATCTGCGATCGCGGCGTTGACTAGGCTACACGCATTGCGAGGATCGAAGGGGATCGAACTTCATGCCGAGGCGTGCCTTCTATTGCATTCTCATTGCTCTCGTCCTCGCGGGCTCTACTGCCGCCAAAGCAAGTCCCTCTCTCGTTT
>JARFRF010000170.1 GCA_029287395.1 Methyloceanibacter sp. | reverse complement strand
AGCGCGGCCGTTTGCCATTCCCAGGTCGCCGCCTTATCGCCCCAGCGCTCGGGTTCGATCGATAAAACCAACCGCTTGCGCGTATCGACGACGGCGACATATTCGAAGGCCCCATCGGACTTCGAGGCACCGGCGTCGTATCGCAGGAGTCCAATACCGGACTGCGCACCTTTGAG
This sequence comes from Methyloceanibacter sp., assembly GCA_029287395.1. Lineage (GTDB taxonomy): Bacteria > Pseudomonadota > Alphaproteobacteria > Rhizobiales > Methyloligellaceae > Methyloceanibacter. The sequence continues at coordinate 5,038 of JARFRF010000170.1, read as the reverse complement.
CGTCTTCCAGGACAAAATCTTCGGCCGCCCATCACCGAACATCTCCATCGGGACAACAACGCCGCGAATGTCAGGGTTGGTTGCCACGTAGCGGCCAGGTGATTTTTCGGAGATTACCCAGCCCTCAACTGGTTCCCCGATGCGCTGTCGATTATTGACGGGCACCGGAGCGCGAAGCTTTTCAAGGGCGGCACGCGCCTGGCTTTCGAATGGGTCCAGCGATGCGGCCCTCTGATAGTCGGAGATTGCGTTCTCAGTCCGCTTCTGGGCGCGGAAAATGTCACCTCTCACGCGCAAGGCCAGGGGATAGTCGGGCTGTATGATCAGAGCGATGTTGGCGTCGATATAGCCCTGGTCTGGCTTTCGGTCGGACAGCTTGGTCTCGCCCCGAAGCGCGTACGCCTTGGGGTTCTTTGGCTCTAACTCCAGCACCTTATTGAAGTCCCGGATGGCGGCGTCGTGGCGCCTGTTCTTAGCGAGCAGGGCCCCTCGCTCCATTAAAGCATCGACTTTTTCGGGCTCGATATCGAGAACTCGGTCAAAATCCGCGACGCCCTCGCGAAATCTGTTCAGCCCCGCGTTGGCGCGAGCGCGCAGCATTAAGAGCTTCGATTTGTCTTGTTCGGGTTCAAGTTCAAGCGCCTTGGTCGCATCATCAGCGGCGGCCGCGAAGTTGCCCAACGCATAGTTGGCACTCGCGCGATTGCGGTAAGCCGCAGCGAGCTTCGGATCGAGTTTGATGGAGCGGCCAAGATCGCGCACAGCAGCGTGATACCGGTCCTTTTCAATGTGTGCCCGGCCTCGACCGTTGTAAGGTGCAGCAGTACGCGACAACAGCGCCGTCGCTTTTCGGAAGGATTGAAAGGCTGCCTCGTAATCCTTCAAAGAGGCATATGCGTTACCGCGATTGTTGAACGCTGCGCCGTAGCTGGGATCGAGCGCGATGGCGCGATCGAAATCCTTGATCGCTTCTTGCGGGTGGCCGAGATCCATCAGCGCATTGCCGCGGTTGTTGAAGACAATCGCGTTGTCTGGCGCCAGCTGAATGGACTTATTGAAATCGTCGATCGCTTCCTTCGTCTTCTGCATGCGCCATTTGGCGACGCCACGATCGCTGTAAATGCTGGCTAGCACGAATTTGGAAACGTCCGGCGTACCGAGTGCCTCGTCGTACAGTGCTACGGCCTGATCGTATTGGCCGCGGAGCATTGCTGCCGTGCCTTCGCGCGCCTGAAGCAACACCTGGTCCGCAGCCTGAGCCGTGCTTACCGCAACCGCTGCGATAGCGGCGCAGAGTAGAAGCATCGTTACGGTCAGGCGGCTTTTCGAGTCGCGATTGCGGCTCATGATCGTGAGCGATCCTTCGCTAGAACGATTCCCTAGTCCCCAGAGGCACGACCAAACGTGATGCCTCACCAGCTGTCTCTCATAACCAGCGACTGTGTCAATAAACGGTCGCGAAAACAACACGATACAGCCTAACGGGCTGCTTGATATTCCTCAAGTTCTTCAAGGACTTCGGGGATCAGCTCCGGCAGGTCTTCTGCAATCAGGCCCGGACCGAACTGCTTCGCGGCCTGCCCATGCATCCAAACTGCTACGCAAGCTGCATCGAGGCCCCCAAGGCCCTGCGCCAGCATCGCAACGACCATACCCGCCATGGCGTCGCCTGACCCCGCTGTGGCGAGCCATGATGTGCCGTTGGTGTCGATGGCCGCATATCCGTCCGGTGCGGCAATCACGGTATCGGGCCCCTTCAGAACAACAGTCGCCCCGGAGCGGGAGGCGGCGGTTCGCGTTCGGTCGACTTTCGAGGCTCCGGGCACATCGCCGAAAAGCCGAGCGAACTCTCCCGCATGTGGTGTCATCACAACCGCTTGCTTTCGACGTTGAATCGCAGCGAACAAGATATCCGGTGTTTCTGCAAACGATGTCAGCGCATCAGCGTCTAATACGACCGCCGGTTCCGCCTGCAAAGCTGCCAGGACCATCTGCCGCGTTTCCTCACCCACGCCGTGGCCTGGACCCATTAGGAAGGCATTCTTGCGCGTATCTGATAGCAGCGCTGTGAGCCCCTGTGGCCCATCGGCCTCCTTCAACATCACCGCAGTTAGATGCGAGGCATTGACGGCCAGTGCATTCCGCGGGGACGCGACGGTTACAAGTCCGGCCCCTGCCCGCAAAGCACTCCGTGCTGCCAACCGGGCGGCCCCTGTCGCGTCGGTAGGACCTGACGCCACAACTGCATGGCCACGCAGATATTTATGGCCTAGTTGCGTGGGCCACGGGTACCGATCCAGCCACAGGCCAGGCTCGTTTGCGTACAGTATTGGCTTTACTGTCGCGAGGACCTCGTCTGGTATGCCGATATCGGCAAGATGAAGCTCGCCGCAGTGCAGATGACCCGGCGAGAGCAGATGCCCAGGCTTGAGTCGAAAGAAGGTGACCGAGCTCACGGCGCGTATGGCCGTTCCGAGGATCGAGCCCGTGGTGCCATCGACGCCGCTCGGCACATCGATCGCGATGATTGGTATGCCACTCTCGTTCGCGGCGTCCACAAGCGCACCCATTTTGCCATCGACAGGCCGCGACAGGCCGGCGCCGAACAAGCCGTCAACAATGACATCGGCGTTGTCCAGCAACGCGCTCTCGAGAGGATGGACTGGTCCGCTATACCGCTCAGCCATGGCGGCAGCATCGGGCGGCAGCTTGCGCGGATCGCCATCAAAACCGACCTGAACGAAATAGCCTCGCTCAACAAGCAGGCGCGCCGCTACAAAGCCATCGCCTCCGTTATTGCCTGGTCCGCATAGTATCGCGACGGTGGAGGCATCGGGAAATCGGAGCGAGACCTCGTCGGCGACACTTCGGCCCGCATTTTCCATGAGCACAGCTCCAGCAACACCGCCCTCCATGGCGAGTTTGTCTGCCTGTCCCATCTCTTTGGCGGTTAAGAGTTCCAACATTGTCTTGATCATGTGCTAACTGGTTCGAAACACGAAGCGAGATGTCCCTGAAGTCTCGCGACACAATGCATGTGCCTTGTTTTTGTGCGTATTGCCTATTGAAACGCCACTCAGTCTTGCTTTGCCGCCTCCACAATTTGCGAAAATTCTCTAAGTTTATGATTCTAGAACAGAATCGTCCGCCCATTAGATTGGCACAGCGTGTGCTAAGGCTTGTTCCTGAGCACGATCTGCAGCGCGGCGCACGAGACGGCAAGGCGCTGCAACACTAGACCGGGAGGTAGTACCTAGAATGAAAAAGATCGAAGCGATCATCAAGCCGTTCAAGCTTGATGAGGTGAAAGAAGCCCTCCAGGAGATCGGCCTTCAGGGAATCACGGTCACTGAGGCTAAAGGCTTTGGCCGCCAGAAGGGCCACACCGAGCTCTATCGTGGCGCCGAATACGTGGTGGATTTCCTACCGAAGGTAAAGCTGGAGCTCGTGCTCGTGGACCGTATGGCCGACAAGGCCGTTGAAGCCATAGTAGGGTCCGCAAAAACCGGTCGGATTGGCGACGGAAAGATTTTTGTATCCCAAGTTGAGGAAGCTGTTCGCATTCGCACTGGCGAGACTGGAGACGATGCGATCTGAGTGCAATTGGGCTAGCTCATTCGATCCATTTCACTCATAACACCCACATAAATTGAGCAACGTAGCGCTCGCCTTGTTCGGGGCTGCTACGCAACACTCTGTACACAGGAGGTCACATGGCAGACGCAAGTAGCACCGCCAAGAAGATTAAGGACGAGGAGATCAAGTTCGTCGATCTGCGCTTCACCGACCCTAGAGGCAAGATGCAGCACGTCACGATGGATGCGAACCTCATGGATGAAGAAGCTCTCGCCGAAGGCGTGATGTTCGACGGGTCTTCGATCGCCGGGTGGAAGGCAATCAACGAGTCCGACATGAAGTTGATGCCGGACTGCGACTCGGCAGTCGTCGACCCCTTCTTCGCGCAGAGCACGCTCGCTATTTTCTGCGACGTACTTGAGCCGCTGACTAACGAGCCCTACGAGCGCGACCCGCGCGGTATCGCTGGTAAGGCTCAGGCCTATATGCAGCAGACCGGCGTCGGCGACACCGCCGTGTTCGGTCCCGAAGCCGAGTTCTTTGTGTTCGACGATGTGCGTTTCACCGTCGAGCCCCATAACTGCGGTTTCCGCATCGACTCGACCGAGCTGCCGCATAATACGGGCACAGAATATGAGATGGGCAATCTCGGGCACCGCCCGCGCACTAAGGGCGGCTACTTCCCCGTTCCGCCGGTCGACTCAGCGCAGGATTTGCGTTCGGAGATGCTCTCCGTGATGGCCGAGATGGGGCTCACCACCGAGAAGCATCACCACGAGGTGGGTGCGTCTCAGCACGAGCTCGGCATCAAGTTCGGGCCCATCATCCAGACTGGCGATGCCTTGCAGGTCTACAAGTACGTGATCCACAACGTGGCCCACGTCTACGGCAAGTCCGCTACCTTCATGCCGAAGCCCGTCTTCGGTGACAACGGCTCGGGCATGCATGTGCACCAGTCGATCTGGAAAGACGGCGCGCCGACCTTTGCGGGCGACAAATACGCCGATCTGTCGGACACGGCACTGTACTACATCGCCGGCATTCTGAAGCACGCGAAGGCACTGAATGCCTTCACCAACCCGAGCACGAACTCGTACAAGCGGCTAGTTCCCGGCTACGAGGCGCCAGTGCTTCTGGCGTACTCGTCGCGCAACCGCTCGGCCTCATGCCGTATTCCGCTCGGCACGGGTCCGAAGTCGAAGCGTGTCGAGGTCCGCTTCCCTGATCCCACCGCCAATCCATACCTGGCCTTCTCGGCCATGCTTATGGCAGGTCTCGACGGGATCGAGAACAAGCTCGACCCAGGTTCGGCAATTGACAAGAACCTGTATGACCTTCCGCCGGAAGAACTGGAGAAGGTTCCGACCGTGAGCGGCTCGCTGCGCGAAGCTTGTGAGTCGTTGGATTCAGACCGCGCGTTCCTCAAGAAGGGTAATGTGTTCACTGACGATGCAATCGACGC
>JARFRF010000145.1 GCA_029287395.1 Methyloceanibacter sp. | reverse complement strand
ACCGGTGACGCTGATGCAGACTGTTCGCACTGCCAGTATCTGCCTCGCCGTATGGATCGTGCCTCTGATCATTGTGAGTCTGCTCTTCCCGCAAGTTTTTACGGACCTATCGGTCTTCTTTTCAAAACTGGCGATTGTTACGTTTGGTGGGGCGTATGCGGTTCTGGCCTACATGGCGCAGCAAGCGGTCGAAACGTACGGCTGGCTGAGCGCGGGTGAAATGCTCGATGGTCTTGGCCTCGCCGAGACGACACCGGGGCCCTTGATTCTCGTCACTGAGTTTGTCGGCTTTCTGGGCGCGTATCGCCAAGGGGGCGAGCCTGCATTGGCTTATGGGCTCCTCGGCGCTGCGGTGACGTTGTGGGCCACGTTTGCTCCGTGCTTTCTGTGGATCTTCACCGGCGCTCCCTATGTGGAGCAACTCCGCACCAACCCAAAGCTTGCAGGTGCGTTGCGTGGCGTCACAGCCGCAGTCGTAGGCGTCATCTTGAACCTGAGCCTTTGGTTCGCCCTTCACGTTATTTTCGGCACGGTAACGGCGACGGACTTGGGTCCGCTGCGCGTGTGGATACCCGAACTTTCGAGCTTTCAATGGGACGCCGCACTTCTAACGGTGCTGGCCGCCCTCCTGATCTTCGGCGCGAGGCTTGGCATTCTCACCACACTGGCGATCTGTGCGGGCGCAAGCCTGACGGCATCGGCGCTGCTCTAGTGCAGCTATGCTGCTTTGACCGTCACAACGACGTCGGCGCAACGGTCGAGTCGCAGAGGAGTTGCAACCGTTCACACATAAAGAAAACGCGGCAGGTAAATCTGCCGCGTTCTCAAAACTGATTGCGATAACCGCGGAAGGTTACTTCGGCACGAACAAGTTGACGAAGGGTGCGCGGACATACGTTCCGCGAGGGCTCGTGCGCACATCTGTAAAGGGCGCCCGCACACTAGTGTTCGTATCGTTCGAGCGAACCGACGTTGTAGGCGCATCGACCACTGTTGTGCGGTTGCGACGGCGCCAACCAACCTCTTGCACTGTGCCCTTATTGGCCGAAGGGATCGTAAACCCTGAGGGCTGAGCACTCGCTGTTGCTGGTGCGAACACGGCCGCCGCGCAGAACGCCGCAACGACTCCGGAAACGATCAGACGTGTCATCCTTCCTCCTATCTTGGGGGTTCGGGTGTCTGGACTTTCTGAACCATCAGTGCACGAGCACTTCAAAGAATTTATGACCACAAATGTCCCACTAGCGCCGGATGTGGCGACGCAAAGTCCATAGTGCAAGGCCAATTTCTGCAGTTATCGGTCATGCTGCGGGCACGGATGAAGCAGATTCACGAACAGGACTTTCATGGCAAGCGCCTAAGGCTATGCCGCCGCCCTGAGGAGTGGACGAATGCTCAAAACTTGCGCTAAATCAACACGTCACACTCGGTGCGACGCCATACTCCCTTAGCGAGGTCTCTATTGACGAGACTGGGCGGAAACGTAGGGAATCCAATGCGCTGGCTCCGAAAGGAACGAGATTTAATCGGGCTCTTCATGATTTGGGGCTTGCTGCTCCAGTCCCTGGTACTCCCGATCTCGACGACCGCCCATGCGGCTGCGCTAGCCATGGACCTGGATACGGCCGGACTGATCTGCACTACGCGATCGTCGAGCCCGATCCCAGCGGGCGCTTTCGGACCCGAAGAGCACAAGCAAACTCAAAATAATGCCGAATGCCCGTGCTGCACCATGAATTGCCGCCATGGCTGCGGTGGATCGTGTGGCGGCGTTCTTGGAGCGTTTGCCTACTTTGTGACGACGCGTTCGGGCACGATGTCCGTGGCGGAAGGGCCTTATGCCCCAGCGGCATATGATGTCGCACTGCTCGCCGAAGGGCAGCCGCGAGCTCCACCCATCGCCGCTAGTTCTTCCTAACGATGCAAGCGCCGCCGTCCCGCCTGAGGGCGGCACAGACGTCTTGGGCCTCGCTACGGCTGCTTGCACCCACTTGCACAATGTACAGCGGACGCCTGCCTCGGCTACGGTTTCGCTTGGGAAACACATAGGGGTCCGTCTCGCCCAAGACGCCCTCATGCGCCTGCTTCAGCCGCGCAAATTTCGCGAGCGCCTTCGACTTCGAGAAGGCGGTGTAAACTTGGGCACCCCATGGACGCCAACGTGCACTAGCCGTCAACGGGGCCGTACTCGGCACGGCGCGAACCACGAGCGGCGCCAGCTTCTTGCATGACTCTTGGACGACTTCGCCCTCGATACTGAGGGCTTCGGGTAACTTGGCGCCGTCTTCTTTCCAGTCTTCCGCGATACGCCCGGTGATGAACCGCACATAATTACGGGTCTCGCGTGGCAGTGTCCGCCTCCCTGCTAGCCACCCATGCACGCGCTCCTCGCCTGCATTGTAGGCCGCAGCCGCCAATCCGAAATTGCCAAACTCTTCGTTCAGATCGGACAGCAAGCTCGCGGAGTGCTTGATCGCCGAAATCGGTTCAAAGGGATCGTCGAGACCGCGCCGCGCCGCGGTAGCCGGCATAAACTGGGCAATACCCTGCGCTCCCTTTGGGCTCACGGCTTTGGGATTGAAGTGGCTTTCGCGCCAGATGAGCCGAACGAAGGGCATCGGCGGCAGGCCCCGTAGCTTGGCCTGCTGTTGCATATGAGGACAGACGATTTCTACGAAGGGCTGTGGCCCCGCTATGACCTTCGCCGCCGCCCTGACGCCATGGGCGACGCTGGCCGCAGGCTCACCGGCTGTTTGAGCCTGGAGTGGACAGCACGACAGACTAGCCGCAACCCCGATACTTGCCCAAATGAGACGCATTATATGATCCCGCGTCTAGAACTCGCTTTTCATCTTCAACGGCCAGCGCCCCCGGAAGCATCATCTTAGACAATCAAGCTGGCCACGCACTAAGCGCGACGTCCACAATGCGATCGAGGTCTTTTCGCGTTGCCCCACTTGCCGCCTGGACCGACATTCCTTGCGCTACTGTCGAAATGTAGCGTGCAAGCGCCGACGGGTCAGCGTCGCTGGATAGTTCGCCTTCGGCCTTAGCTTGCTCCAAGCGCTTACGGACATCCCGCTCACCCTCTTCGCGCTTTGCCTTCAGCATCTCCTGGACGCACGTACCATGGTCGCCGCCCCCGGCTATCGCCTGAACGTAAAAGCACCCTGCAGGTTTTGATTTGTCCGTTAGGCTCCGAGCGGATTCCCTGAGCAGCGCCTCAATCCCCTCCCGTGCTGTCGGAGCAGCAAGAACAGCCGCACGCCGAGCCGAGTGACGCTCTTCGTACCGATCGATCGACTGACAGAACAGCTTTTCCTTGTTGCCGAAGGCGGCATAAAGGCTCGGCGGATTGATCCCCATTGCATCCGTAAGGTCGCAGATACTCGCGCCCTCAAAACCCTTGCGCCAGAAAACATCGAGCGCTCGGTCAAGCGCCTGGTTTTTGCAAAAGCTTCTCGGACGGCCCGCAGCCACGACTTTATCTCCTTTCAGGGTACCGATCCCTAGCACCCGAAGATTATTTAGTGCTTGTTATATAATTCTCTTGACGGCGCGGGTCCAGGTTTTTATGTAGCGATCACTACATTATTTTACTGGAGTGTTGAACCATGTCGAAAATGCTTGAAGGGAAAGTTGCTCTCGTCACCGGAGGCTCGCGCGGTATCGGAGCCGCGATTGCTCGCGCCTTAGCTAAAGACGGCGCCGATGTTGCAATAAGTTATGCGTCCGCTAAGGACCGCGCGGGCTCGGTTGTCGCTGAGCTGAAGGCCCTCGGCGTTCGGGCAAAGGCATTTCAGGCCGATCAGGGCAAGACAGCTGAAGTCGGGAACCTTATCGCCGCGGTGGGCTCTCATTTCGGCCGTGTCGACATCCTCGTGAACAATGCGGGCGTCTTGGTCTTAGGCGAGGTTCACGACAGGGCCAACAACCTTACCGAGTTTGATCGCATGTTCGACATCAATGTCCGGGGTGTTGCTGCGGCTGTTCGAGCGGTTGCCCCGCTGATGACCGATGGCGGCCGAATTATTTCGATTGGCTCGGTGGTGGGCGAGAGCACGCCCTTTGCCGGCGCGGCGGACTACAGCGGGACCAAGGCGGCCCTCCTTGGCCTCACGCGCGGCTGGGCTCGCGATCTCGGTCCAAAGGGCATCACCGTCAACGCGGTGCAGCCGGGCCCCATCGACACAGATATGAACCCGTCGGAAAACGGGGAGTTTTCCGACACGCAGAAATCCTTGACCGCTCTCGGCCGCTTTGGGACCGCCGAAGAGGTCGCCGCAGCAGTCACATTCCTGGCAAGCCCAAGCGCGAGCTACATCACCGGATCGACAATCACGGTGGACGGCGGCTTCAACGCATAAGGGACAACAATGAGACCATACTGAAAGGAGGTTCGGATGATTGAGGTCAGACCCTTCGAAACGCTCGGGCGTGCGGATCACGGCTGGCTTAAGGCCAACCATCACTTCTCGTTCGCGCATTACTTCGACCCAAGCCGCATGAGCCATGGCGCCTTGCGCGTTTGGAATGACGATGAGATTGCGCCGAATACGGGGTTCCCGCCTCATCCCCACCGGGAAATGGAGATTGTCACCTATGTACGAAACGGTGCGATCACCCACGAGGACAATCTCGGGAACAGCGGGCGCACGGAAGCCGGCGACGTTCAGGTGATGAGCGCGGGCCGCGGCATTCTTCACTCCGAGTACAACTTGGAAGACGAAACGACGACCTTGTTTCAGATCTGGATCGAATCGGACGCGAGAGGCGGCGTGCCGTCCTGGGGAACGAAGCAGTTCCCTCGCACACAGCGCGCGGGTGAGTTCGTTCCTCTTGCCTCTGGCTTCGAAGGCGATGTTGACGCCTTGCCGATCCGGGCCGAGGCGCGCGTGCTCGGCGCGACAATCAAGGCCGGCGAAACGATCGAATACCGCATGGGCACGCAACGCCATGCCTATCTCGTACCTGCCGTCGGCAAGCTCGAGGTTAACGGCGTTGTCGCGAATAGCCGCGATGGGGTCGCGTTGACCAATGAAACCGTGGTGACCGTCACGGCCATCGAGGACTCGGAAGTCGTTCTGGTCGACTCTGCATAGACCCCAGGGGACCCCCCACTCCCTGGCGACGGGGGCGGCGCATACCTTACTCGGCGCCGCCCCTTTTCTTCTGGTTGAACTCAAACAAGGTAGGGGCGCAGCCCGAGGTAACTGAAAAAAGCCAGCACGACGAGCAGCGCAACGATCGTCAAAGGCCGGTTTGAGAACTGCTCGCCGACCCATTCGCTGCGTCCATTGAAGACCAGCAATATGAGCGCAAGAGCTGGAAACAGCCATGCGCCGATCACCGCATAGAGCATCTGCACGTCGCGGAAGCTCCAGAACAGTCCGACCATCGGTATGGTGGCTATAGCCAAGAGAAAAGCGCGATAGGGTATAGACGCTGTATCGATCTTTATGCTGTCCGAGCGGCGGCCATTCAGTAGCGCCCAGCTGTCGGCAAACAAATAGGGCACGCATTGCCAAACACCGAGCAGGCTTGAAAAGACCGCACCGAATGTGCCTATGAGAAAGAGCCATTTGCCCCCCGGTCCCATCGCAATTTCCAGACGATCCGACAGCGTGATCAACAACTGGGCGCCGCTCCCTTCAATCGTGACATTAGATCCAATGATAACCATTGCGATGCCGAAGATCGCGGTCATCACATAACCTGTCGTCAGATCCACGCGGCACAGACGCAAGTCTTGCGGCGAGTCTCGCCCCTCTTCTCGGAGCCAGTATCCGTAGCAAAGTACTGTCAGCGTTCCACCAATGCCCCCAATAAGGGCAAGCGTCCACGTTACGCCTTGACCGCCGGCTTCGGGAATGCGCGGCACGAATAGCCCTTCGAGGACGGCGCCTATCCCGGGCCACAACAGAACAGCCATCAGGACAACGGTCGCGAACATCACGCCGATGCAGACGCGCATGACGTGATCGAACAGACGGTATCCGCCGACCCAAACCAGCCCGAGCCCGACCAGGCTGGCAGCCGCGCCGAAGACGATCTTGCCGGTACTCGCGTCCGAAAACACAGGCAAGATCGCATGAAGTGTCGCGCCCGTCGCACTCATCAACGCGGAGCCTACGAAGAAGGACCACAACAAAAGATACGGAAGGAACAACCAAAGCGTCCAGCGCCCGGCCCGCGCGGTGACCCCTTCGAGCAGTGTTTCGCCCGTGGCGATCTGCCAGCGCGCCAGTCCCTCGGTCACGAAGAACTTCATCAAAGCGCCTACGACCACCGCCCACAGTACCGCCGTCCCGAGTAAGCTGCCGACGAAGCTACCTGTCGCGAGATCGCCCGCGCCTACGCCGGTCGCCGCCAACAAAAGACCCGGCCCGACCATAGCGACGAGCGAGGGACGACGCGGTGTCCTGTTGGCCTGCTGTGCTTTCGGATCTGACATCTGTTCCCTCTGCGGCCCCGACCTGCGAAGGTCATGCCGGGCGCCCATAGTGCATCAAGCTAAATAGCGCGCTCGGAACGGACCTGTCTCGTATTTCCGCAGGAGGATCAAATCGCCCGAATGGCAGATGCAGCGGACAGTACGCCGGAGACCTACGATGCAGTGATCGCCGGTGCTGGGCACAACGGGCTTGTTTGCGCAGCGTACCTCGCGCGCGCGGGACTCCGTGTGAAGGTCTTGGAGCGACGCGAGCGGGTCGGCGGAGCCGCGGTCACCGAGGAATTTCACCCTGGGTTTCGCAACTCGGTTTGCGCTTACACAGTTAGCCTGCTGAACCCCAAAGTCATCGCCGATCTCGACCTTCACGGGCATGGGCTCAAAATCATTGAGCGCCCAGCGATGAACTTTCTCCCGGTATCGGACGGCGCGTACTTGCTGACCGGCCATGGACGCACAAAAAAAGAGATCGCCAAGTTCTTTAGGCAAGATGCCGAAAGCTACGAAGACTTTTGTACCCATCTTGATCGAATTGCCGATGCGCTCCGTGTGCTGGTTCTCAAACCGCCACCCAACGTCGCGACCGGACTGAATCTCACGACCTTGCGTGAACTCGTCAACGCGGCATCAATGGGTAAGCAACTGAACCGCCTTGGGCTCGACGGACAGCAAGAGCTCCTGGATATTCTCACTCTCTCTGCTGCAGAATTTCTGGATCGGTGGTTTGAGAGCGAGCCCATTAAGGCCCTGCTGGGCTTCGACTCCATCGTTGGGACCTATGCAAGCCCCTTTGACCCGGGCACGGCCTATGTGTTGCTGCATCACGCCTTCGGCGAGGTGAACGGAAAGAAGGGGGTATGGGGACATGCTGTCGGCGGGATGGGTGCTATCTCCGATGCAATCGCCGAAGCTGCGCAATCCCATGGCGCAGACATTGAAACAGGCGCGGAGATTTCCGACGTGCTGATCGAGCACGACCGTGCAGCCGGCGTCGAGCTGAAGGATGGAAGGGTTGTGCGGGCGCGCGTCATTGCGGCGAACATGACGCTCAAGCGCCTCTACACCGAGCTCGTCGCCAAGGACACTCTGTCCCCGGCCTTCTCTGAGCGCATGGAGCACTTCAAGTACGGCTCCGGCACGTTCCGCATGAATGTCGCGCTGTCAGGACTGCCAAACTTCAAATGCCTTCCAGGTGTCGATCCTGGCGATCACCACGGTGCCGGGATCATCATCGCGCCCAGTCTTGATTACATGGACCGGGCCTACCGAGATGCCCGAGACCGGGGCTGGAGCAGCGAGCCAGTCATAGAGATGCTCATCCCGTCAACGATCGATCCGACATTGGCGCCGCCGGGGGCGCATGTAGCGAGCCTCTTCTGCCAGCATGTGGCACCAGCACTGCCCGATGGCCGTTCGTGGGATGAAGCGCGTGACGAAGTTGCGAACCTGATGATCGCCACGGTCGACCGATACGCCCCCGGCTTCGCCAAGAGCGTCATAGCCCATCAGATCTTGAGCCCGCTGGACCTCGACCGGACGTTTGGGCTAACGGGTGGAGACATTTTCCACGGGCAGCTATCGCTCAACCAACTCTTTTCCGCCCGGCCCGCACTTGGGTATGCGGCTTACCGCGGCCCCATCAAGGGACTCTATCACTGCGGATCGGGTGCACATCCCGGCGGCGGTGTTACGGGAGCACCGGGACATAACGCTGCGCACGCCATCCTCCGGGATCTCAAGCCTTTTTCTTTTTTTTCTTGAGCTTTTTCTGTTTCAGCTCCTTGGCCTGTACCTTCGCCCATCTCTTCTCCGACATGCACTTCGTGCAGCGGCAGCCCATGGGCTTCAGAAACGCGTTGAAATAGGACTTGCCGTAGTCGTAACCCAGCTCCTCCCCCGCCTTGATTCTGCGCAAAGCAAAAATCCAGACGCGCTTCTTATAGATCTCGACTTCGCAGTTCGGCTTACAGGAATGGTTGATGTAGCGCGCAACATTGCCCTTGTACCAGCCGTCAATCGTCTTCTTTTTTGTGACTTCGAACAGGTACCGGCTACGGCTCGTGTATTCTTCCTCTCGGGTAAGCGTGCGGCCGAAATACTCGACGACACAGGCACCCTTCGGGATGTCTTCTTTCGCAAACAGTCCCTTGCCGGCACGCGCCCTTCTGACGGCGAGATCGAACCCGCCGGGCTTATATCTAGACTTCGTCATCTGTCGTTATGTACCCAGTGCCGAACGATCGTCGGCCCTCGCACCTGCGCTTGCTTCTCCGAATCGGTTTCTCCAATTCCGCACCAACTGACGCCCGACGTCAAAATAAAACCGGCGGGAGCATTCTCCCGCCGGTTCTTGTCTCGAAGACGAAACGCTGCAGCTATGGCGTCTTCGGGTTCTCCAGTGTCTGGAGTGCCTGGTCGACACTAAAGCTTGCAGCCTTCTGGCGCGGTGGGAACTCCTTGAAGCTCGAGATCCAGTTCGCCACGAAAGCCTGGGCGGGAACCAGTGCAAACATGCGCTCAGCGCGCCACTGCCCGTACCCAATCGCTTCGTGCTCCGCACGCTCGAAAGGATCCATCCGCAAGTTCTCAAGTTTTGGGAAGCGGAGCACGACAAACGGGTCCTGCCACACATCGAAGCCATGCGCCCGCTGCTCCATAAACAGCACTTTCCAATTGTTGTAGCGCAGTGCGGCGAGGTCGCCGTCGTCGGTCCAATACATGAACTCTTTCCGCGGGCTCTGGGTCTCGTCGCCCTTCAGATAGGGCAGGATGTTGTAGCCATCGAGATGGACCTTGTACGTCGTGCCTCCAACGTCCATACCCTTAAGCAGCTTCTCCTTCACGTCCGGGTCGCCAACAGCTGCAAGCAGCGTTGGCATCATGTCCTCATGTGCGAAAATCTCGTTCGAGATCGTGCCGGGCTCGATCACGCCGGGCCAGCGGATGAAGTTGGCAACACGGAAGCCGCCCTCCCAGCTGGTGTTCTTTTCGCCCCGAAACATGGTCGTCCCGCCATCAGGCCAGGTAAACGTCTCAGCACCGTTGTCGGTGGAGTAGACCACAATCGTATTGTCAGCGATGCCGAGCTCTTCGAGCTTGTTGAGGAGCTGGCCAACGTGACCATCGTGTTCGACCATACCGTCCGCGTAGATCCCGAGGCCCGTCTTGCCTTCGGATTCCTTCTTGAGATGAGTGAACACATGCATCCGTGTCGAGTTCCACCATAGGAAGAAGGGCTTATCGTCTTTGACTGCCTTCTCCATGAAACCGAGTGCGGCGACCGTCACTTCGTCGTCAATGGTCTCCATACGCTTCCGGGTCAAAGGCCCTGTGTCCTCGACCTTCTGCGTACCGTCTTCATTGGCCCAGGAGTGAATCACGCCGCGCGGCCCGAACTTTTTCTTGAACTCCGGATCCTTGGGATAGTCTACGTTCTCCGGTTCTTCCTCCGCGTTGAGGTGGTAGAGATTGCCGAAGAACTCGTCGAAGCCATGGGCTGTCGGCAGATGCTCGTCGAGATCGCCAAGATGGTTCTTTCCGAACTGACCCGTGACGTACCCGTGAGGCTTCAGCAATTCGGCAATGGTCGGATCTTCTTTCTGTAGGCCAAGTTTTGCCCCCGGCAGTCCGACTTTCGTCAGGCCGGTCCTTATCGGAGACTGCCCGGTGATGAAGGCGGAGCGGCCTGCGGTGCAGCTTTGCTGGCCATACCAATCCGTGAACAACGCGCCATCTTTGGCGATCGAATCGATATTCGGGGTCTTGTAGCCCATCACGCCGAGATTGATGGCACTGATATTGAACTGACCAATATCGTCGCCCCAGATAATCAGGATATTTGGCTTCTTGCTGTCTTGGGCCATAACAGGGCCGGCAAAAAACAAGACCCCGGCCACCAAACAGGCCGAGGCCTTCGCAAAAGCGAATTTATACATCGATCCTCCTTGCAGACTCTTTGTTGAGCCTCTCGATTTATGAGGCAACCATCGCAGGGATCTATTACAAGCGCGATACATTTTTTGTCAGATGATTGCCATTCTGTTCTCTACTCGGATCTTGCGGTTCTGCAAGGTCCACTTGCCCCGATTCTCGCCTAGTCACTTGTCTCGCCTAGTCACTTGTCTCACCTAGTCACTTGGGCGTCGCGCGGCTCTGCGATACCATTCCGCACACGGAAGCCAATTTGGGGAATGTGATCATGAATGCTGTCTCTATTGCCAAGACCACAGCCGTCGTACTCGCATCCGCCGCCCTGTTGGGTTCCCTGCCCGCGAGGGCTGAAATTGAAGGCGAGTGCAGCAAGGCCGTTGGTACATTCCTCACGAAGAATGATCTGGATAACAACGGCCGAGCCGGCACGAGCCGCAGCCTCCTTGTGCTCACGAATGGCGGACACGCGCTTCGCGTCGACTCCGATCAGAAGGCGGCTACGATGGACCTCCGGTCTTTTGGCGACAGTGTGGGCGCCTGGCGTTGCGACGGCATCGATGACGATGGGACTATTCGGCTGACTGTCTCAACGCTCGACTTCACATACCCGAACGCAGAAGGATATCCAGGACAGATTGGGCGTATTGACGCGACGGGAACCTATAAGCCGACAACGGGGACTATGGTGCTTGACGGCAAGCTGGCGTTTCTCTCTATGGGCTCAGACGCACAGGAAGCCAACGCGCTCTCAAAAGCATCCTCGACGATTTCCGTGAAATTCACGGCACAGCGTATCGAATTGCCAAAGACACCCTAGCCGCAATACATCGGCCGGTATCTCCGATGACTGTACCGCATTCCGAGTGCCCGTCTCAGCGCTTGGCACCAATGAGGGGGAAAACCAACCGTGGGTTCGGAGTGAGCATTCGGACCTCTTCAATCGAAAGTACGGATTTTCATTTCGTCTTGACTGACAACAAAGTGTTCGCCCTCGGGTATGAGCAATCACAAGCCGCTGCATCAGGATTCCGTGATCGAGCCGGAGGGCCTGCCACCCGTCTGATCCTTTGCTATACTGCCAAAAATAAGATCATGCTGCGGAGCAATAATGCGGTCCAGATTACTACGCCACTTGGTCCTTGCGGCGCTCACAGCTCTCGCAATCGTTGGTGTCGCCAATAACCAAAGGGCGATGGCACAAGAGGTGCCGTATGACGGCGAAGCCCGTCCCTACTGCACCGAAGATGCCATGATTGTTTTCGATGCATCGGGGTCCATGGCCGGCAACACGGTCCAGGGTCTGTTTAGCGATAAGACACGAATCGGCGAGGTCCGCGCGGCGCTGTCAGCGGTCCTTCCGGACGTCACACGCTTTCGCCGGGTGGGTCTCATTACCTACGGCCCCGGTCCCTACCAGCAATGCAATGTGCGGCTAAACTTCCCGCCCGAGCCGCAGGCCAGCCAGAGAATCTTAGGCGTGGTGAACGCGATCAATCCCGCTGGCAAGACCCCGCTCGTGAATGCGGTGGTCGCAGCGGCGCGAATATTCGAGCATGTGTCGGCCCCCGGGACGATCGTGCTTCTAACAGACGGTGAAGAGACCTGTGGCGGTGATCCGTGCGAACTGGGCAAGCTTCTCAAGGAGCAAAGCGAACACCTCACGGTGCACGTCGTTGGCTATCAGCTCAGGAGCTTCCGCTGGACGGGCGCGCAGAGCTTCCTCGACACGAAGTGTCTCGCCGAGGAAACCGGCGGCCTCTACATCACGGCGAACAACCGCCAGGACCTCATCGAGGCTTTCCGCAAGACGCTCGGCTGTCCCATGATGTCCGCCGCCCCGCGCGGCGCGTTGCAATAGGCCTCCTAAAGCGGCGGCTATCGCGGCGCGTGACGAAATCAGACTTCCACACCACGCTTGGCATAGTAGGCGGCGATAGCAGGGTCCTTCATGACGCGCTGGAAGTGCTCGACAAGCTCCGGCGCCACCCGGTCCGGTAAGTCGGTCGAAATATGGTCTAGAATACCGGATCGCAATTGCCGGATCAGCATGGCGACCTTCAGATCCGCAATGGTTAGGCGATCGTCTGCGAAGTAGCGCCCGCCATGCGCTGCCAGATTTTGATTCAACCGTTTGAGGTATAGGGGGATTTGGCCTTCGGCGAGTTCCTCGCGCCGCACCTTCTTCTCGTCGTCAGGCATAAACATCGTCGGCACGATCTCGTTTGTGAGATCTTCCACGGCATCCATTGCCTCATCACATAGTGCGGCTTGCCAGAAATCGGACGGATACAGCCCGGTCAGCTTGGCCACGTAGCGATTGATCGAATTCGACTGCGACAGGGGCTTTCCATCGACCTCTAGAACCGGCAGCGCGCCGAAGGGCGTACCGCCTTTGCGCTCGGGCCAATCCGCCATCGCGACGCGGTCGTCCTCGAAGGGCACGCCGCCCATTGTGAGAGCGAGCCGCACCGGCTCCCCGCGCCCGCCATGAAAGTCGAAATAGGTCAGTTTCATATTGGCCATCAACGTCCCCTCGCTGAAACGCGGCACCTTTCACGTGCGCCTTTCACTAACTCTCGACTACCAAGCGGCCGCAACATTGCCCCACAGAATATAGCGGGCGACCGGAATAGTCTCATCACAAGCAATTGTTCGGGTCATGGCCTCGAGCATATCCCGATCGGATCCTTGGTCAGCCGGGACCAAGCCTCAACCCGTCGCGCTTTCGGCGCGTAACCGGAGTCGATGCCGAGAAGACTCCTAGCCTAGCGCGCACCGCTAGGATTCCGTGAAAGCCTTCTCCCAGTACGGGACGCCGTCGGCATGATGAGCAATCATCTTCCAGGTGCCGTTCTCTTTTCGGAACACGCTCGACTCTCGGACTTTCGCCTCGTTCATCTGGCCGTCTGGCTGTCTTACATGCCCCCGCGAAAAATGCTGCACCGCCGCCAGATCGCCGCTGACGACGACATGCACGTCGGCTGCGTCGACCTGTCCGCCCGTACTCTTCTCGGCCTGCGCACTCCAATCGGCATAGGTCGCATCCCAACCGATCCGATAGGTGCCTTCTGCCCCCATGTAGGTGACATCCCTCGCGTGCGAGTACAGACCGGCAAGTGGTTTTGGGTCGCCGTTCAGCATGGCGTTCAAGACGACAATCCACTGATCGACCGCACTGCGTACGCCAGCTTCGTCGTTAGACAGCCTCGTCATCAGAATACTCCCTCAATAGGCTCTGCTAAAGACCGCTGATTCTTAGCGCCGTACCGTCTGTCATTTGACGATATCACGACTTCATGATGGAGCTAGCGGCACAGCGAAACCTCAAGCTTGTTGCAAGGCTCGTGGTCCAGCCTGTCATCCGTCAGCGTGTTCAGGAAGGCTACAATTGCGGCCTGCGCCGCTCGCGTCCGGCACTTGCGCAAGCGTATCGCGCATCCTGTAGAAGTGGACGATCTGCTCAAGCGTCGTGAAGAGGTTGCCATGCCCGGAGGGCGCGGTCAGTTCGATGTTGCGGAACGTTGAGACTTTGAACCTAACCTTCTCCTAGCCGCCATTATGTTTCTCCGCAATGTCCGTGCGCTCGCCAAAATCGGGAACAGGCGGTAGCGTCTCATATCCTGTAGCGCCGCGATCCGCCGGCTCATCAGGAGTCCTAAATTGCAATAGGTGAAATCAGCAAACAGCCCATAAAGGATAGGCACCCGGCGGCCCAATCGAATGC
>JARFRF010000165.1 GCA_029287395.1 Methyloceanibacter sp. | reverse complement strand
ATCCTAGCCTGACCTTAAGAGAGATCGCCGCTGAGGAGGGTGTTGCGAATTCCTACGTGTCTCGGCTAGTCAGACTCGCCTTCCTTTCCCCCGATATCGTAACGGCGATTCTGACCGGCGGGCATCCTCCTCAGCTCACCGCAAATCGACTAATGGCGGACACTCGCCTGCCGCTAGACTGGAAAGCCCAGCGCGAAGTGCTTTTCTCCTAAAGCAGATCGATCTCTGCGCGTCTCCGGTTTGGTGTCTCGCCTGCTCCTCCAAGAATCGGGCCCTCGTTGAGGAGACGGTGGTACTGCCTGCTCCGCTCGAAAGAGACGAACCGCTCTGAGACGGTTAATTGTGTGGGAAATGAGTCTCTCATGGCGGCGCGTGATCAGCCTTGCCGGCAAGTCGCGGAAAACTCGTGAGAAATGCGCGTCGCTAAAAGAACCAGCAAAACCAACGTCATACTGCTAATTCTTGGCGGAGAGGGAGGGATTCGAACCCTCGGAACGCTTGCGCGCTCAACGGTTTTCGAGACCGCCCCGTTCGACCACTCCGGCACCTCTCCAAGCGGGCTGATGTAGCTCGCTGCGCGACGCATCGCAAGCCGAAGAATTTGCCTGGCAACCGTCGCCCGACTTCGATCCCAGACGTCAACGCTCCGGGTACCAAAGCTCCCGATGACTGGTCTTTGCCTTCAGCGAACCCAGTTGCCCCAGCTGTGGTCTCCGGCCGGCGCATGAAACGATGCCCAACATCCTCGAAACCCGCCATTTTTGCGGGTTTCTAGGAATTGACTTATTGGGTTTGCTCACTATATTGCGCCGCTTATCGCTCCTTTAGAGGCGTGCCAGCCGCGAGAATGCGGCGGCCAAACAAGCCCCAAGAGACGGAAGCTACAATTATGTTCGCGGTCATTCGCACGGGCGGCAAGCAATATCGCGTGTCGCCGAACGATATCATCGAGATCGAGAAGATTGCCGGGAACCCGGGCGACGTTGTCGAGCTCTCGGAAGTGTTGCTGTTGGGCGGCGAGGGTGCCGCGACCACGGGCAACCCGACTGTGTCGGGCGCCATGGTGGCGGCGGAGGTGGTCGAGCAGAAGCGCGGCGAGAAGATCATCGTGTTCAAGAAGAAGCGCCGCCAGGGCTACCGCCGAACGCAGGGTCACCGCCAAGAGCTCACAGCCTTGCGCATCACGGAAATCTTGACGGGCGGAAAGAAGCCTTCGAAGGCTGCCTCAAAGCCCGCAACCGAAAAAGCGGCCAGCGCGGCCGCAACAAAGACCGCTGAGAAGGCCGAAGCGGCCCCTGCCAAGAAGGCCCCGGTAAAGAAGGCAGCTCCCGCAAAGAAAGCGGCGCCGGCGAAAGAACCAGCGGCAAAGAAGGCCCCGGCCAAGAAAGTTGCCGAGGGAGCGGCGCCTGCGAAGAAGGCGGCCGCCAAGAAAGCCCCGGCTAAGAAGACAGCAGCGAAGAAGGCCGCGGCCAAGAAGGCCCCGGTCAAGAAGAGCTAAAGGAACACACCCATGGCACACAAGAAGGCAGGCGGCTCCTCACGTAACGGCCGCGATTCAGCTGGACGGCGCCTTGGCGTCAAGAAGTCGGGCGGCCAGAAGGTCGTCGCCGGCAACATTATCCTGCGTCAGCGCGGTACGCGTTGGCACAATGGAGAGGGTGTTGGCATCGGTAAGGACCACACGCTGTTCGCACTCGTCGATGGCGTGGTCGAGTTCGCGACCAAGGCCAGGGGCCGCACCTATGTCTCAGTGAAGCCGGACGCCGCCTCATAGGGCGCCGCAGAATCAAACTTCACCAAGTTTAGCGCGCCCGTCATTTGCGGGCGCGTTTTCATTTGTACGCTGGCATTCCCATGCAAATCAGAACGCAAAGGCTGAATCTGCGGCCGCTCGATTATGCTGACGCGGGTCCGATGAGGCTGCTCGCCGGCGATATCGATGTTGCACGCATGACCGGCATGCTTCCGCACCCCTATAGCGAAACGGCGGTCCGCGCTTGGCTGGATCGTGTTGGACAGGGCGAGGAAGGCATTGTGTTTGCCGTGACACGCGAACGGACGCTCGTCGGCTGCTCGGGCTATATGCCTATGGATGCCGAACATGCCGAACTCGGTTACTGGATTGGGAAGCCCTTTTGGGGCACTGGATTCGCCACCGAAGCGGCGCGCGCGGTCGTGGCCCACGCCTTCGACGTTCATGACTTCGCCTATCTTCGGGCAGGACACTTCACGGATAATGCCGCTTCGCAACGCGTCCTTAGCAAGCTCGGCTTTTATTTAGAGGGCGAAGAGATGCGAGACTGCCTTGCGCGCGGTGAACGGGTTCCATGTCTCACGTACCGGCTAGACCGGCAAAGAGCGGAAGCGGTTCTGCGGCATCCTTAGCACGCGAACCACATCGTGGTGATGCGTGCAAGATGACGACGCCAGTGTTAATCCCTTGCCATGCAGTTTCTCGATTCCGCAAAAGTCTTTGTCCGCTCCGGCGATGGCGGCAACGGGTGCGTGAGCTTCCGGCGGGAAAAGTATGTCGAGTTCGGGGGCCCAAATGGCGGCGATGGCGGCCGTGGTGGCGATGTGATCGTCGAATGTGTCGCCAACTTGAATACGCTTCTGGATTTTCGCTATCAGCAGCATTTCAAGGCGAAGAAGGGCGGCAACGGCATGGGGTCCAATAGAACGGGCGCTAAGGGCGCCGATGTCGTTCTAAAGGTGCCGCCGGGAACGCAGATTCTAGACGATAGCGGCGAGGTCCTGATCGCTGACATGACGGAACCCGGCACACGACGGGTCTTGCTACACGGCGGCAATGGCGGGTTTGGAAATGCCCATTTCAAGACATCCACGAACCAGGCGCCTCGGCGCGCCAATCCGGGTCAGCCCGGTGAAGAGATGTATATCTGGCTGCGCCTCAAGCTCATCGGCGATGCAGGCATCGTGGGTCTTCCCAACGCCGGTAAGTCGACCTTCCTCTCTGTGGTGAGCCGAGCCAAGCCCAAGATTGCGGACTATCCGTTCACGACTCTTCACCCCAACTTAGGCGTGGTGCGCTTCGGCGGACTCGATTTCGTGCTCGCGGACATCCCAGGTCTTATCGAGGGCGCGCACGAGGGCGCGGGGATCG
The DNA here is from genome assembly GCA_029287395.1 of Methyloceanibacter sp. Taxonomy (GTDB): domain Bacteria; phylum Pseudomonadota; class Alphaproteobacteria; order Rhizobiales; family Methyloligellaceae; genus Methyloceanibacter. Next base: position 633 of record JARFRF010000165.1, on the reverse strand, counting down.
GCGACCGGTTCCTGGGCCATGTCGAGCGTACGGCTGTGTTGCTGCATCTCGTGGATGCCACCGCGGACGAGCCGGTTGAGGCCTATCGCATCGTGCGTTCCGAGATGCAGTCTTATGGCGCCGGGCTCGACGCGAAACCGGAGGTTCTGGCCCTGTCCAAGACCGATGCGGTAGATGCGGCTGAACTCAAGGAGAAATCGCTTGCGCTCGAAGCAGAGGCTGGCGTCAAGCCTATGCAAGTTTCTGCCGTAACGGGACAGGGCGTGCCGGAGGTTCTTGCGGCGCTCGCGCGCGAGGTCGAAGCCATGCGAGAGTTAGAAAGTCCGGAGACCATGCCGCGTACCGAAAAAAGGTGGCAGCCATGAGGTCCGAATGGGCGAATGCGCGCCGGATCGTCGTCAAAATCGGTTCTGCACTTTTGGTGGACAATGCAGCTGGGGTCTTGCGCTCTGCCTGGCTTGACGCGCTGTGCGACGACATTGCCGAGCTTCGTAGGCAAGGCAAGGACATCATCCTCGTGTCGTCAGGTGCCATCGCTCTCGGGCGAAACGTTCTCCAGCTTTCCAAGGGTCCGCTCAAGCTTGAAGACAGTCAGGCGTCAGCGGCTGTTGGGCAGATCCACTTGGCTCATGC
>JARFRF010000067.1 GCA_029287395.1 Methyloceanibacter sp. | reverse complement strand
CTGCTGTCTTCTTCTTCGCTGTACGTTTCTTCCCAGTTGTTCTCGTAGCCATTGGTTTGCTCCGATGCTGTTGTGTGTCGCTCAGCGACCCGTTCACGAGGACGCGTACTTCGGTTTACGCTTCACTAGTGCTCCAGGCTTGCCGCACCGTATGGCAAGTGAACTCTTTTTATTTTGTATACGCACATATAATTCAAGTTGCTGCAATCTAACAGGCGCACGACGTTGACATGCAACACGCGATTATTCCACAGCGCCTGTTGAAGAAAAGGCTTTAGCGCATTTTACGCACGAAACGATTCGTTTCTCGCGCAACTCTCGCCTAACTATATTGCAGTGCAAGAGACCGTCGATCGCATGCGCAACGCGCACCCGCAGTGTACGGCATGCTACGCGCGGCCGAAGCTGTGTTGCATTCAGACTCTAGTTCATCTGCAGCAACGCATCCGCGAAAGGTGCTCTCGAGATATGTGGGTCGCCTGTGAACGGAAAGTCGAATGCGAGCCCTAGAAACAACGTCAATGCAAGGAGTGCCGCTAGCGACCCCGTCATGAGTATCTGGGCGTATATATTGGACGATGCAAAAAAGGCGGGATAACCAAGCGTAATCATACCGCCGACGATGAGAACGAACCACAAAACGGCTGGCACCGACCCATCGGCGCTCTCGAGCCGCTCGTTGCGGTTATCGGTAATGATCGTTACCAGATCGAGGGCGTGTTGGAAGAGCACCTGCTCTTTAGCATTCCTGGGTTCTTGTTCGAGAATGGCCGCGTTTAGGGATGCGAGATCGCGTGCAACACGCTCGCTGCGACCCCCAAGAGCCATGGCGTCCCAAGAGTTGTCATAGACGCTCTGAGCGTACTTTTGGATGGCTTTCTGGATCTCCGCACCTTTTTCCGGCAGCGCCAAAGCGACGTGGTACAGATCGATGGCTGCCTTGGACTCGTCTCTGACGGAGGCCTCCGTCTCGCTGTAGTCTTCCCAAACCGCGATAACGACGAAAGCCAACAAGACGGCATAGAGGACGCCAACGACCGCGTATTTGAATCCGGCAACTTCGTTGTTTTGCTTCAGGCGATCCGCGCCGAACTGAAACCTGGTGAGCAGCATAAGCCCAACCGCGTAGCCCACGATTATGACGGTCACGATAAAGCCAATGAGCCACAAAGGCGTGTCGCGCATGAGATAGAGCAGCGCAGTCGCGTAAGCGTCGTCGTCCATTGAGCGTCCACCCCAGCGTGAGCAGCGTTAAGACTAGCGGTCGGCCTTCGCTAGGCCCGGTTGCTACTAGATCGATTCGGAAACAAAGAAGCCCATGGCCGACAAAGGTTCAAGGGCAAAGGAGCGGTGACGAAGGCAAGCGCCAACGGGACAGAGCAGCCATCAAGCGGTCGCTTCTTCGACTGTGCCGAACTATTTCGCTGGCGGCGCTTTGCTTTCTGCTCCGGTATGCTGCGCCGTCGATCCCACGAGAGCTAGAGGGCAAGGAACACGATAATGACCACTCCACTTTGGGTGCTTTTGGCGTTTGCCGTCTGAACTGTACTGGTCCTGATGTCTGGCGTGGCGATGCATCGCTGGGGCCTTTTGCTGTCAAATCAAGCGAAGTTTGCGGACTTCGTCGGCGGCCCAGTTGAAGGAACCGATTTTTACGCCCGTGCAACGCGGGCCCATGCCAACTGCCTGGAAGACCTTCCAATCTACGGAGCATTCGCCCTCACGGCGGCGGTAGCGGGCATCGACACGCCCCGTCTGGGCCAACTTGCGATCGCAATTCTGATTGCTCATGTTTACCAAAGCGTGCTGCACATGGCGCTGCCGATAGTCAATACGACGGTGCCAATCCGCGGTCTCCTTTTCTCCGTTCAGCTCATTGCCTTTCTCTGGATGGCCATAATCATCGCCATCGCGGCAAACGGTTCCGGCCCCTAGCCAACGCCCGCCCTCGCCGCCATATTCTCAGCAATGCCCCCTCGCGCACCAAAGACATTCGGCTCCCGTGCGGAGCCCCGAGCTGTAACCGGCGAAGCCGCTGGCATGCCCGTTTCCGGCGATCGGCGGGATCCCGGATTTGGCGAGGCGCCCCAGCCGCTGATCCAGGATCATCCCCTCGTCACGGGGGCCGCCATGGCGTTCACGCCGCATCGGCCTGCGCGGCCGGAGAAATCGGAAGGCGGTATCGCGCTCGACCTAAAGACGGACATGGAGCCGAAGGGCGACCAGCCTCAGGCCATTACTGAACTCGTGGCGCAAGCCGACGCGGAGGAGCGCGATCAGGTTCTCCTCGGCGTCACCGGATCGGGCAAGACGTTCACAATGGCGCAAGTCATCTCGCGCACTCAACGGCCAGCACTCATCTTGGCGCCCAATAAGACGCTCGCAGCACAGCTCTATGGTGAGTTCAAAGCTTTCTTCCCAGACAACGCGGTGGAGTACTTCGTCTCCTACTACGACTACTACCAGCCCGAAGCCTACATACCGCGCACGGACACCTACATCGAGAAGGACTCCTCCATCAACGAACAGATCGATCGCATGCGCCACGCAGCGACGCGCGCCGTCATGGAGCGAGACGATGTAGTTATCGTGGCGAGCGTGTCCTGCATCTATGGTATCGGCTCGGTTGAGACCTATACGGCGATGACGTTCAGCCTAAAGCGTGGCGACCGCATAGAGCAGCGACAGTTGATGGCCGATCTCGTGGCCCTGCAGTATCGACGAAACGACGTCAATTTCGCCCGGGGCAGTTTCCGCGTCCGCGGTGACACAATCGAAGTTTGGCCCGCGCACTTAGACGACCGGGCCTGGCGCATTTCCCTGTTCGGCGACGAAATTGAGTCAATTGTCGAGTTCGACCCGCTGACTGGCGCCAAGACCGACGAGTTCGCAATCGTCAAGATTTACGCAAACTCACACTATGTGACGCCGAAACCTACGCTGAAGCAGGCGGTACGCGGCATTAAGGAGGAGCTGAAGCAGCGTCTCATCGAGCTGAATGGCGCGGGTCGGCTTCTGGAAGCGCAACGCTTGGAACAACGAACCTTGTTCGACCTGGAGATGATCGAGGCCACGGGGTCCTGCGCGGGTATCGAGAACTATTCACGCTACCTGACGGGGCGCAAGCCTGGGGAACCGCCCCCTACCCTCTTTGAGTACCTGCCCGACGATGCGCTCGTCTTCGTCGACGAGAGTCACGTCACAGTCCCTCAGATCGGCGCGATGTTCCGCGGCGACTACAAGCGGAAGTCGACGCTCGCCGAGTATGGCTTCCGCCTTCCGTCTTGCATGGACAATCGTCCCCTGCGCTTCGAGGAGTGGGACGCGATGCGTCCTCAGACCGTTTATGTCTCGGCGACGCCCGGCGGCTGGGAGCTCGACCAGACCGGTGGCGTCTTCGCTGAGCAGGTCATTCGCCCAACAGGCCTCGTCGATCCGCCGGTGGAAATCCGACCCGCTACCACGCAAGTAGATGATCTGATCGATGAGACCCGCAAAGTCGTCGCCAACGGTTATCGCGTACTCGTCACCACGCTGACGAAACGTATGGCCGAGGACCTTACAGAGTACATGCACGAGCAAGGTCTTCGCGTCCGTTACATGCATTCCGATGTCGAAACGCTCGAGCGTATTGAGATTATCCGTGACTTGCGGCTCGGTGCCTTCGATGTGCTCATTGGTATCAACCTGCTACGCGAGGGGCTCGACATTCCCGAATGCGCGCTCGTGGCCATTCTCGACGCAGACAAAGAGGGCTTCCTGCGCTCAGAGACATCGCTCGTTCAGACGATCGGCCGTGCGGCCCGGAACGTCGACGGCAAGGTAATCCTCTACGCGGACGGGATGACCGGATCAATGGAACGCGCCATAGCCGAGACCACGCGCCGCCGCGAAAAACAGGTTGCCTGGAACGAGGCCAACGGAATCACACCTGAGAGCGTGAAGAAGAACATCGGCGATATCCTGCAAAGCGTCTATGAGCGCGACCATGTGCTGGTGGATGCGGGCGCGGGCTTCGCCGAGGACGGCCAGACACCGATCGAAGGCACTGTTGGCCACAATATCGAAACCGTCATCGAAGACATGGAAAAACGTATGCGTGCCGCAGCGGCCGACTTAGAGTTCGAAGAAGCTGCGCGCCTGCGCGATGAGGTCAAGCGTTTGCGCCAGATGGAACTCGCCATCGCTAACGATCCGCTGGCGCGACAGAGTGAATTGGAGCGGAGTGTGGATGTATCTCGCCCGCACAAGCCTGGTCTTGACGAGATGGGACCGCACAACCGCGAGGTTCCTTTGCGAAAGCCGAAGCCCCGCTCCCGATCCGGCAAGCCCGGCACAAGAAAGTTCAAAACCAACCGTCGCTAGAGTTGCTTTCGAACAAGACTGGCGGTGTTCCGGGCCGCGAGCTTGATTGAACGCAAGGTTAGACTCAACTGGCAGCCCTAAGACTTCGTGTTGGGCGGAGAGATCGATCGCGCACATCGTCTCCTGCCGCATGTTCCTTGGGATTGGGAGAGCGCTCCCACGGAACATGGATCCTTCTGCCCAACTCCTTGCACTTCAACTCAGGGAACCCCATCGACCTATAGACCCAACGTTTGCACGAGACTCCTTGGTTTGTGCACCTGAAACAAAGGGGGATTCTCTGTCTCAATCCGATCCGCTCTTTAACGCTTTATCAAGCCTATGAAGCGAAATTGGCGTCGTACCGATTTGAGTACGCAACGCGTAGAGGGAATTAGTCATGCGCACCATAATCGCACTTGCGGTCGCCACCGCCACGCTTGCTCTTGGCGGCTGCTTCCACCTGCACCAGCAGGCTGTTGTCACGGAACTTCCAGCCGCTGACGTACCCTACAAATAGTCTGTGGTCTTCGTAAGCTTCTCCGATGCCATCCCTCGTCCGCGCGACTTCGTGCGGATACATCCCCTGGATCTGTAGCAGCAGACGGATCTGTGTCGAAAAGCTCGGCTCTAGTGTCCCTATCGAATCCGAAGTTCGTATGATTCCGCAGCACGCTCCGTAAGAACTTCGGATTCGATAGGGACACTAGCCAGTTCTAAGTTCTAGTGTGGTCGTTTGGACTTAGAGTTCGTTGTCGAACTCGCGGCAAGCGACCTAACGAGCTTCAGATCCACCACGCTAGAGCCGAGCTTTTTCGCGCGTGTATCCTCGCGGTCCAGTCAAGCGGTTGTGAGGAGATATGAGCCTGACGTGACGGCAAGCTCGGCTAGTTTGGGTAGCGACGACAACGACAGCAGCAGGGGGTCGAAATGTCCGCACTCATTGAATCACTGGACGCCGGCCGGCGCTTGGCCCAGCGGATTCCGTACAGTCTTGTTGCGCTGGTGGCGCGGTTTGCCGTAGCCGCCGTGTTCTGGCGCTCCGCGATGACCAAGGTGGATGAGTCGTTTCAGGTAAAGAGCACCACGTTTTTCCTCTTCAAGGAGGAATACAAGGTACCCATCATTCCGCCGGACATTGCCGCCTACCTGGCCACATACCAAGAGCTCATCGGCGCAGTCTTGCTGGTGATCGGTCTTGCTACACGCCTCACGGCACTTTCTTTTATCGGCATGGTCGCCATCATACAGGTCTTCGTTTATCCGAGCGGATGGCCGGAGCACCTGCTCTGGTTCGCGCTCCTCTTCCTGCTTGTCGCGCGAGGACCCGGGGCGATCTCCGTCGATCACCTAATTTGGTGGAAGAGTGCCTAGTACAGCTGAAGGTCCGGCGACGTCAAGCTGACCGGGCGCTCATCTGCCAGCCTGCAATTTCCGCAATAGCGCACGGCTTGGATACCCATCCGCGGGCAATCCATATTGCAGCTGCGTTTCTCGGATCGCCCTGCGGGTTGCCGCGCCAATCACGCCGTCCACCTTCCCGACATCGTAGCCACGGCGTTGGAGCAACCGCTGTATCTGCTTATTCTCCGCGGCGCTCGTCGGGACCGGATTGCCCGCACGCAACGGTGGCGCTCCCGCTAGACGCGTCGCGAAATAGCCGGCCGTCGTCGAGTAGACGAGTGAATGGTTCCAGTCCAAATAGATGTTGATGAAGTTTGGATAAGCCAGAAACGCCGGGCCATTCCGGCCCATGGGCAGGAGTAGCGCAGTCGGCGTCGCATCGTCGGGTATGGGTTGACCGTTCCGATACTTCACACCGTATTTAGACCAGAACAATCGCGGCCGCTGAATGGTCACGTCTGCCTGATCCCAAGGCAAGTCTTTCGGAACGATGACTTCCTCAAGCCAAGGTTGCCCCGGCTGCCAGCCTTTGGCGGCGAGGTAGTTCGCCGCCGAGGCAAGTGAGTCGGGGACGCTCTTCACTAGATCGCGCCGTCCATCGCCGTCGTAGTCGACGGCAAATTTGTAGTAGGTGCTGGGCTGAAACTGGAACTGCCCAACCTCGCCATGGGTTGGCCCAATCATCTGGCTGCGGCGCAGGTCGCCCCGATCAAGCACGCGCAGTGCATCCATAAGCTGAGGGCGAAACTTTTCGGGACGGCGGCAGTCGTAGCTCAAAGTCGCCAGGGCGCGGATACTGTCCATCTTGCCCATGAAGGCGCCATAGTCCGTCTCAAGACCCCAGAAGGCGACGAGGACCGGGCCGGGTACGCCGTATTGCTGTTCAACCTGATTGAATACGGAGGCGTACTTCCTGAGGCGTGCCTTGCCGGCTGCGAGGCGATTGTTGTTCGCCATGCGCCGTTGAAATGTCAGAAAGTCCTGCGCGAAGACGCCTTGAGCGCGGTCCTTCGCTACCACTCGGCGATCGTATGTAACCCCATTCAACGCGCTGGCTACAGTGCCAGGTGAAATCCCCTCGGCGATCGCTTCCTGTTTGAAGCCTTTCAGCCACTTATTAAAGCCTGCAGGGCCCGGACAATTTTGTGCGGATGCAGACGGGACGGAACCGAACAGCGCCGCCGCACAGAGGCCAGCCAGCGCTGCGAATCTAAAGACGCGAGTCGGGGGGTGTGATGACATGCGCGCCACTGAACCCAGTCAAACGGCATCCGTCAAGCATGGAGGATGGGTTCGAACAAATTGAAAGGCGCTTGTGACACCAGTGACAAACAAAGAGGTCGAACGGTGGCCAGACAATAGGCGTTCGGTCCAAAGAGGCCAGCGAGCCAAGCGAGCCGGCCGCCGCCTTCGTAAGGATATCACTTGGCAAGCCGCCGCTAGCCGGTGTGCGGTGGGAGCTCACAAATTCTTATCTTTTCCCGCAGCGCATCGATGCGGTGGGAGGCCTCACGGCGGCTCAAGCCTTGCTGATACGCGTCAGGCTCATGCACTTCTTCGGCCAATGTCTTGAGGTGATCCGCCTGAGCCCCAGTCATCGGCTCCAAGCTGTTGGCATCTCGTACTGAATACTGGATTTCGGGCCGGACAAGTCCCCTCTTCTCCTGTTCCATTTCTCTCGCGTCCTTGGCTTTCCCTTCTGGAATCTGCTTGTACATAGAATTGTTACAATAAGGGTTAAAAAGGGCAAGGATTAGCCAACGCAAGTCGTTGATTTGAGCACAACTTTGCGCAGCCTAATCTATCAGGAGAGCTCGACAGAACTTGCCGCCCGTCACTTGCCTGAAAGGCGTACAAGAGAGTGATGGATCTGCTCTTCCTATTGGCGTGACGCAGGCCCCTCTCGGCCAGACCGTTTCAGAGACGTGAGTTCTCGGCAGCGGGGCAGAAGCATGGCGTCGCTACCCGAAAATCGCCCCTCAAAGACCGCCCGGTTGCCAGTTTTCCGCCGCCTTCGTCCGTAAATTTCCGCACCGCACAAAAGAGCTTCTCCAAGTCGCCGTTGCGCGACGGGTTCGCTCAATTCCCCTCCCAAAGTCGAAGGAGAAAGAAAACGCATGGTCAATTTGCGCCCTACGCTCTTGGTCTCTGGATTTCTTGCTGCAGTGTGCCTTTTGCCGCTCAGCATCGCGAACGCTGCCCAGGTGGGCAACGCATCCTGGTATGCCATGCACTCAATGACAGCTAGCGGTGAGAAAATGAATCCAAGTGCT
>JARFRF010000029.1 GCA_029287395.1 Methyloceanibacter sp. | reverse complement strand
CTCCCACCAAAGACCTCGGGGGGCTGGGGGGCTGAGTATCCGAAGCCTCTCAACGGGCGCCGGGCCTTAAGGCAACCATCCAAACACTAAAGATTTGTAGGGCGTGCCGTTGACTGAAACGGGGCGTAACTGTGATTAATATTACATTTTGTTACATCTGCGTTGTCCCCACCGCGATAATGGAGCTGCTTGAAAATCGATCGCTGCACGGCCATCATGACGTTTCCGTCACAGGAGGCGCGTGTTGAGCGAAACGGAGCCGATAGTTTTGCCGCTGGCACGGGGGGCCGGCGGCGATTCACATGGCCTAGAGGGATTGGCGCGGCGAGAGGGTATTTCTTTCGATCGCGCGGAACTCAGCCAAATTCTCAATGTCTATGGACGGAAGGTCTCGAGCGGTGAGTGGCGCGACTACGCCATCGATGCGCTGAGGGACAAGGCTGTTTTTTCCATCTTCCGGCGTTCATCGGAGATGCCCCTTTATCGCATTGAGAAGACCCCGAAGCTGGCGCGGCGGCAGGGCGCCTACAGCGTTGTGGCGGCCACGGGGCTGATCCTCAAGCGTGGACATGACCTGAAACGCGTTTTGCGGGCGTTGGACAAGGGTTTGCGTGTTGTAAAGGCCTGAGAGAAGGTCCCCGCCGGATCAACTGCTAGCAGACAATAGAGAAGCCCCAGAGACGGGGGGACTCGGGGCTTCTCCGGTTCCGTACGGGGGGAACCTCGCGCCGGGGAGGGAAACCCAACGCGAGTTGGGGATCTGGCGATGATTGGCGGTTTTTCAAGCCCGCGATGACGCGGTGGCCGCAGGGCCGGACAAGGGCTTCTTGTACAACGAGAAAGGCCCCGGCGTGTCGCCGAGGCCTTATGATCGTTACTCTGTTCGCTCTCTGGCTAGCTGCGATTCTGGCCGAAAAGCTGCAACAGCATCAGGAACAGGTTGATGAAGTCGAGGTAGAGCCGCAAGGCACCCATCACGGCCTTCTTACCGGCGACCGTGCCGTCATCCTGAACGTCGTACATCTCCTTGATCTGTTGCGTGTCGTATGCCGTCAAGCCAGCGAAGACGAGCACGCCGATCACCGAAACGGCAAACTGGAGTGCCGTTGACCCGATGAAGAGGTTAACGATCGATGCGAGGATGATGCCGATAAGTCCCATGAAGAGGAACGAGCCCCATCCGGAAATATCTTTCTTCGTGGTGTAGCCCCACAGAGACAACGCACCGAAGGCCGCCGCCGTGATGAAGAAGACGCGCGCGATGCTCTCACCGGCATAGACGAGGAATATCGACGAAATCGACGCACCCATTAGTGCCGAGAACAACCAAAACAGAGCTTGCGCCGTGCCGACGTTCAAACTTTGTATTTTGAACGACAGGAAGAAGACCATCGCCAGGGGTGCAAAGATTACAATCCACTTGAAGCCGCTGGCATACATGAGGTTGCCGAAGGCCGTGAGTCCCGTGATGGAACCGTCCGCACCCGTAACGACCGACATTGCGTAAACCGCATATGCCACCACGCCAGTGATGGCCACACCGGACGCCATGTAGTTGTAGACGCGGAGCATGTAGGAGCGCAGCCCCTGGTCGATGACGGCCTCATCGGCGCGTCCGACGGTCTGCTCATAACGTCTGTCGAGTTCCGCCATTAATTTGAATCCTTTGTTCCGTTGGTCAGATTTGCCGCGGCAAACGCCGCATTTACCCGAGATATGGTGGTATCAGGCTATTTCCGCAAGATGAAGGCATCGTGTCCCTGTAATAGAAAGCGCCTATCGAAATCGACTGTTTCCCCGATTATTTCGCCTCTCTACTCCGCCCTCAAGTAAGGGGCCGCCTTGGCCGAGAGCACGCGCCAAGTTGTAACGGCTCCGACTGAAAGAACCAAGGCCAATGCCAGCCCAATTGTTCCGAGGGCCGCCCACAGATCGAAGACGAAGGTAATATCGAAGGCAAATGTGCACAGCGCCCAAGCGGTCACCGTGGCAATGACCACTGCGAGAAGGGCGGTGGCAACGCCAAGCAGTCCGAATTCGATGAGTTCGGCGCTCAGGATTTGCCGTCGCGTCGCGCCGAGCGTCTTGTAGAGAACAGCAAGATATGTTCGGCGTTGCTGACCGGCAGAGACCGCGCCCGCGAGCACCGCGGCGCCAATTAGCAGTGTGAAGCCCGCCGTTGCGCTGATCGCGGCCATCAGCTTGGCCAGCATCGATTTGGCAGCGTCGACGATGTCGCCGATCTTAATTGCCGTCACGAGCGGGAAGCGTTCGGCGAGCCCTTGAATGATCTTCGCTTCCGTCTCCGGCGCCGTCCCCTTTGCGAACTCGAGTGTGGTCACGAGCCGGTGCGGCGCGTCTTGCAGTGTGTTGGGCGAGAACACCATCACGAAGTTGATGGCGAGCGATTCCCAGTCGATTTTGCGCATCGACGCGATCCGGGCTTCGACATTGCGGCCAAGAATGTTGACAGTGACCATGTCGCCGACCTCTAGCCCCAGCCCGCGCGCGAGTTCGCCATCAAAGGAAACAAGTGGCGGACCGTCATAGTCCTTGGCCCACCATTCGCCTGCTTCGATTTCGGATGCGCCAGGCAAGCTGTTGGTGTAGGTGAGGCCCCGATCTCCGGAAACCACCCACCGCGCATCAGGCGAGACGTCGGCCTCGTCGACCGTTACGCCTTTGAGTTCGACAATGCGCCCACGCAACATGGGGGCACTCTCCATTTTTGCCGAGGGCGCGATCGCTTTTGCGGTTTCCTTGAACGCCACAAGATCTTCGGGTTCAACGTCGAGGAAGTAGTAGGCCGGCGCGTCGACCTCCACATTTCTCTCAATCTCGGCCAGCAATGAGCCGTGAATCAAGCCGACCGCAATCAGCAGACCCAAGCCAAGGCCAAGGGAGACGGATATAGCGCGGGCAAGCGACCCCGGTGCGCCGACGCTTGCCCACGCAAGCGCAAAAGCAGGGGGCTTCGTGCGCCGATGCCTGGCAGCGTAACGTTGCACCAAGATTCCGAATCCGAGCAGCAGCCCGAATGCCAAGAGGATGCCAAGAGAAATCGCAGCCGTGACGAGCCGTTCCTCGCTTGCAGCGATTGCGAGGACGAAGAGCGCGAGTCCCGCGGCGGCAGATCCAATCGCGAAGAGTGTCGCTGAGCGCGCCCGCTCGTCGGTAAGGCCAGCACGCATCAGTCGCGCGGGCGAGATACGGCTGGCCTGGCCAAGGGGCCACAGCACAAACAGAACCATCGTCAAAAGACCGGCGAGTGCAGCGACCATCAACGGGATCGGGTGTGGCTCTACGGCAAGCGGCAGCGGCAACGCATCCTCGTAGAGCGTTGCGATCGCCAACGGCGCGAGTGCCCCCAGCGCCAGTCCGATAAGAATGCCAAGGCCTGCCAACATGACGGCTTGAAGGAGATAGACCCTCAAAACGAGACCGCTAGTCGCGCCAAGACATTTGAACGTGGCAATCACGTCGCGCTTCTTCGCCATATAGCTCTGGATCGCATTGCCGACGCCAATGCCTCCGAGTAACAGAGCTGTCAGTCCAACAAAGTTGATGAATTGCGTGAAGCGTTGGGCATTGCGCCTAAGAGACGGGGCTGGGTCCGTCCAGTCGCGGATAGCGAACCCGCTTTGTGGAAACGCGGCTTCCATGCCCTTCCGCGTTTCAGTGAGGATGCCACGGTCGGTGCCGGCATCGTTCGGCAATTTAACGCGGTAGGTCCAACGGATGAGGCTTCCGGGCTGCACAAGTCCCGTGGCCTCGAGCGTGTCGCGAGACATGAGAATTTTGGGGCCGTAGGATAGGCGGTCCGCCAGCCGATCCGGTTGCTGGCCGAGCGTGCCAGCAATCACCATTGTCGCGTCACCGATTTTTAGCGTGTCGCCGGTCTTGATCTTGAGCCGATCTAGCAGAGCGGGATCCACGAGTACGGTGCCGGGCTTTTGCCAGGCACTGCCAAGACCGTTGGGTTCGAGAACGTTCACCTCACCGTAGAGAGGATACGCGTCGTCGACGGCCTTTACCTCGACGAGCGCACTCTTCTCGTCGCCGCCTCGGGCCATGGCGCGAAAACTTGCAGATTGGGATACCTGTCCGAGTTCTTGGAGCGCCGAAAATTCCTCGTCTGTCGCCTGCCGATGTATGACCTCGAACGACAGGTCGCCGCCAATCAAGAGACGCCCCTGATTGGCGAGCGCTTTGTCAAAGGCAGCCGCCAGCGATCCGATCGCGGCAACGGCGGCAACGCCGAGAGCGATGCAAAGGACAAAAACCGTCAAACCTCCGGCGCCGGCGCGCAACTCTCGCAAAGCAATCGTCAGGGCCAGCGATCGCGGCGCCGCGGTAGCTGTTGGGCTTTCAATGACGGTTTCGACGGTCACGTGGCGTTTGCGCTCACAGAAGCGCCTTCGTCGACAATGCGCCCGTCGGCAACGCTAACGGTCCGGTCGCAGCGCGTTGCGAGTTCATGATCGTGGGTGATGAGAAGGAGTGTAGCGCCGGTGCGTTCCTTCAGTTCAAACAGCAGGTCCATAACAGCGGCGCCTGTTGCAAGGTCCAAGTTTCCGGTGGGCTCGTCGGCAAGAATCAGTGATGGCCTCGTGGAAAGTGCGCGCGCGATCGCCACGCGCTGTTGCTCGCCGCCGGACAGCTGCCCTGGAAAATGTGAAACGCGATGGGACAGCCCGACCTCTTCGAGCGCATCGCGCGCAACGTCGACCGGGTTCTCGCGCCCAAGGAACTCCATCGGGAGTGCAACATTCTCTAACGCTGTCATAGTGGGAACCAGATGGAAGGACTGAAATACGATCCCTATTTTCTCGGCGCGAAGGCGTGCAAGCCCATCTTCGTCGAGCGCGCCCAAGTCAGTGCCAGCGACGATGACACGGCCCGATGTCGCGCGTTCCAGGCCAGCTGTTACCATCAAGAGCGTGGACTTTCCCGAGCCGCTCGGACCAATAACTGCCACAGCCTCGCCCAACGAGACGTCTAGATGGATGCCCCGCAAGATTGCCACTGCGCCTGCGCGTGAAGACAGTGTGACATGCACGTCTTCGAGCTCAATCGCGCGCGTCGGTCTTACAGTTTGATCCATGGTCGGGTCTGGGCCTTGAGGTGTGGTTGCTTTGACGACGGCCCGGTTGGGCTGGAGCGCTCCGCTACGTTAGCCACATAAAGTAAGGGCAAACAGGTCGAAATGATGAAATGCGCTAATGTTGGACGCCACCTATTTCTTACGCTGACCGCGGTGATTTGGATCGGAATCCATTGCTTCTCCGCCCAGGCGCGCGCGGATCAGGACGAAACCGTCATCGTTGCTCTTGGAGATAGTTTGACGTCGGGTTTCGGTTTGCCGAACGACAAGGCGTTTCCATCGCAACTTGAGACCGCCTTGAAGGAGCGTGGCCACAAGGTTCGGATCGTCAATGCCGGTGTATCCGGGGATACGGCCAGCGCTGCACTGCGCCGGCTGGATTGGGCGCTGGACGGTGACACAGATGCCGTGATCGTTGAATTGGGCGGAAACGACGCCCTTCAGGGCTTGCCGCCCGAATCGACAAAAGCGGCGCTGGCCGAAATCCTTGAGAGGCTCCAGAAACGGAATCTGCCGGTGCTGCTGGCGGGGATGGAAGCCCCGCGCAACCTGGGGAAAGAGTATGTAACCGCTTTTGGGGCGATTTATCCGGCGCTCGCTGCCCAGTATGATGTGTTGCTGTACCCCTTTTTCTTGGAGGGGGCGGCACTCAACGCGGAATTGATGCAAAGGGATGGAATTCACCCAAACGCTGGGGGCGTTGGCGTTATAGTCGATAACATACTGCCTCACGTCGAAACCCTGTTGGCCGCGTCCCAGACAAAAGAGGACGGATGAGCGAACCATTGAAGCAGGTTGCGGCGTTGCCCGTCGTCGAGACCGAGGAGGGCCCCATGGTTCTCCTAATCACGACGCGCGGACGTGGGCGCTGGACCATTCCGAAAGGCTGGCCCAAGAACGGAACGTCCGACCGTGCTATGGCGGCGAAAGAAGCTGCCGAAGAGGCTGGGGTTACTGGCAAGATCGGAAAATCACCTGTTGGATCTTTCGCCTACACGAAACGCCTGCATTTTTATTCCTGGGCCCAATGCGTTGTGGACGTATTCTTGCTCCGCGTTAAAACGCACAAACTGGACTGGCAAGAGAAGAGTGCCCGGCGGGCGCGTTGGGCGTCACCTGAGGAAGCAGCCAAACTAGTTTCCGACTCTGAGCTCGCATCGCTTTTGCGCAACGTATTTCATCTCGAAGCCGCATAGGCGGCTGAGCCGGAACCTCTTCGGGTCAGAGCGCGCCGAGGAGGCCATTGAGTCCGCGTGCGCGTGTTCCCAGGTCAGTGTATTAGCCAGGTGGGGGAGTTGGCACGCATGGCGCATCGGGGAGAGGGCGCAAAGCGCAAACGCAAAGACCGGGTTATCCGGTCTCGAGTCGGCGCCGCGCCGTTCCGCCGACGTTCGGTAGAGCCTGGCGCACCGCTCGACAAAGACCTCCGCAAAATCGAGCGACTTGAGGAAGCCACGCGCGCTGCCTCGCGCAATTATCTGGCTCTTGGGGCGACTTTTGTCTTCCTGTTGTCGGCAGCCCTTTTCGCAGAGAGCCATGCCGTGAGAGGTCAAAGCGATCTGCTGTTGGTATTCGCCGCAGTCATCGGCGGATACCTCGCGCTTACGATCGGCGCCAATGACGTGGCCAACAACATGGGTCCTGCGGTCGGCGCGCGCGCCCTCACGATGACAGGCGCCCTTGGGCTCGCGGCTTTTTTTGAGTGCGCGGGGGCGCTGATCGCCGGCAACGATGTGGTCGAGACGATATCCGAAGGTTTGATCGATCCCGCGTTGCTGCCGGGCACCGACATCTTCGTCTGGGTCATGATGTCGGCCATGCTGGCGGCCGCGCTATGGGTTCACCTGGCGACGTATATAGGTGCACCCATTTCGACGACACATTCGATAGTAGGAGGCGTTCTCGGAGCTGGCCTATTGGGGCTCGGATCTTCCGCGATTGACTGGGGCGTTGTCGCCGAGGTTTTCGCGGCATGGCTGTTGTCTCCCGTTATCGGCGCCTTCGTTGCAGCATGCCTCGTTGCCTTTATCGAGACGAGCATGATCTATCAGTCCAACAAGATCGCAGCCGTCCGCCGATGGGTCCCCGTGCTTATCGCCCTCATGGCTGCCGTCTTCTTCGCCTTCATCGCGCTTAATGTGTTCGGCGACGGTTGGGATCTCAGCGCGCATATTGTCGTCCTCACCAGCCTTCCGGTTTTTGGGATCGTCTACCTTTTGGCAGGACCGTGGGTACATGCGCAGTCCGAAGGAATGGAGAATCGTAATCAGAACGTCAGGCAGATGTTTCGGCCACCGCTCATTTTTGCTGCGTGCCTTCTGTCCTTCGCCCATGGGTCCAACGACGTAGCCAATGCAGTAGCGCCATTGGCGGCTGTCTTAGAGAACGCTGGCCAGCCCGAGTTCATGCGTCCCGCAGGGGTTCCATTCTGGGTCATGCTGATTGGTGCTGTTGGGATCAGTCTTGGCCTCTTCCTATTCGGGCCGAGGATCGTTCGCGTAGTCGGGGCGCAGATCACCAGAATGAACCCGATGCGGGCCTTCTGCGTCGCACTCGCCGCAGCCTTTACGGTCCTCGTGGCCTCCGAGCTCGGGATGCCCGTATCGACGACGCAGACTGTCGTTGGCGCAGTTTTTGGTGTCGGGTTCTTTCGCGAATATGCAGCACGCTACAGCCGTCGACGCCGCTACTACATCCTCGCAAAGAAAGCTCGCAACTCGGCTCGGTTCTTCCCTGCAACGCGCGACGAAGTGCGGCGGCGAAAGCTCGTGCGGAGATCGCATGTTATCGGGATCGTGGGAACTTGGGCGATCACAGTTCCATGTGTGGCGGTTATCTCAGCGCTGATCTATGCGGGCATCGATCTGCTTCGGTAGCCCTCTGCGAGATGCGCGGCACATCGGGTTTGGTTCTGTGGTCTCGACCAAGCGCCTGACTCAACCTCCGGGCTATCGCGGCAGACCCATGCTAGCCAGCGCCAACATGAGACTCGCGCAAGCCAAAAATGTTGAAACCGCGCGCACATGGTTCCAGCGGACCCAGACGAGGCGGTAGCGACGCCAGTACTCGTGCGCTTCGTCCGCGTCGGGAGACGCGGCAAGAAGCGCTTTATTCATGGGTGCGCTGCGCAGCATCGTGACGCCGAAGCCCCCCACTAGGAAAAGAACCGCGCCGGCGAAGGCGTAGTGCGCATAGGCCGAGTGCCAAGTAACGATCGCGTTAGCCGCAAGAGCAAGGCTCAACAACGCCGTTCCGAAAAAGACCACCAAGAAGCCGGGCCTCTTAATCGCTTGTATCGTCGCCTGCATGGCGACGATTCCGCGTTCTGCCGATAGGCCACCCAGCGCCCGCATGAAGAACATTGAGAAGGCGAAGAAAAGTCCGGCAAGCAGCGCCGTGCACAAAGCAGCGCATATCGTCAGCACAAAGATTACTTGGGCCATTCCGCGAATCTGCTAGCGGGGAGCGCCGCGAACAAGCACAGTTTCTTTTACTACCAATCCGGATTGGTGCATTTCACGCCCCTTGCCTTCACAGACGAAATCTCTCCAGTTTCAATGTTGATTTCCCAGGCTTTGCGGAGGTTTGTCCACCACTCTGCGGAGTCCTTGCCGCTTGCCTCGCCCAAAAACCTAAGGGTGTAGTCCTCACCCTTCATGCAGGCTGTTAAGAACGTGTAGCCCTTTCGCGGTTTGCTGGTTGTTAGGGCATCGGTGACTTCAAAATCCGCTGAGGAGCCGCGCCCCGCTGCTTCCGTTTCTTTGGCCGTTAGCACTAGGATCGTGCCGTCTTCACGATTGTAGTGCTGAACATAAAACGGAGGCAGAACGAGTCCGCCGCCAAGATTGGTCCAACCATCGAGGTCGAAACTGCCAGAATAAGTCTTGCCCACCAGGCTTTTGGCAAAGTCTTCATCGCTCATGGGAGCGGCTTCCTCACCGTTCTCCTCGGCCTGTTCCGCGCCAGCCTCAGCCGAGGCCTCCGCTGAGGTCTCTGCCTGAGCCCATGCGTTCCCGGCCGCAAAGAGGATAAAGACACAGGTAGCCGCCAACGACCGTATCGATTTATAGTCCATTCCACTCATCCAGATTGTTTCGCATTCGACGGTCAGGCAGCGCGACCAACGCTGCAACCCGCGTCGCACCCTATTCAAATTCCTTGCAAGATTCGCCTCTAAATTCGGGCCCAATGTGTTTCCGATCTCGTCTTGCCCACCTCCTGGCAAAAGCTCTCCTGGCGGTGCTGATTCCAATGGCACTCCTTGTGTGGCCGCACGCGTTATCCGCCGGCGCGCCCAATAGCACACATCTAGATTCAAAAAATGAATGCCCGTCAAAACGCCTTTCGTCGATGGTCGGTCAAACGCTCATGGTCGGCTTTCCGGGGAGGCGCGAGGAGCACCGAGGTGTTCAAGCTGTTCTTACACAGCTGCGCGATGGAACGGTCGGCGGCGTAGTTCTGTTCCCAAAAAACATTGCCGACGAGCATCAGCTTAAAGCACTCATCGATACGCTGCGTGGACCCCCATCCGATCTGCCGCCTTTCATCGCCGTCGATCAGGAGGGGGGCGCCGTTCAGCGCCTTCGCGCCAGGAAGGGCTTCGAGTGGTTTCCGCCTGCCAAGCTGGTGGGACAGAATCCGAGCCTCGACGCGCAGGACATTGCCGAGCAAATCTATGGACTTATGGCCGTCGAGCTTGCGGGTCTTGGGTTCAACATGAACCTCGGGCCGGTGGTGGACGTGGATACGAATCCGCAAAATCCCATTATTGGCGCACGCGGGCGCAGTTTCGGCGATAGCGCGGACGCGGTATCGCCTATGGCGGCTGCGTTTATCAACGCGCACCACGCCGCGAACATCGCGACGGTCGCGAAACACTTTCCAGGGCACGGCTCAAGCGCCGAGGACAGCCACCGCACGTTGGCGGACGTGTCGCAGAGTTGGCGCGAGGAGGAACTCGATCCCTACCGGCGTCTCGCACTTCAAGGTTTGTTGGATGCGGTGATGATGGGGCATCTCTATCACCCTCGCTTCAGCGACGAGGTGGGACTGCCGGCATCTCTGTCGGCTAAGGCCGTGCAGGCGCTTCGCAGTCCTGACGGGCTTGGCTTCGACGGCGTGATCATCAGCGACGACATGGAGATGGGGGCAATCCGCGAGCGCTCTTCGCCGGAAGAGGCCGCGGTGCGGGCGATCAAAGCCGGCACCGATATCGTGGTGCTCTCCAACATTACGCGAGACGATCCAGAGTTCGGCAGGCGCATCCATCGGGCGCTTATCGACGCGGTCTGCGATGGCCGCATCGCCGAAGCGCGTATTGAAGAGGCCTATCGCCGCATTGTGAAACTGAAAGAGCAGATCAGGACACGAGCACTGCCGCAGGCATGGTGAAACCTACTTTGTGCTCTCCAGTGCGCGCAGCGCGCGTGCCCGGGCGGCCGCGTGGTCGACGATCGGTTCGGGATAGGTCTGCCCCAGCACAACATCGGCCGCAGCTAGAATGCCCGGAGGTGCTTTCCAAGGCGTGTGTATGTCCTCGGTAGGTAGCCCCGCGAGCTCTGGCACCCAAGTTCGCACATAGTCGCCTTCGGGATCGAATTTTTGCCCCTGGATGATGGGATTGAAGATGCGGAAATATGGCGCGGCATCCGCGCCGCACCCGGCCACCCATTGCCAGCTTGCGGAATTGTTGGCGAGGTCTGCATCTACAAGCGTGTCCCAAAACCACTCCTCGCCCTCCTGCCATGGCAGGACAAGATGCTTGACCAGAAATGACGCGACGACCATTCGCGCCCGATTTGGCATCCAACCTGTTTCCCACAACTGGCGCATCGCCGCATCGACGACAGGATAGCCGGTTTGTCCGCGTTGCCAGGCAGCGAGGGCCCCGGGATCATCGCGCCAAGGAAAGCGCGCGAACTCCGGACGAAGTGGGATGTTGGGCAGGTCCGGAAAGCTGAATAAGAGATGGTACGAAAACTCCCGCCATCCGATTTCGCGTAGAAAGCTGCTTGCACCCTTCTCAATGCTGCCGCCTGACGCTTCGATCGCATGGGTTACCGCGTGCCAGACTTGTGTCGGACTGATCTCGCCAAAATGCAGGTATGGAGAGAGCAGCGACGTAGGTTTTCCTGCCAGCGCATTGCGCAGTGTGCCGTATGCGCCCATTCTTTCGTCGATGAACTCGGCTAGAGCGTCGTGTGCCGCGCGTTCGCCGGGCGTCCACGTCGTCCTGAGACCGCCGGCCCAATCGGGCTGCGACGGTTCCAGCCTCAGAGCCGCAAGCGGGTCGCTATCTATATCTGCAAATGCGCTGAACTTCGGGATACCGAGCGAGGCCCGCGGTGCGGGTCGTGTAAGGCAGGCCTTCCAGAAGGGCGTGAACACGCGGTAGGGGCGTCCGTCCTTCGTGACAATGTCTTTGGGTGCGTAAAGCAGTCGACCAGAATGAATGTGAAACGCGACACCGTGCTCCTGACATTGTGCGGCGATGTCATTCTCGGAACGTGTGCCGAAGGGTTCAAAGCTCTGTGTGGCATGAACCGCAGTGGCGCCCGTCTCACCAATGATTCTCTCAAAGACGTCACGTGTCGGGCCCTCACGCAGAATCAGCGCGCCGCCAAGCTCTTTTAGCGAAGCATCCAGCGCCTTGAGGCTCTGATGCAGCCACCAACGGGATGCGCCGCCAGCGGGCACCGTGCCTGGCGTATCGCAGTCGTGAATATAGAGCGGCAACACCGGAGCGCCGGATCGCGCCGCGGTGGCTAGCGCCTCATGGTCGGCAAGCCGCAGTTCCTTCCGGAACCAGACGATCGCAGGCCTTTTCGTTGCTTTGCCCATCAGTTCTTCGTGGCCTCCAAGGCGGCCTCGTGAAGCGCGCGTGAGTCGTCTCCGAAGCAGCAGAACACGACCCGCGTCATGTCTGGGACGTCGGGCAACGTCTCGCGGACGGTCCTCAGAGCAATGAGTGCGGCCCGGTCGGGCGGGAAACCGTAGATGCCGGTCGAAATGGCAGGGAAGGCAATCGAGGAGAGACCTTTCTGCGCGGCAAGGTGCAAGGCGCTTCGGTAGCAGTTCGCAAGCTGGTTGCCCTCATCGCGCTCCCCGCCTCCCCAAACGGGGCCGACCGAGTGGATCACGTATTTGGCCGGAAGGTCGAAGCCTGGCGTGAGTTTCGATTCGCCTGTCCGACAGCCGCCCAATGCTGCGCAGGCTGTGGCGAGTTCTGGTCCGGCCGCGCGGTGGATCGCGCCGCACACCCCGCCGCCAGGGGATAGCGCCTCATTCGCTGCATTGACGACGACGTCAACATCCAGCGTGGTAATGTCTGCGTTGATTATATCGATAGGGTCTTCCATCGGCTCATAGATGGCAGCGAGCGTCGCGGGATCAAGCCTCAACGCGCTAGCTCCCGCGTCATTTCAACTTGACCCGTGTAGATGGCGTTATGTTATATCACAAGTATGAGTAAGGCTCATCATCACCCGGGCAGCAGTTCGGCAACTAAGCTTTCACCAAACCAGCGCAAGGTTTTGGGGTGTCTGCGCGAGGCGGGCGAGCCGATGAGCGCTTACGCTATTCTCGACAATGTGCGGAACGTCGGCATTTCGCATCCCCCCACGGTCTACCGCGCCCTCAACGATCTCATGAGAAAGGGCATGGTGCACCGGCTCGAGTCGCGTTCCGCCTTCATCGCTTGCGGTCACGGCGGATGCGACGGGCGCTTCGCCTTCGCCATTTGCAGGGCGTGCGACAAGGTCGTAGAGATACACCTCGACAGTAAGGAACAATCGCGGCTTTTGGGTTTCGCGCCGGCCGAGATCGCGCCCGAGCAAGTCACGCTGGAAATCTCTGGATTGTGCGAGGCCTGCCGGCCCGCGGTGTCCTAGAGAACGCGCTAGGGAGAGGATCAGGCCGTGCTGCTTGATGGTTCGCTGCAGCCGAAACGGAGCGTGCGCGTCCACGTGCGCCCCTCAGGTTTCTCGCTATTTCGCGCATCAACGATCCAGCGCCTTTTGCTGGTTGCGGCGGCACTAGTTGTGCTCTGGTTAGCGGTCTTGTGGGCGGTGCAGTGAGGAGAGTCTCTTGAAGACGTTGTCTCCTGCAATCAGCTTTGAAAATCTGACGCTCGGTTACGACCGGCATCCGGCGGTTCACCATATTTCGGGCGACGTGCATCAGGGTGCGCTTCTCGCCATTGTTGGATCGAATGGCGCCGGAAAGTCGACACTGCTCAAAGCGATGGTTGGGGAGTTGAGACCGCTCAGTGGCCGCATTAACTTCCACGGGCATGGTAAGCGCGAAATCGCCTATCTGCCCCAAGTTGTCGACATCGACCGTAGCTTCCCCATTTCGGTGTTTGACTGTGTCGCCATGGGTCTTTGGCACGAAATCGGTGCTTCTGGAGGGCTTGACCTTGGCTGCATTGAACGTGTCGCCGCCGCGCTTGATGCCGTCCACTTGACGGAGCTTGCGGGACGCGCCGTCGGGGCCCTTTCGGGCGGACAGTTCCAGCGCGTCCTATTCGCGCGGCTGCTTTTACAGGATGCCAAGATCATTCTCCTCGACGAGCCGTTCCGGGCCGTCGATGCGAGGACGATTACCGACCTCATCGGGCTGATCGAGCGTTGGCATGCGGAGGGTCGCACGATTGTCGCCGTCCTACACGACATCGACGTCGTGCGCCGATACTTTCCCGAGACATTGCTATTAGCGCGTAAGGTGCTGGCGTGGGGGCGGACGCCCGACGTGCTGACGCCCGTCAATCTGGAGCTATCCCGTCGGTTCCACGAAGGCTATGACGAGCAAGCGGCGGTTTGCGAGCACGACGAGGCGCGCGAGACCGCATGATCGATACGCTTCTCGAACCGTTTGCCGAGTTTGCCTTCATGCGCCGCGCGCTCGTGGGATCTCTTGCAATCTCTATGACTGCGCCGCCGATCGGGGTCTTTCTGGTGCTGCGCCGAATGAGTCTGATGGGCGATGCCATGGGCCACGCGATCCTACCCGGCGCCGCCATTGGCTATTTGCTTGCGGGGCTCTCTCTATTCGCCATGAGTCTTGGCGGCTTCGCCGCTGGGCTTGCGGTCGCTGTGGCCGCGGGTCTGGTCGCGCGCTCTCAGATTATCCGAGAAGATGCCAGCCTTGCAGGGTTTTACCTTCTCGCGTTGGCTCTCGGTGTTTTCATGGTGTCTGTGCACGGCACCAACGTGGATCTACTCCATGTGCTGTTCGGTTCGGTTTTGGCGGTCGACGATACTGCATTGCTGCTCGTGGCTAGTATTGCGACCGTCTCGCTGATCACACTGGCTGTGATCTATCGTCCCTTGGTCCTGGAGTGCTTCGACCCTCATTTCCTGCGGTCCGTCAGCCGGTGGAGTTCGCCGACGCATCTCATCTTCCTTGTGTTGGTCGTGCTCAACCTTGTGGCTGGCTTCCAAGCGCTTGGCACGTTGATGGCGGTCGGCATTATGTTGCTTCCCGCAGTGAGCTCGCGTTTCTGGGTCAACAGTGCAGGGGGCATGATCATGCTTGCCGTCGCTGTCGCGTTCATCTCAAGCGTGGCCGGGCTGCTTGTCTCTTATCACTACAGCGTTCCGACAGGCCCGACAGTGATTCTGGCTTGCGGTGTGTTCTACCTTTTCTCGATGCTCGCGGGTGTGCGGGGCGGCGCACTCTGGGGGCTGATACCGCGCAGACACCTTGAAGCGTGACTCTTCCATCCATTGCGATACGGAGTAAACAGACTATGCGTATCAGATTGATGCCTGTTCTCGCTGCCGCCGCTTTTGCTTTCGGCGTTTCCACTCATGCGGAGGCCGCTGACAAGGTGAAGGCGGTCGCCTCATTCAGCATTCTTGCCGATATGGTGCGGAACGTTGGCGGAGAGCGCGTCGAGGTCACGGAACTCGTCGGCCCGAACGGCGATGCGCACGAGTTCAACCCAACGCCAGCTGATGCCAAGAAGCTCGCGAGGGCAGACATCTTTTTCGTTAATGGTCTCGGCTTTGAAGGCTGGATGGAGCGGCTGGAAACATCTTCCGGCTTCGATGGTAGCACCGTCGTCGCGACGAAAGGTGTGAGGGCTCTGACGGTTGAAGAGGAAGATGAGCACCTTCATGACACCGTTCCGGAAGAACACGCTAATGACGACCACGGTCATAACAATCACGATCGCGACAAGCATGCCGGAGGTCACCATCACCGTCACGGCGCTACGGATCCCCACGCATGGCAGAGCCTTGCGAATGGCGCGATCTACGTGGCGAATATTCGCGACGGGCTGATCGCCGCGGACCCCGAGGGCGAAGCGGTGTACAAGGCAAATGCGAAAGAATATTTAGCAGCGCTCAGGAAAGAAGACGCCGCCGTTAAGACCGCGCTCGCAGCCCTGCCTGAGACCCACCGTAAGATCATCATGAGCCATGACGCCTTTGGCTATTTTGGTGATGCTTACGGGCTGGAAATTCTTGCGCCAAAGGGTGTAAGCACGGCGAGTGAGCCGTCGGCTAAAGACGTTGCGAAAATTATTCGTCAGATCCGGAAGGACAAGATTCCGGCGGTGTTTCTAGAGAACGTCGCCAACGCAAGAATGCTGGAGCAGATCGCGAAAGAATCGGGCGCTCAGATCGGCGGGACGCTCTACTCGGATGCGCTCTCCGAAGCAGACGGGCCGGCACCAACCTATATCGACATGTTCAAGTACAACGCGAAGACGCTGACCACGGCGCTTTCCTCCTAAAGTAGCAAACGGGCTTTGCGGGATGGCTGATCGCGCCGCCCCGCATTCTCTTCCGCCGGGGGCTCTCTGAACACTCCTGCGCCTCGACAATAATGTTATAATATAAAACTGGGTTTGATATGGACAAACAACTCATGGACCACCTTCAAAGTGCCACGCCGGGTAAGGACAAGCGCCTTCCCGTCATTGTCCTTTCCGGGTTTCTCGGCGCCGGAAAAACGACCTTGCTTAATCGTGTGCTCTCCAACCGCGAGGGTCGCAAAGTAGCGGTCATCGTAAACGACATGAGCGAAGTCAACGTTGACGCGGAGCTTGTGAGAAAAGGCGGCGCCGACCTCTCGCGCACGGACGAAGCCCTTGTGGAAATGTCGAACGGCTGCATCTGCTGTACGCTCCGGGAAGACCTCTTGCTCGAGGTTCGGCGGCTCGCCGACGAGGGGCGCTTCGACTACCTGCTGATCGAATCCTCTGGCATTTCAGAACCGCTGCCGGTCGCCACGACGTTCGACTTCCGGGACGAGGAAGGCACTAGCCTGTCGGACGTCACGCGGCTCGATGCGATGGTGACCGTGGTCGATGCGGCTGGCATCGTCGGTGACTATCAGTCCCAAGATTTTTTGACCGATCGCGGGCTAGGCGCAGACGAGACGGATGTGCGCCCGCTCGTTTCGTTGCTCGTTGACCAGATCGAGTTCGCCGACGTGATTGTGCTTAACAAGCTCGATATCGCGACGCCGGAACAGGTCGCGGCCGCACGTGCGATCATCCGATCCTTGAATAGCGGCGCAAAGATAATCGAGACCAGCGAGGGGAAGGTCCCGCTCGATGAGATTCTCGATACCGGTCTCTTCGACTTCGGAGCTGCACAGACTCACCCAACCTGGTTCGAAGAGTTGAACGGGTTCAAGGACCATACGCCCGAAACCGAGGAGTATGGGATCACGAGCTTCACATACCGGGCACGGGCGCCGTTCGATCCAAAGCTGCTCCACGCATTCTTCAACCAGAGCTGGCCAAACGTGATCCGAGCGAAGGGCTTTTTCTGGCTGGCCTCGCGGCCGCAATGGGTCGGCGAGTTGAGTCAGGCCGGTGCGCTCGTCCGGCACGAAGGCATCGGCTACTGGTGGGCCGCAGTGCCGCGGTCGCGCTGGCCCGATGACAACGATGCCGTCAAGGAGGTCATGAGGCGCTGGGACGACACTTGGGGCGATCGGCGCCAAGAGCTGGTCTTCATCGGCACGATCGCCATGGACCGGGAGGCCATCACCAGCGCGCTTAACGACTGCCTCATGAAGAATCCGCGAAAGGTGGGCATCAACGACGAGGAATGGCAGTCCCTCCCTGATCCGTTCCCAGCGTGGAGGGCTTAGAACAAAGCTCGGGACCCGTGTAATAAGGGCCCATGGCTGATGGTTTTCGGCGTTGGATTTTGGTGGGGCTCGCGCTGTTCGGCGCAGCAATCGCTTATGCTGCGCTCGGCCCCGCAAACTTGCAGATCAGGCTGGGATTGCATTGGCTGCTGGAGCATTTCTTGGTGTTTTTCGCCGTAACGGTGCTCGCCTGCGTCGCCTATCCTCAGCCGATGCGCGTGGCCGCGGTCTTGCTGCCCTTCGCTGTGGGTATTGAGGCGGCGCAGGCACTGACGCCAGATAGAACGCCCGACATCGCCACCGCGCTGGTTTCTGCGGCCAGTGTGGCGTCGGCAGCTCTCTTGGTGGACGGTATTCTGACCTGGCGGCGACATCGCCAAAGAACTTGAGCGAGTCGGCAAAGTGCCCTGGTCTAGCGCGGGAACCGCAAATGTGATGTATCCTTATCCTGATTGTTTTTCTGCTTGAGGATGCCCCGGTGACGATCATTGAGCGCAAAAAAACTGTGTCGGTCAGGATCGGCAATGTGATCATGGGCGGGGATGCCCCGATCGTGGTTCAGTCGATGACCAACACGGATACCGCCGATGTCGGCCAGACCGTCGCCCAAGTCGCCGCGCTTGCACGGGCGGGGTCGGAACTCGTCCGGATCACCGTGGATCGTGAGGAAGCCGCGGCGGCCGTCCCGCTCATTCGCGCTCAGCTCGATAAGCTTGGTGTCGATGTGCCGCTCATCGGTGACTTCCACTACAACGGTCACACGCTGCTGGCAGCCTACCCAGAATGCGCAGAGTCCCTTGCGAAGTACCGCATCAATCCGGGCAATGTCGGCTTCAAGGACAAGCGCGACAAGCAGTTCTCTCAAATCATCGACATTGCTCTGAAGCACGACAAGCCGGTTCGCATCGGCGTGAATTGGGGAAGTCTCGATCAGGATCTACTCACGCGGCTCATGGATGAGAATGCCGCGAGCGCATCGCCGAAGGATGCGCGCGAGGTCATGCATGAAGCCATGGTTCAGTCCGCATTGCTGTCGGCCGACCGCGCGCAGGAACTCGGTATGGGCCCCGAAAAGATTGTGCTCTCGGCCAAAGTCTCCGCTGTCCAAGATCTTATTGAGGTCTACCGCATGCTGTCGGAGAGAACCGACCTTGCTCTGCATCTTGGGCTGACGGAAGCCGGAATGGGGTCGAAAGGCATCGTGGCCTCCTCGGCCGCCATGTCCGTTCTGTTGCAGCAGGGTATCGGCGACACGATCCGCATTTCGCTTACGCCCGAGCCGGGTGGCGATCGATCATTGGAGGTTAAGGTCGCCCAGGAGCTCTTGCAGAGCATGGGCTTCCGCGCGTTCGTGCCGTTGGTCGCAGCGTGTCCAGGATGCGGGCGCACCACCTCAACCACGTTCCAAGAGTTGGCGCAGGACATCCAAGGCTTCATCCGCGATCAGATGCCCGAGTGGAAGCGCCGCTATCCCGGTGTCGAGAATCTCAACGTTGCGGTGATGGGATGCATCGTCAATGGACCGGGCGAGTCGAAGCATGCCGATATCGGTATCTCGCTGCCAGGAACAGGCGAGGCGCCTGCCGCGCCCGTCTTCATCGAGGGCAAGAAGGTCACCACCTTGCGCGGTCCAGGCGCCGCTGCCGATTTCAAGCAGATGGTTCTGGACTATATCGAACAGCGCTATGGCAGCCCTGGCCAAAGTAAAAGCGCCGAGCAGGACGCGCGTCCGACAGCAGCCGAGTAGCCCTTGGTTCATCGAGATAGGATCGCGTCCTCAGGAACGGCGCGCTGCCACGAAGCGCGCTGCTTCGATCAACATCGCTGCCTTGCCTCCGAAGGGAACGAGAGCAACCTCTGCCTCTTCGACGAGTTTCGAAAGGTGTTCTTTGGCTCCGTCGATACCGAGAAGCCCGACAAGCGTCGCCTTCCCGCGTTCGGCATCCTTTGATGCCGCTTTGCCCATCGCTGCCGCGTCACCCTCCGCATCCAAAAGATCGTCAGCAAGCTGAAAGGCTTGCCCGAAGGCACTGGCGAAGCGGATCAACGGCTCGCGGCGCTCCGCGTCGGCCCGGCCCAGCACCGCGCCCGCTTCGCAGGCGAAGCGGAAAAGCGCGCCCGTCTTCAACATCTGCATTGCCGTCGTTTCCTTCGGCGAGAAGGGTCGTTGTTCCGCGGCAAGATCGAGGGCCTGGCCCAGGGCCATGCCCTGCCACCCACTCGCCTTGGCGAGGAGATAAGC
This sequence comes from Methyloceanibacter sp., assembly GCA_029287395.1. Taxonomy (GTDB): domain Bacteria; phylum Pseudomonadota; class Alphaproteobacteria; order Rhizobiales; family Methyloligellaceae; genus Methyloceanibacter. Next base: position 27,368 of record JARFRF010000029.1, on the reverse strand, counting down.
AAGTTCGGCCCTCACGGCAGCATCCTCGTGACAGTTCGGGCTGCTGACGATCTCGAAGGCGATCGTCTGCAGAGAGTCGCCGGCCAGCACGGCCGTGGCCTCGTCGAACGCGATATGAACCGTGGGCCTGCTGCGGCGCATCGCGTCGTCGTCCATGGCTGGTAGGTCATCATGCACTAGCGAGTAACAGTGGATGCACTCAAGGGCACAGGCGCTATCGAGGGCGGTGTCTTCGGGGACATCGAAGAGCCCTGCGGCTTGGATAAGGAGGAATGGACGCAATCGCTTGCCGCCACCAAGCGCCGCATAGCGCATGGCCTCGCCAAGCGGTGCGATCGCTCCGCCCTGCGGTTGATGTAAGACCGAATCGTTGCGGAGGAGCGAGGAAAGTCTGTCCTCGACCCGTTCGGCAACGCGTAATATCTCAGATCGGAAACTCATGACGGTCGAAGGGATAGCTGAGGCTTTCTGTCGCCGCAAATTGATCGCGGCATCGGCGAGCGTTAGAACGCCCTTTAATGGCGGACTCAACGGTTAAGAAACCAGCAGACACTGCCCGCAATGCTTCGCGTTCCACCAAGGGACGGCCTCGCAAGGGACCGTCTCAAAGGGCTCGTCGTGCGAAGCGCAGGTGGGCCCAACGGCATCCATGGCTATCGCGGATTGGCCTGGCGCTCCTGATCGTGATCGGAACTGTCCTCGCCAGCCTCGTACTCTTCCGATACGTCAACCCGCCCATTACCTCGGTCATGTTCATCGAGAGGCTCCGCGGTGAGGCGATCAAGCAAACCTGGGTGCCTTTGGAGCGAATCTCGCCTCATATGCGTCTCGCCGTGATTGCGAGCGAAGACGGCAATTTCTGTAATCATCAGGGGGTCGACTGGGCCGCCGTAAGGCAGGTCATTGAAGCGGCGACGAACTGGCGCGCTGTGCGGGGCGCCAGCACTATTCCGATGCAGGTTGCCAAGAACATCTATCTCTGGGAGTTCCGCTCCTATCTGCGGAAGGCGCTTGAGGTACCGCTGGCCTATGGCATTGATACGATTTGGCCGAAGAAGCGCGTCCTGGAAGTTTATCTCAATATCGCTCAGTTCGGTCCGGGGCTTTTCGGCGTTGAGGCCGCCAGCCAGAAATACTTTCGGAAACCAGCTTTGGCGCTCACCCAGCGCGAGGCGGTATTGCTCGCCACCACACTGCCGAAGCCCAAATTGCGGAATCCCGCTCGACCCAACCGAACCCACCGTGTAGTCGCCAATGCGGTTCAGAAGCGGTTGCCCTATATCTCCAGGCGAGCGGATTGCCTCACGACCCCAAAATAATCCGCAGAAATCGGCCCTGGTCAGCGCCGGAAATTGTGACTATAAGATCGGCCAACGATGCGCTGCGCGACTGGCGTTGGCGCTAAGAGGTTCAAAAAATGGCAGTTCCTAAGAGAAAAGTGTCCCGTATGAAGCGGGGCAACCGGCGGAGCCACGACGCTGTCACGGCCCCGGCTTATGTCGAGGACAAGGATTCGGGCGAGCTTCGCCGCCCGCACCACATCGACCTGAAATCGGGCCGCTATCGTGGCCGCCAGGTGATCACAATCAAGGAAGAAGCCTAGGTCTAGCAGCTCTTTGGCATTCTGTTTTGCAGGCTCCGGCGCCGCTGCGCCGGAGCATTTTTGCTTGCCTGGACCAACCGCTGTCTGCAGGCCGGTAGGGTCCTGATAACCAAACCCCAAGAAATCGAGAGAAATGGCGTTGTCGGCTCCCGAAACCTGCCCAAAGGGCCTTAGGTGGCCATGCGGGTTTTCGGCTTTTTAAGTCTTACCCACTAGCTTCTGCGCCCAAGCGAAAAGCGTCCAACCCGCAAAGCAGGGCGCTTTGGTTGTTCGCGTTGAGGGTGCGCAGGCATTCGCGGAATGGGTAGGCCAATGGAAGAATCCGAAACAACAGTCGAGATTGCCGAGCCCGCCGAGCTCTCTTCCCGAGCAGCCTTGGCCGACGAGATCATACGGGCGCTGAATGATCGGCGCATTGGGATTACGCTACAGCCTGTCGTGATGTCGGGGACGCAGGATCCAGAATTCTTCGAGTGCCAATTGCGATTGCGGCTGACTGATGGCTCGACCTTGGACGCGGACGGGTTCGTTCCGGCCGCCGAGGAACTTAGGCTCTCAAAACTGATTGATCATCGAGCGCTAGAGCTGGCTATCGAGCTGCTGCGCGCAGAGCCCACGCGCAAATTGGCGCTAAAGGTCTCGGCTCAGTCCACCAAAGATCGGCACTGGACCGACGCACTAGAGGCGCTGACGGGCAGGGATCGAGACTTGACGGCGCGGCTCACCGTTGAGGTAACAGAGTCCATCGCAGTCGCTGACATGGGGTCGACAGCAAGGTTCGTTACGGCACTCAAGATTGCGGGCTGCCGAGTGGCCCTTGACGAATTCGGCGCTGGCTATGCCTCCTTCCGCTCGCTGCGACGTCTTGACCTCGACATGGTCAAGATTGACGGATCGTTCATCGAGAACCTCAGCGGACACGACAAAGACGATGACTTTGTCCAAGCGCTGCTGGATCTAGCGCATCGTTTCGGCACAGAGACCGTCGGAGAATGGGCGGGAAACTAGCGCTCTGCCGATCTCCTGGAGAAAGTGGGCGTGTCTCATATGCAGGGTGATTTTTTTGGCCCCCCGGTGCTGCACGATAGCGAACCTGCGGCTTCGAGAAGGTCCGCCGGCTAGGCTTCCTCTGTTTCGTCAGACTCGCTTCGGAGATGATCGGCAAGAGCGAACAGCGCCGGATCATGGGTGCCCAGGGCCTCCAAGTGCTCGACGGTATTCAAGACGTAGTCGATATTGGCTCCCGCCTGGCCTCGGCATGCCCGCACGATACGCAGTTGCGCCTCAACGTCGAGAGCACCAGCATATTGTGCGTGGGTGCGATCGGCCAAGAAGGTAAGAGCCATCACCTTGCGGCCGGAGCCATTTGACAGCGAAATCTCCCGGTAGGTCTCCAGATACACCTCGGTGACCTGTTCCCTTTGGCGCAGATACGCGACCGTGTCGCTCTCCGCGCCGGGCTCTACGCGGAAGGCAACGCCATGGCATTCGCCGCCCTCATCGAGTCCGAGAACAAGGCCGGGGCTACTCGGTGTCCCGCGGTGCAGGATCGAATAGACGCAAAGCGCCCTGTGGGCTCCCGTGAGGTGCGCTGGGCTTTGCAAGTTGAAAGGGAAACCGGGACACCACATCAGCGACCCATAGGCGAACACCCATAAGGCGTTTCTATCGGCCTCAGTCGTCATGCCCGTGTGATCGCCCGAAATCGGCATCGGCGGTGTCTTGACCTGCTTCGACAATCCTATGGCGTACCGCCCGAGCACGGGTGAAGTGGTCTTGCAGAGCCTGTCCGTCGTCCCAGCGAACCAGTCGCTGCAGCGCTGCGAGATCTTCCGAAAAGCGGCCAAGGACTTCCAAGACCGCCTCTTTGTTATTCAGAAAGACGTCCCGCCACATCACCGGGTCGGAGGAGGCTATGCGCGTAAAGTCGCGGAAGCCGCCGGCCGAAAACTTGATGACTTCCGATTGCGTGACGGTCTCCAACTCCGCGGCCGTGCCAACGATGTTGTAGGCAATTAAATGAGGAACATGGCTGGTCATGGCGAGGACGATGTCGTGGTGCTCGGGCGTCATCTGCTCAACAGTGGAGCCAAGCTCCCGCCACAGGCACGAGACCGCCTCAACGCCTTCGGCTGTTGACTGCTCGCAAGGTGTGACGACGAACCAACGGCCCTCGAATAACTCGGCGAAGCCTGCCTCGGGACCGGAGTACTCCGTGCCTGCGACTGGGTGGCCCGGCACAAAGAGCGCTTGGTCGGGAAGTACCTCTCCAACTTGGCGAACGACGGCGGTCTTCACCGACCCGACGTCCGTCACGATCGCGCCCTCGGCCAGATGGGACGCAATCGATTGCGCCGCCTCTCGCATGGCGCCAACAGGCACAGCGAGAACCACAAGGCTTGCGTCCGTCACCGCCTCTTCGGCGGTCTCAGCGATGGCATCGCAGAAGCCAAGGTCGCGGGAGCGCGTGCGCACGTCGGGCGAACCATCGTAACCGATGACGGTTGCCGCGAGGCCCCGCTTCTTAATGCCGCGCGCCATGGATGAGCCGATAAGCCCCAATCCAATGATGGCCACCTTATCGAACAGCGGCTCGGTCATGAGGCGCTCATAAAACCGCGCAAGGCATCGAGTGCCGCTGCGTTTTCTTCCTCGGTACCGATGGTCATTCGCAGGGCGTTGGGAAAACCATAGGCCTCCACGCGCCGCAGGATGATGCGGCGCTGAAGGAGGAATTCATCAGCCTCCAGGGCGGTTCGGCCGCTCGTGTCTGGGAAATGCACGAGCAGAAAGTTCGCCGCGCTAGGCGTCGTCGCTAGTCCAAGACGTTCGAGCTCCTCGGCTGTTCGGCCGAGCCATGCCTCGTTATGGGCAATAGCCGCTTCAACGTGCCCGCGATCTTGGACCGCCGCGACGCCGGCCGCGATTGAGGGGCCTGTGACGTTGAAGGGCCCGCGGATACGGTTCAGCGTATCGGCGATAGCGTTGGGGCAGTAAGCCCAGCCGAGCCGCAACGATGCGAGACCATAAATCTTGGAGAATGTCCGCGTCATCACCACATTCTCATGCGCGCTAGCGAATGCGGCCCCCGCCTCGTAATCATCTGCAAGGACGTACTCAGCATAGGCTGCGTCCAGCACCAGCATCACGTCGCTCGGGAGTCCGGCGTGCAGGCGCTGTACTTCGGAGATGGGAAGGTAGGTCCCTGTCGGATTATTCGGGTTGGCGAGAAACACCATGCGTGTCGCCGGCGTCACCCGTGCGAGGATCGCGTCCACGTCTGCGGTGTGGTTCGTCTCCGGCGCAACAACCGGCGTCGCGCCCCGTGCCAGGATCGCGATCTTGTAGACAAGGAAGCCATGCTCGCTGTAGATCGCCTCGTCACCTGGGCCGAGATATGCGACTGCCAACAGATTCAGCAATTCATCGGAGCCCGTCCCGCAAACGATGCGCGCTGCGTCGAGGTTATGCTGCGCCGCCAGGGCTTCGCGCAAGAGCCGCGCCGACCCGTCTGGATAGCGGGCGAGCTTGGGCGCTTCGCCGTGGAAGGCCTCAAGTGCCTTGGGGCTCGGTCCGAGCGGCGTCTCGTTGGACGAGAGCTTAACAATCGGCCCCGTGCCAGGTAGCGCGCTCTTGCCGGGGACGTAGGCGGCTATATCGAGAATCCCCGGCCGAGGAGCCGGGGCTCTACCTGCGCCTGCTGGACTTGCGGCTCTCAATTTGGCAGCCGTCGGTTGGGCAGCCATCAATCTGCTCCTTATTGGGGCCTCAAAGCCCTGCGAAGGGCTTCTCATACGGCGATTTCTTAAGCCAAGGCAAAGAAAAGATTGACTCTGATGAGGTCATTACTAATCGGGCATTGTATACTTAGCGGTCAAATTATCAGGATGCGTGCCTGGTCTTCGAGCCGCACGCGCCAGAACCGTTTGATTTAGGTCATTACGACGATGAACGAGACTCCGGGAACGGACAGCTTCGCTGAACTCAAACGGCGGCAGCAAGTTACCGATCCTTTCAGTGAAGTGGTGCACTTCCCAGCGAGCCAGGGCCTCCCGCTCGATGGCGGAGCCGTGCTCGCGCCGTTTTCTGTCGCCTACAACACTTACGGCACGTTGAATGCAGACAAGTCGAACGTCGTTCTCGTTTGCCATGCGCTGACCGGAGACCAGCATGTCGCAAATCCGCACCCCGTCACCGGCAAGCCCGGCTGGTGGGAGACAATGGTCGGCCCAGGGAAGCCTATCGATACGAATCGCTACTTCGTCCTCTGCCCCAATGTGATTGGCGGATGTATGGGATCCACGGGGCCTAGTTCGCTCAATCCTGCGACTGGCCGGCCGTACGGTACGGACTTCCCTGTTATTACGCTGCGAGACATGGTTCGAGCGCAGGCAAGGCTCCTGGATCACCTCGGCGTTGACCAGGTGCTCAGCGTCATTGGTGGCTCCATGGGCGGCATGCAGGTCCTCGAGTGGGCTGCGACTTACAAGGAACGCGTCTTTTCCGCGATCCCGATCGCGTGTGCCGCGCGACACTCCTCGCAGAACATTGCCTTCCACGAAGTGGGGCGCCAGGCCGTGATGGCCGACCCCGATTGGCACGGTGGGCACTATCTTGATGAGGGCAAGAGCCCGCGCAAAGGGCTGGCCGTTGCGCGCATGGCGGCGCACATCACCTATTTGTCCGACCGAGCTTTGCACACCAAATTCGGCCGCAACTTGCAGGACCGCGAAGAAGTCACCTTTGGCTTCGATGCGGACTTCCAGGTGGAGAGCTATCTCCGTCATCAGGGGATGAGTTTCGTCGATCGTTTCGACGCCAACTCTTATCTCTACATCACGCGCGCGATGGACTATTTCGACATTGCCGCGGATCATGGCGGCGTTCTTGCGAATGCGTATGCAGGGACCAAGACCCGGTTTTGCTTGATCTCGTTTACGTCCGACTGGCTGTTCCCGACGGAAGAAAGCCGAGAGGTTGTGCACGCCCTCAATGCAGTCGCAGCCAATGTTAGCTTTGTCGAGATCGACTCGAACAAGGGGCACGATGCTTTCTTGCTGCACGAGCCGGAATTGTTCGACACGGTGCGTGGCTTCCTCGGTGCGGCTGCGCGTCAACGCGGCTTGGACGACGCTGACCAGGGGGCATGACGATGGATGCGCCCGTTGACGCGCCTGGCGTGCGGCCGGCCGATACGTCCCGCGTCGATCTGCTGCTTATTGCGGAGATGGTTTCGCCCGGGTCGCGCGTTCTCGATATCGGGTGCGGCGACGGCACATTGCTCCGGATACTATCCGACAAACGGGGCGTAGACGGCCGAGGCATCGAGCTTAGTCAGGCCGGTGTGAACCGGTGCGTCGCCCAAGGACTCTCGGTCATACAAGGCGATGCGGACACGGATCTCAGCCACTATCCGAACGCTGCCTTCGACTACGCGATCTTATCCCGGACCATTCAGGCGACGCGCAACCCGCGGCACGTGCTTGAGCAGCTCTTGCGCATCGGCAAACGCGTCGTCGTTTCGTTCCCCAATTTTGGCCATTGGCGCGTGCGCATGCAGTTGATGCTCGGGGGACGCATGCCGCAGACCGATACGCTACCGGAAGCCTGGTACAACACCCCAAATATCCATCTGTGTACGATCAAAGACTTTCTGACGCTTTGTGAAGACATGGGCGCGAATGTAGAGCGGGTCGTGGCGCTCAATGCATACGGCACCAAGCTCGTATCGATGCCCTTATCGGCGCAGAATCTCTTCGGCGAGCAGGCCGTCTTCCTTCTGTCCCGCTAGACGCGGCGCCACCGCACCGGCGGGCACGGGAATCACGCGCCGCCGCATGCTGCGCGCGGGTTCGCGGGCTAATGTTCCGGCATAAACCTGCTTCGTGGCCTCCACGAGGATTACGCCTGAGAACGCCGGCCAGAGAATATCGCCAAGCCGCTCCCAGAAATCAGGCCATCGGGTAAGTATGCGCCAGTCGAATGGCGGCAAGTTCAACACGTAGTGCCAGCTCTCAGGCTGGAACATCGCATCCTTCAACAGCTGTGTGAGCTGACTGCGGCTGAACGGGCTGCCATAGCCGAACGGGGTGGAATCCATGCGGGCCCAAAGCCCTCTTCGATTTGGGACCGCCACCACGATGCGGCCGTTGGGAGCGAGAACGCGCCAAATCTCTCGAAGAAGTGCGTGGGGATGCTCCGACCATTCGAGCATATGCACGAGTAGAATGCGGTCGGCGCTTTCATCATCCAACGGCAGTTCGGTCTCATCCACCAAGGCTGTTTGCGAGGACGTTCGTTCTGGCCACGGCAAGACGCCGAGGCGCTCAGGCGCGAGCGCGCCAATGCAAAGAGCTTGCTTGCGGAACTCTGCGAGATACGGCGTAGCATAACCGAGGCCGAAAACGCGCATACCGTTCACGTCCGGCCAGAAAGCTCGAAAACGCGGGCGTAAGAGACGGCGGACCATTAGCCCGATCCGACGAGCGTAGAAGTTTCGAAGGTCAATCGCGTCCAGATGCATGGCGTTAGTCTACCCTTGGCGCGTCTACAGTTGGTTCGCGCGAGGGCCGGTTTCAATCGTCAGAGGAGCGGAGTAGGGTCCAGAGTAAGACAAAACCGCACCCTCCATACTGTAATCCAGAGAACCAAATGGCCGAACTTGAGATATTTCAGTTTCCCACACGCGCCGACAATTACGGAGTTCTAATTCATGATCCTGATACGGGCGCGACCGCTGCTATCGATGCACCAGAGGCTGGTCCGATTGCGGCGGCACTCGCCGAGAAAGGCTGGCGGCTGTCGGAAATCCTTGTCACCCATCATCATGCCGACCACACGGCCGGTATAGCGGCGCTGAAGAACAAATATGGCTGCACGGTTTTTGGGCCCGCCCGGGAAGCTGGCCTCATTCAGGGGCTCGACGAAGAAGTGGGGGAGGGCGACACCGTCTCCGTTGGGCGCGCCAAGGCCACGGTCATCGATACGGCGGGTCATACACGCGGTCACGTGAGCTACTATTTTCCGGAACAAGGCGTCGTCTTCGTGGGCGACACGCTGTTTTCCGTGGGCTGCGGCAAACTCCTCGAAGGCGACGCGACGACGATGTGGCGTTCCCTGTCGAAGTTGGCGGCGTTGCCGCCCGAGACCAACGTGTTTTGCGGCCACGAGTACACGGGCGCCAATTGCCGGTTCGCGCTGACCGTCGAGCCGGAGAATGAGGCCTTGCAGGCCCGGGCTAGAGAAGTTGCGGCCAACGATGCGAAGGGCCACCCGTCATTGCCCACCACGATCGGGCAGGAGCTAGCCACGAACCCGTTCCTGCGTGCAGCTAGCCCCGCAATCCAGGCCCGACTTGGTGTGGAAGGACAGTCGCCTGAAGCCGTCTTTGCAGAGGTCCGACGGCGGAAGGACCGCTTCTAGTGACCGATACTTCAAGCGGGCCGATGCCGAGCGCCGAGGAGGTCATCACCCATCTCGGTCTGGAGCGTCACCCGGAGGGCGGGTGGTACAGGGAAACGTTCCGAGACGAGCGCGGCGTTGATGGCCGCTCTCATTCAACGGCAATCCTGTTTCTACTGACGGAGGGTGAGGTGTCTCATTGGCATCGTGTCGACGCGGCTGAGACTTGGCATTGGTACCGGGGGGCGCCACTGCTGCTGAAGGTGGCCGACGAGAACAGCTCGATCAAGACATTCACACTTGGCGCGGATTTATTCTCCGGGGAACATCCTCAGGCTTTCGTTCCGGCCAACGCGTGGCAAAGCGCGCAAACACTGGGCGCGTGGACGCTGGTCGGTTGCACTGTCGCACCGGGATTCTTGTTCGACAGATTCGAACTCGCCCCCCAAGGCTGGGAGCCCGAAGGCTCATCGAGCACTTGAGAGGCGCAAGTTTCGTCGCGGTATCGCTTGTCGCACAACGAGCTCAGTCAGCCAGCTGACCGCCATTGACGCTGATCGTCGAGCCGGTGATCCAGCCCGCTTCGTCGGCAGCCAAAAAGACAACACAGCGGGCCACTTCCTCAGCTTCGCCGAGACGGCCCACTGGGATCTGGCCCACGATGGCTTCCATGACTTTCTCTGACACGCCCTTCAGGAGCTCCGTCGCTACATAACCTGGCGCAATGGCGTTGGCGGTAATGCCCTTGCGTGCGCCTTCCAAGGCAACAGCGCGGGTGAAGCCGATCATGCCGGCCTTGGCAGCGCAGTAGTTGGAGAGCCCGAGCATGCCCTGCTGGCCGTTAATCGAGGAGATCGAGATGATGCGACCGAATTTGCGGTCGCGCATGCCGTTAATGACCTGGCGCGTCACGTTGAAGACGGAGTCCAGATTAGTGCGCATAACTTCCGACCACTGCTCAGCGGTCATTTTGTTCAGCATGGCATCACGAGAGATACCGGCATTGTTGACCAGCACCTCAACCGGACCGACTTCGGCTTCCACGGCGGCAACGCCCTTCTCGCAGGCCGCGTAGTCACCAACGTCCCACTTGAAAACCGAAATTCCCGTTTCAGCTTTAAAGGCGTTCGCGGCGTCGTCGTTGCCGGCGTAACTGGCGGCGACGTTATAGCCGGCGTCCTTGAGTGCCTTACTGCACGCGGCGCCTATGCCGCGTGTACCACCAGTGACAAGTGCCACCCTTCCCATAGCATCCTCCCTTAGTGCGCTTCCACGCTTGTCTCTTTAACCGCCAATCCGAATGTGGGGCAGCCTAGGCCACCCCACACGAATTTTTCTCTCGCTTCAAGTGCGTCGACTTAGTCGCGCTCAAGGCACATAGCGACGCCCATGCCACCGCCGATGCATAGCGTGGCCAGGCCTTTCTTTGCGTCAGCCTTCTGCATCTCATGAAGCAGCGTGACGAGAACCCTGGCGCCTGACGCGCCGATCGGATGGCCGATGGCGATAGCGCCGCCGTTCACGTTCACCTTTTCGGTGTCCCAGCCCATGTCTTTGTTCACGGCGAGTGCTTGCGCTGCGAAGGCCTCGTTGGCTTCCACCAAGTCGAGATCGGCGACCTTCCAGCCGGCCTTTTCCAGAGCTTTGCGGGAGGCGGGAATGGGTCCCGTGCCCATGATCGTCGGATCTACGCCGGCGACGGCCCAGGAGGCCACCCGGGCCAGCGGCGTGAGACCGCGCTTCTTGGCCTCGTCCGCGGTCATTAGAACGACGGCGGCCGCACCGTCATTGATGCCCGACGCGTTGCCCGCGGTCACGGTACCTTCCTTGTCGAAGGCGGGGCGCAATTTGCCGACGCCCTCGACGGTAGCCCCTTCGCGGATGTACTCGTCCTCGTCCACGACCACCTCGCCCTTGCGGGTCTTGATGGTTACGGGTGCAATTTCGTCCTTGAACTTGCCGCCCTTCTTAGCTGCTTCCGCCTTGTTCTGAGAGGCGACCGCGAAGGTGTCCTGTTCGTCGCGGGTCAGCTGCCACTGCTTGGCGACGTTCTCCGCAGTATTACCCATGTGGTACCCGTTGAAGGCTTCCCAGAGGCCGTCCTTGATCATGGAGTCGATGAACTTGACGTCGCCCATCTTATGCCCGTTCCGCAGGTTCGCGACGTGCGGAGACATGCTCATGTTCTCCTGACCGCCCGCAACCACGATGTCGGCATCGCCGAGCGCGATCTGCTGTGCACCCAGTGCCACCGAGCGGAGGCCCGAACCGCAGACTTGGTTGACACCCCAGGCCGTGGCCTCTTTTGGAACGCCAGCCGCCATGGCCGCCTGGCGGGCCGGGTTCTGACCTTGGCCGGCCGTGAGCACCTGCCCCATAATCACTTCGTCGACGTCATTCGCATCCACGTCGGCGCGCTCAAGGGCGGCTCGAATGGCTGTCTCGCCCAGTGTATGGGCCGGAACGCCGGCAAGGGACCCGCCAAAGGATCCAACGGGTGTCCGCGCCGCGCTGACAATCACAATATCTGCGTTTTTCATTCTGTCCTCCCGACTGCAACTCGTCCTCGGTCATACCGCAGTGCACCTCGGCTGGAAAGACAAACAAGCCCATCCAATCAAGGCTTCTTGCAAAGTGTCTGGTGTGCGATGCGCTTAACGTGGTAATTATTTTCGCACGTGCGACATAGCGTCAGCTGCCGATAGGCGCTTAGAGCCGCTTGCGCGGGGATTCCCTGCGTTTCTTGGGGTATGGGAGAAACCACACGTGGCAAAGGATGCGAACCAGGATAGCCGTCCGGTCATCATTAAAAAATACGCCAACCGGAGGCTCTACAACACCGACACAAGCACTTATGTGACGTTGGAAGATCTCGCCGAGATGGTGCGCGCGGAGCGCGATTTCGTCGTTTACGACGCAAAAACCGGCGAAGACTTAACCCATGCCGTGCTGACCCAGATTATCGTTGAGCAGGAAAGCCGTGGCACCAATCTCTTGCCGATCGGCTTTTTGCGGCAGCTGATCCGCTTCTACGGCGATGGCATGCAGATGCTCGTTCCTTCCTATCTCGAATTCAGCCTCGACTCCCTGACCAAACAGCAGGAACAGTATCGGCGTCGTTTTGCCGATACGTTCGGAACGGCGGCGTTCGATGCGGTGCAGGAGCAGGTGCGCAAGAATTTCGAGACATTTGAAAAGACGCTCGGCATGTTCACGCCGTTTGGTGCAGATTCAGGTGCTTCTCAGGTGAGCGAAGACTCGCCCAGGAGCATCGAGCAGCCGGCAGCTGAAGCCAGCGATGACGATATCGATACGCTCAAGGCTGAGCTTCAAGCAATGCAGGAACGGCTTGAGAAGTTGTCGCGCACTTAACTTGGACACGCGCTACCAGTAACGACAGTACTGACGGTTGCCCCGTTCTTAGCGGCGTAGATCGCTGCGGATCACGCAGCCTCAGAGGCTTCCGGCTGGCGTGTGTGCGCGGCCGTCAGATCTGACTCGACAAATTTTCGCGCCTCGGCCGTGTCCGCGAGAAGGTGAATATGCACTTCATTTGCGCCGATCTTCGCCCCTTCATGGCGCAAGCGAGCCAAATTTAGCGACATTGCATCGTCGCGAGTATTTCCAAAACAGAGCGCTTCGCGTGACCCGTCCTCGTGGCGGCGGACCAAGATGAAGTTTGCTTGGGGCAAAGCAGGGCAACCCACTAGGGAATAGACGCTGTGAAGATACCGCCGTCCCGACGCGCCGCGCCAATAATGAAAGGCCTGATCGAAGGCCGCCTCGGCGCATACGAGCGCCGGCTCCTCCGACGGACCAGTGGTCTGATTGTCGGAGGGTGCAATCTCTGAAGCGCCTGAAGAACTCAACCACATAAAGAATTGGACCCGTTAACCTTGAAGCTACTCATTGAAATGGGTTCAGCGACGGCAAATTCAAGCTCTCTGTCGCCCGATTTCACGGCGTGGAACAAAATATGAACTTTGCTAGCCCTGGCGTCAAGTCTTCAATTGTTAACAAGGGGTTAATGGGTTTCTTCGTTCGCGGCCGCCTCGGCCATTAGCCGGTCTGAAGCGCCCTCAACGGCAACCTGCAGACGGCGCATGAACTCGGCCTTTGGGAGCCCTGGCTGAATGGGATCCAGCACCTCCACAATGATTGTTCCCGGTTTTCTTCGCCAAGTGCGGCGGGGCCAAAACATCCCCGAGTTCAAGGCGACGGGGACGCATGGTACGTCCAAGGCATTGTAGAGCAGCACAATCCCGGTTTTGTAGGCGGGCGGGGCGCCTGGCGGACGACGGGTACCTTCGGGAAAGATTATGATTTCCCGTCCCTTCGCGATGCGGTCCTTGGCGTGGTGGAGCATGTTGCGCAACGCAGCCGGCCCCTTATCCCGATCAACCGGGATCATCCCGAATTTGTGCGAAAACCAGCCATGTATGGGAATCCAAAACAGTTCCCGCTTCATCAAGAACGCCGGGTCGCGAAATAGGGGGATGAGCGCGAATGTCTCCCAAGCGGATTGATGCTTCGATGCGACAAGAAACGGCGGTTCCGGCAGCCTCTCCAAGCCCCGCACCTCGAAGTCCAGGCCGACGATATGCTTCAAAAGCCAAAGCTCGGTCCGGGCATGGACCTTCAGGGCCGCCATGGACCAGCTGCGAGGCGTGAAGAAGAACGGAAATCCAAAAACGACGAACAAGGCCGTCGTGATATAGAACAGAATCCCGAAAACGATCGAGCGCACCATCGGTTTATTGGGGCTCGAGTTCGTCCGCTGGCGGTCCAAACTTTCCCGGCAGCGCAAACCGCGCGAGGTTGGTCGCCCAAAGCCTGCCAAGAGCTGGCAAATACTTCAAGTACTCCGACAAGAGCAGCTTTGTCGTCCCGGGGAACTCCCACCAGCGCGCGACCTCAACGTTGTTGGCCACAACGGGGTAGGGGACAAGGGTGATGCTTGGCATCGCGCGCTCCAGTTCAGCCAGCGCCCGCGGCATGTGATAATTGGACGTGACGACGATCAAAGAGCCATAGCCATTCTCGCGGACCCAGCGAGCGGTTTCCCGGGCGTTGTCGATCGTATTGAGCGCCTCCTTGTCGATATCCACGCAGCAGTCGAAATACTGCGCGCCGTCCGGCGTAAGGTCTTTCAACTGTTCAACAGTGGTTTGATGATGGACGCCCGTAATGAGGGTGCGCCGGGCCTGTTTCCGAGCCATCAGCCTCATGGCGTCGTCGATTCGGGAGACGCCACCCGTCAAGACGGTTATACCGTCCGAGGCATGGGCTGGTTCCTTTAGCTCGCGAGCCAGTCCGTTGGCGAAGACGATGAAGCCAATAATCAACATGACCAAAAGCAGAATGGAACTATCAAAGATGAGTCGGACGAAGCCAATGGGGCCGCGGAAGCGATAGAAGTGCTCCGTACGCGGCTTGCCGTCGTTTCCGTCAATGTTGATGCTCTCGTTCAAAAAATACCCCGAACACGGCGATGAGCCGCGCAGAATTGAGACTGCCTAGACCGGTGAACGCCGATCGGCCATGCCCCGCTCACCAGCGTTCAAGCATAGGTCTTGAGGATGCGGAAGACCCCAAGCCGCGACGTAACCATGCACAGCGCCGCGATGACCAGGACTATCAACACAAGCAGAAAGTAGCCGCCGGCATCGAGCTCGCCGCTTCCTAGCAGACGACGGGTTTCCGCTTCGGTAACGGCACCGCCACCGAGCAAACTAACGAGCAGCGGTAAAAGCAGAAACGCGATCGCCGCCGCAATCGCGCCAACCAACCCGGCTCGGACCCCGAGGCCCAAAAAATGCCGTTCGAACTCGCTGGAGATAAAGCGGTCGCTGGCGCCAACGAAGTGGAGCACTTCGATTATCTCGCGATTTGTTACCATGGCGCTTCGCGTTGCTGACACTATGACTGCGATGGTCGCGGCGGCCACAAGCCCCAAGATCGCGATGCCACCCAGCGCAGTAGATCGCGTAATGAGTCTGATCTCCGACTGCCAGCGTCTGTGGTCGTCTAGTGTCACACCTTCAAAATTCTCGCCGAGCGCCTTTTGGATAGCGCGGATATCCGGCGGGTCTGAACGGTCGATCTCGACGGCGATGAGGCGCGGAACGGGCAGTGCGGAAAGCGCGGCGGTTGAGCCGATCCAGGGTTCGAGCAACTTGGCCGACTCGTCTGCGCTCATCGGCTTCACGCGGGCCACGCCCGGCTGTTTCGCCAGAAAGAGTGACACCAACGTCATCTTTTTTTCGATATCCGTCGTCTCCAGCGGATTGAGCTCGATAGTGACCTCACTTGCGATGTCGTCCACCCAAGCGCTCGCGGATTGATGCACCATATAGACTCCGCCTGCTGTCAAACAGGCCAAGAAAGTCATAATGGCGATCACGACTGTAAGTGCCCGGCCCGCTACGGAAGCCGGTGGAACGATTTGAGAGGAAGGGGCCTGAAAGCGCTGCGGCAGCCGCGCCGCAAGGCGGGACGGAAGAATACCCGCGAGCAGGCTTGTCCAGGGATAGCCCTTCAAGTCGCTGAGTAGGGTCACGTCTCTCTCACCTACTCTACTGCGCAGTGAGCTGAGGTGCTGCGACCTGAAGGCGGCCTTTTTGCAGCATAAGCCTTGGCGCGTCGAGCTGGTCCATAAGACCGTAGTCGTGGGTTGCAATGATCACTGATGTTCCCAAGCGATTTAGTTCAACGAACAGACGCAGCAATCGGTTGCCGATGGCCGGATCCACATTGCCCGTCGGCTCATCCGCGAGAAGTAGTTCAGGACGCCCGATCACGGCCCGAGCGATCGCCGCACGCTGTTTCTCACCGCCAGATAACGTTTCTGGATAGGCGTGGATACGATCCCCGAGCCCAACCCAGCGCAGCAGATCGGTTACGTCATCGGCATAATAGCTCTCGTTCTTGCCCATGACGCGCAGCGGCAACGCGACGTTCTCCCAAGTTGTCAAATGATCCAAGAGTCTAAAGTCTTGAAAAACAATCCCGATTCGGCGCCGGAGAGCAGCCCGACCAGCAGGCGGCAGATCGGCGAGATTCTCACCAAAAACGAAGATTAAGCCTCTACTAGGACGAATCGACATGAACAGAAGCCGCAAAAGCGAGGTTTTCCCGGCACCAGAAGGTCCCGTCAGGAAGTGAAAGGAGCCTGGGTGAACGTGAAAGGTGACATCGCGCAAGATTTCCGGTCCGGAGCCATAGCGCAGTCCGACATTGTCAAAGCGGATCAACCGACTTCCTTGCGTCTCTTAACATTGCAGAATACTGACACTTTATGCTGAACTCTCCGTCCTGTATCAATGTTATAGGGTAACCGAATGGGGCGTCCCGCATATTCATGGTGTAGTGGGCGATTGCGGCAATCAAAATGGCGACACTGATAATTTGTCCGGCGTGCGGAACGCGATACCAAATCAAGGCGGCCTTCCCGCCTGAGGGCCGCAAAGTCCGCTGCGCGAAATGTGGTCACGTCTGGCAGGCGCAACCGGCCGAAGCTGAGGCGGTGCCGCCGCAGCCGGCTCCCGCGCCTAAACCGGCAGCCGCTCCTCAGCCGGCAGCCGCTCCTCCAACGCTGGCGGCGCCCGTTCCGCCGCAACCGGCTGCCACACCAACTCCAACGCCGGCGGCCGCTCCAACGCCGCCGTCATCGGCTCCGCCGCCCGGCATTGCTGTACCCCCGCAAGCCCCGCCTCAGGCTGCGCCGCCGCCAGAGATGCCGCCACAGGTGCCGCCAGGCGCAGCGGCCCCTGCAGGATTTCCGCCGGTCGGCGAGGCAGGACCTGCCGCGCCGCCGTCACCGCCCGAACCAGAAGCGGCAACAAAGGGTGGCCTCTTTGGCAAGCTGATGGGCAAGAGCAAGCCGGCAAGTGAGGCGCCCGCCCCAGAGATGCCGCCACCGCCCGGAATGGCGCCGCCGCAGGACCAGGGTGCTCCCGGTTCGTCATCGGCCGAGGCGGATGCGTCGTTCGACGCAGCTTTCCCAGGGATCGATGACAGTCCCGCAGCGGCAGACGCGAATTTGGCGGCTGAAGCCTTCGGCGAGTCCCTGGCCACGGCGAGCGCCGAGACGCAAAAGAAGAAGCCACCAGTTGTTGCAATCGGCTGGGGTATCCTCGGCGTGATCGTCCTTGGCGTGCTTGGCTTATTCTTCCTCGCACCTCAGACGACCGTCTCCATTCTCCCCGGCGCCTCTCATCTTTACTCTGCGCTCGGGATGCAAGCCGGTGCACAAGGGCTACAGTTCGAGGGTGTCCGCTACGGCTGGACGAATGCAAGCGGCCAGAATGTTCTTGAGGTTCAGGGGAGCGTCCGCAATACCGGCTCCGCGGCCATGAGCGTGCCGACCGTAATCATCGTGCTTCGCGATGAGAACGGTGAGGAGATCTCGGAATGGACAACCGAAGTTGGCGCTGCCGAGCTCGGCCCCGACGAGGACGCACCATTCTTGAAACAGATCCCGGCACCGCCAAGTAATGTCCGTAGCCTGAAAGTGCGGTTTGCAAAGGCAGGCTAGAGTTCGTTCGGCAACGCTGAACTCGGCCAGGCCAGACAGGGCAGGTTTGGCATGGCGGAACCGCCCGCGTCACACTCGATCGCGACGCTCTACAGTACAGAGGTAATCGCGGCGCGCGTCGATGCGCTGGCACGCAGCATTGCTGCATGCGATCTTCGCGCACTGCTGATTGTTGCGGTCCTGAAAGGAAGCTTCATTTTCGTTGCCGATCTGGTGCGAGCCCTCCACGCGCAAGGACTGAAACCTGAAATAGATTTCATTTTCCTGGCGAGCTATCGCAACGAAACCTCTGGCGGTCCGGTCGAAATTCTGCGTGACGTGGAGTCGGATGTCGAGGGCCGCGATGTTGTCATTGTAGACGACATCCTCGATTCCGGTCGTACGCTTCTGTTTGCAAAAGAGCGATTGCGTCGCAAGGGCGCACGTACAGTGCTGAGCTGCGTCCTTCTCGACAAAAAGGCCAGGCGCACAGAAGTCGTTGCCGCTGACTTTGCAGGCTTTGAGTGCCCCGACCAATTTGTAGTGGGCTACGGCATGGATCTCGGAAACCGCTATCGCGAACTGCCGTACATTGGGATCATCGACGCGGGCGGCTAGCGGTCGAGGATCGTGCGGATCTCAACGAGGTTGGAACGGACGCGCAGGATGTAGAAGCCGAGCGTTGCAAGATGCGACGGCATGAACCAACCAGCCTCGGCACCATTCGAAATAACGAACGGCGTGATGTTGAGCGAGGCGCGGAGCTGATCCTCCAACTCGTCCCAGATTGCTTCGAGTCGACGCTGCTTGATGACGTCCTCGAAATCGGCCCGAGCCGCGGTGAGAATACCGTAATAAGCATAGAGCTGGCCGTAGGCGAACCAGAACCGGTCGTCCGCACGGGTGTCGAACCAGCCGCTGCTGTAATTCTCCGAGCGCTCCCTGAGTACGGCAGATGTCCCGCCGATATCCTTCGCGATGCGGTCCAAGAAAGCGAGTAGGTTGTCGGCGCGCGCATCGAACAGCGCTTCGCAGCTCTCGAGCCGGTCGTTGAACTTCTGAAGGTTCTTTCGCGCTGTGCGGTAGACTGCAGGCGATGGGGTCTTGGGGCCGAAGGGGCTAAAGGACCAGTACCAGTAATACTCGTTGTACTGAAGGTCACTGCGCGCGGTCTGCAAGTCCTTGTCGGCCTCAGAAGTGCCTCTCACTCGGCCAAGTGAGTCGACCAGTTCCACGGCCGTTCGCTGCACAGCCTGGTGTATTCCGCGCTGAAACACAGCCTTGTTGTCGAAGAACGGCGTTGCGTCCCAGGGAATGCCGAAGAGCCCCAACTTGTAGAGCAACATCGAAGAAATCCAGGCGTTGTCGTTGACATTGAAGTTCACCAAGCCGCTGGCGGCATCGACAATCATCGAACGCCTACAAGCCTCCGTGGCGTCGCTTTTATCCTGCGTACCAGTCTTGGCTGGATCGTCGCTGACAATGCCGCCGCTAGGCTCAGGGACGTCCCCTGAGGTCTTCGTAGCGACCTCGTAAGCGTCCGCGTAGTCGGGGTTGAAGTTGTGCCAGACTTGCGTGCTCCAAAGAAAATACCCGTAGAGGGGCACCAAAATGATCAGTATCGTGCCAATCACTATCTTTAGGATAAGACCGAGCCGGCTAAAGACGCCGCCCAGCCAGACAAAGGGTTTTGCGAGCGCACTGAGTATTGATTGCAGCATGGGCGGGCCGTCTTCCGGAGCGAGAGAAATGCTGACCAGTCATAAAAGGTAAGGGATGGCACTTTTCTGACGGGGGCGTCAAAAAAAATGCTTTGAGACTAGAAGGACCTGATTAGCCGTTCGAGGTAGTCGAGTTCAATGGTTGGCCGGCTTGGGTCGCCAATCCGTCGGCGCAACTCGTCTAGAACTTCGCGAGCCTTCTGAATATCGATTTCGTCAGGGACCTGTACTGATAGTCCGAGGTCCGGACGGTTTGAACGGTCTGGACGGCCCAGCGGATCGCGGCCGTTGGAACCTGGACCTTGTCCGCCCTCCATCTCGCCCTGAGCCGTCATTTGCTGTGCCATAGACTCAGTGCCTTCGCGCATCCGGTCCAGGGCAAGCGTTTGGTTTTGCGCAGCGCGATCGTAGTTCTCTTCTCCGATAGCTTGCTCGGCCTCTTCCATCGCTTCGCGCGCGCCTTCGAATTGCTCGGGCGCTTCGCCGCCGGCTTGGCGCATCCGCTCGATCAACTGCTGGAGTTTTTCGCGCAGGGCCTTTTGTCGCTCCTGGAGACTGCCTTGCGAGCCTTGCTGTTGCTGTTGGCCGAACTGCTCTTGGCCTCCACCTGGCGCATCGCCCTGACGGCCGGATTGCCCCTGCGCACGTGCGCCGGATTGGCCTCCCTGGGGCATCTGGTCCGTGAGGGGCGACATGGCATTGCCGAAGCCCATCGGCGATCCGGGCGGCGTGACGTCAAACTGCTGGTTTTGGTTGCGCCCCTGACCTTGTCCCTGCCGCTGCTTGCGCTTTTCAGAGAACGTATCGTCGAGAAGCTCCTGCTGATCTGCGGCTACCTCGTCGAGGTCCCGCATCATCTCTTGAGCCTTTTGTTGTTGTTCGCTCCGAGGAGCGTTATCGGCCTGTAGCCGATCGAGAATGTCGTTCAGCTCGGACAGCATCTGTTCGGCCATTTCCTTCGACCCCGCCTCAGCGAGGTCCTTGATGCTCTCGAGCATTTTGTCCAGGTCCTGGTCGGAAACAGTGTCATCCTGATTCTGTTGCGGCTGGCCAGCTATGTCGGTCTGATCTTTCTGCTGCGCGGCCATGGCCTGCAGGTACTTAGACAGAGCCTTGCGCAACTCTTCGATGCGCTCTTTGATTTCCTCCGAGGGTGCATTGTCGCGTAGCGCCTGCATGAGTGCGTTTTGGGCTGCTCGAAGATCTCGCTCGGCCGCCGGCAGATCACCTTCCTCGATACGCAAGGCCGTTGCCCAAAGTTGATCGACCACGGTCTTTACCGACTCGCGCGAGCGATCGTTTTGGAGGCGCCAATAGGCGTTACGCAGCGACAAATAGACAAACGTATCGTCCGTCGCTTTTTCCCCACCCATCGTCAGCGCGTCCAACGCACGGGCAACAAGCGGGGTCTCTTCTGGATCGAGAACAAGAGTCCGGCGCTGCTCAATCACCGCCCTTGCCAGTGGTTTCGTAAAGTTGCGCGTCGGCAGGATCAGGGGATATGGCTCGCTCGTTCCCAGCTGATCGGCCTGGTCGCGTGCAGTGAGGGTCATCATAACCTTGAGCCCTGCCCAAGGATGCGATGTCAGGTCTTGGCTGGCCCGACCATCGAGCTTCTTAGCGTTTGTGCGCGGCAGCTGAAGCGCGATCTTGGGAGGTGCGAAAAGCGGCTCGACCTCAGCCAGGTCCATTTCCTCTTCGATAGCGATATCTTCGGGAAGGTCCGTCGTATCGTCTTCGGCCAGCGAGAAACGAGCTTCGGCGCTGGCGACACCGTAATCATCAAGCGCGCTGTACTCGAGCCGCAGCGCACCGCGCGGCAGGGCCGCTGGCGCTTCGCGGAGGCTGATTTGCGGCGCGGCATCTTCAATCATCGCGAAATGCCACTGGGCGACCGTGGCTCCGCCGATACGCAGATCCGCAGTTACAGGGTTGATGAGTCCGGCATTAAATTCCATGAGGCCCGCTGCCGACCCATCTTTTGGTTCGACTGATCGGGTCTCTCCGTTCTCGTCAGAGAGCGTGAGAGTTACGCGGTCTCCGTCTGGCGCATGAGCGCGGACTATAAGCTGACTCCGGACAGGTACCGACAAGGCACGGAAGGTCTCCGCACCCGGACCGACTTTTTCTGTCCCGTCCGCGAGAACCACAGGCGCCATGCCCGTGTAAACCGGCGGCGTAATCCACGCATCGAGGCGCACCACCTGTGTCGAGGCGGTGGCGGCTGGCAGGAACGCCGCCTTAATGCGGGAGCCCGCGTCTCCCCCGGCAGCAAAAAATGAGACCACAAGCGCAAGAACGAGAGCCGCACGGATCGCGTAGGGGTCGTCGCGATCCGACCGTGGCTTCGGCCAGGAAGGCTTAAGTCGCGCCACGAGTCTTGCTAGTCGCTTTCTATGGAGGGTCCAAAGCTGGGCGGGTGCCGTGCCGGGCTCTGCCTCCAGGGTGTCCTCATAGGACGAGGCCGGCCGGTGTTGGATTCCTGAGTCGCGCTCGAGGCGGCGAAGGGCCTCGGCTCGGTCTGGCACATCGATACGCCATACCGGCACCAGCGCGACCACAAGAGCAATGAGAAACAGACCCAGGAGGGCCTGGTGAGCGATTGGCGACAGCCAGCCCCATCCGCCCAAAAGCGAGAAGACGAGAAACGCACAGACCACGACGAAAGGCCAAAGAAGCGACTCGAATACGCGTTCGGCAAGCAAGGCGACCCAACTTAGACGTACGCGGCGCTCAAACCGGCGCGTCAGCGTGTCCGGCGCGGTCTTGGGTTTTCCGGCATCTTTCGAGGGGGAGGATCGCGTCATGGTTCGCAGTGTTAGCACAGAGGGGCGTGTGGCCCAGAATTACAACCCGGTAACATTCCGCGCGGAAACCGGCAGAATCGGGGCGTCGCGAGGGTAAGGCCCGTCAAAGCCAGCTTGGCAAACGCTCTGCGGAGAGCATCTCCTCATAGCTGGTCCGTGGGCGGGTAATGCAATAATTGGCACCAGAAACAAGAACTTCAGGCACTAACAGGCGGCTGTTGTACTGAGAGGCCTGTACGGCACCGTAAGCGCCTGCGGTCATTACAGCGATCAGGTCGCCTGTGTTCAGTTCGGGTAGGCGCCGTGCGAGGGCCAAGTAGTCGCCGGTCTCACAGACGGGCCCCACGACGTCGGTCACAACCGTGTTGCCGCTTGGCTTTGGTTCTACTACCGGCTGGATACGATGATACGCGTCGTAAAGCGTTGGCCGGATCAGATCGTTCATGCCCGCATCGGTAATGGTGAAAATTTTCTCCGGCGCGATTTTCACATAGAGAACTCGAGCCACGAGAATTCCCGCGTTTCCGGCAATCATGCGCCCCGGCTCGAAGAGCAGCCGTACGTCGAGGTCTCCCATGGTGTCGTTGACGAGACGCGCGTAGTCTAGCGGCAGCGGCGGGTCTGGTTCGTCCGTCCGGTAAGGGATTCCGAGCCCCCCTCCCAAATTGACGAATTCGATACCGAAACCATTCGCGCGCAACGCCGAGACCAACTCCTTGAGGAGCGCGAAGGCGTTCGCGAAGGGCGCCAAATCAATGATCTGACTGCCGATATGCATGTGAATCCCCGCTGGTTCGATACCGGGGAGCTGGCTTGCCCGTTTGTAAAGCGCGGGGGCCTCATCGAAGGGTACGCCGAACTTATTCTCAGCCTTTCCCGTCGAGATCTTGTGGTGCGTCCCCGCGTCGACATCTGGGTTGACGCGAAAGGCGATCCGCGCGGTCTTTCCCATCGCGTCGGCGACTTGGCTTAGAGCCTCTAACTCGGGTTCCGACTCGACGTTGAACGCGTAAATGCCGGCGTTGAGGGCGAATGCCATTTCGTTTCTTGTCTTGCCCACGCCAGAAAAGACCACGCGTTCTCCGGGGACGCCGACAGCCAGTGCGCGACGCAGCTCGCCTTCGGAAACCACGTCCATTCCGGCCCCTTGCTTGGCGAGCGTGGCCAGTACGCCGAGATTGGAGTTAGCCTTGATCGCGTAGCAGACGAGCGTGTCGGGCCGCGCGGCGAACGCGTCCGCGAACACCGCAATGTGCCGTTCGAACGTGGCCGTGGAGTAGCAATAGAATGGCGTGCCGACTTCCGCAGCTAATGCGCACAGATCGACGTCTTCAGCGTGAAGCACGTTGGCTTCGGATGCGCCGCGCCGGTAGGCGAAATGGTGCATAGGACGTGGTTGTCTGGGGCCGGATAATTCGGGCCTAGCTAATGAATAATGTCATCAAGGATCGGAATGCGTCGGTCCGGAGCCTTAGACTGTTTGGTGGACGGATCGGCGGCAACTTCGGGATAACGGGCCTCTGGGCGTTCAAGCGAACCGCGACGCCCGCAAGCCGAGAGGCCCACGGTAAGAACAAGCAGCAATGACAAGAGAATGCGCATAGCGCTTCCCATCTATATCATCCTTTGAGGATCCGACCCCGTCCAAACCCTGTCCAACGACACAATGCCCCGTGGCTGGCGGTTGTCTGTTAACCCCGTGCTGTCCCTCTTTTATCGCGAGACGCTGTCCTTCTCCAAACGCTTTATCCAGCGTCTGGCCTCACGCTCAACGTTTGAGGGGGCAGTTCCGCCATAACTCGTCCGGCTTTTGGCCGAGCGGGCCGGGTCCAGGACGTTGTAGATATCATCGGTAATCCTCGGTTCCACGGCTTGGAGGTCGGACAACTGCATACGCCTGAGTTCGATGCCCTTTTCCTCTGCCAAAGCAACGATTGTCCCCGTGATATGGTGCGCCTCTCGAAACGGCGTGTCGAGGTTTTGCACCAGCCAGTCGGCTAAGTCCGTCGCCGTCGAATACTCGCTCCCAGCGGCCTTCTTCATAGCCTTCGCATTGACCAGGAGGTCTGAAACCATGCCGCCAAGGGCTGCAATCCCGAGTTTCAGGGCATCGAGTGCGTCGAACACGGGCTCCTTATCCTCCTGCATGTCCTTTGCATAGGCCAGAGGCAGGCCCTTCATGACCAACAGCAGAGCCTGGAATGCGCCCGCAATGCGGCCTGTCTTCGCCCGAACGAGTTCAGCCGCGTCCGGGTTGCGCTTCTGCGGCATGATCGAGGAGCCGGTGGAAAACGAGTCCGACAGCCGGGCGAAGCCGAACTGAGGCGATGTCCAGAGCACGATTTCCTCGGCCAGCCGTGAGAGATGCATGGCCGCGATCGACGCCGCGGCCAATGTCTCAAGAGCAAAGTCCCGGTCCGAGACCGTGTCGAGCGAGTTTGCTGTTGGGCGATCGAATCCGAGCGCTTTCGCCGTGTGTTGACGGTCGATGGGAAAGCTTGTGCCCGCGAGCGCGGCCGAGCCTAGCGGGCATTCGTTGAGCCGCGTGGCGGCGTCGAGGAACCTGCCCCGGTCGCGGGCGAACATCTCGACGTAAGCGAGGCAATGATGGCCGAATGTGACGGGCTGGGCCGTTTGCAAATGGGTGAAGCCCGGCATGACAGTCGCCGCCTCATCAAGTGCGCGCGTCGCGAGCGCCAGCTGAAGCTGTGCGAGTCCCGCGTCGATTAGGCCGATCTCATCCCGGATATAGAGCTTGAAGTCCGTCGCCACCTGGTCGTTGCGCGACCGTGCGGTGTGTAGCTTGCCGGCAACGGGGCCGACGATTTCTTTCAGCCGATGCTCCACGTTGAGATGAATGTCCTCGAGGGCTCGCGAGAATTTGAAGTCACCGGACTCGATCTCGGCTAGGATTTTGTCGAGACCTGAGATGATTTGCGACGTCTCGTCGGGCGTAAGAATGCCGGTCGCCTCCAGCATGGCGACATGGGCCTTGGAAGCCTCGATGTCGTGCGGCCAGAGTCGCTTGTCGAAATCGATAGAGGCATTTATGTCCTCCATGATGTCGGAGGGGCTATTGGCGAAACGGCCGCCCCACATAGTGTTAGTCATGGTAGCCCGGTCTGAAGCTGAATGAGTTCCCAAAAACTCACAGTCACCAAGAACTCAAGGTCAAAGAGAACGACGTGAACGGTTCCGAGAAACGCAAGAACACGACATCTCCGGCGGCATCTGCCTTCGCAATTGCGGTCGCGCTGCTCGCCGGCTTTGGCACGGTATATTGGCTTTCCACCCCCTATGACAATCATTCGGATGCATCTTCGTCGACGGGCAGTCCCACCGGTGAGGCCGCGGGTTCCGGCGCAGGGCCTCTGAGCGGGTTGAACACAGGCGCTATGACGGCCTTTGTCATTCGCCCCGAACCTGCGGTCGTGCCTGATCTCACCTTTGATAAACCTGACGGCTCATCAATGACTTCCGCGGATTTGAAAGGCAAGGTGTTGCTCCTGAACATCTGGGCGACGTGGTGTGTGCCCTGCCGCGAAGAGATGCCTCAGCTGAACGCGTTGCAGTCGGAACTTGGAGGTGACGGCTTCGAAGTGGTTGCGCTTAATATCGACAAGGGCGGTCCAGAAAAAGCTGAGCAATTCCTCGAGGAAACGGGCGCAACCGATCTCACCAACTACTACGACCCAGGAGGAAAGATCTTCGCAAAACTAAGGGCTGTGGGGATGCCAACGACCTTGCTGATCGATCCGGAAGGTCGGGAGATGGGCCGTCTGGTCGGTCCCGCCGACTGGGCTTCCCCCGAAGCCAAAGCCCTGGTCGAGGCCGCGATCGCGTTTCACGACAATTCCAACCGGTAGGCGCTGACTAAATATCGTACGCTAGCGAACAGGCGTAATCGCATCTTTTTCGAGCTTGTAGGTGTAGCTGCAGGTTTCCGCTGCCGGCCGGTTGCAGGGTACGCCGTAGGTCTTCACGTGCATTAGACGTGACTGCCCACTCGTTGAGAACCTGTGGTCCTGCACGAAGTCCTCGAAGACCTTGTCCCAATCGTCGCCGTCCCAGTAGTAGAGCTGTATCAAGCACCCGTTCACGCCACAGGCAGGGTTGCCGCCGTCTTTGCAGATTAGTTTGCTGTAGTCAGCGACCCAGTCGGGCCGGCCGTCACCGTTCAGGTCATCGCTCTGCAGGACTTTAGCTACATCGGGTGTGCCACCGTCGGCGCGACACCGCTCTGCAGCTTCGGCAACGGTTTCGGCCATCTCATCCGGAAACTCCGCCAGAAGTGCCCAGGCTGACTGCCGCAGGAGCAAACTCTGCGCGCATGCCAGGGCAAGTGTTAGCGTGAGGGCAAGTCGTACGGACACGATGCGCAGGTACTAATTGAATGGGTTCGGGGGCGTTGGCAA
This sequence comes from Methyloceanibacter sp., assembly GCA_029287395.1. GTDB lineage: Bacteria > Pseudomonadota > Alphaproteobacteria > Rhizobiales > Methyloligellaceae > Methyloceanibacter. The sequence continues at coordinate 906 of JARFRF010000029.1, read as the reverse complement.
ACTGGCAAGCCGCGTGATCGGCGTCTCCAACCGGAACAGGTCTGGCGTTAGCTCAGGCCTGACGGCGCCGTAGTTCGGACCACAGATGATCTTCCCGAGATACACAGGCCGGTCGTCCCGCTCAGCTGGCAGCGGCAGACCGTTCAGGCTGGTGCCAAACAATGACTTCCAGAAATAACGTTTGAAGCCGTTCTCGAGGAGTTGGGCCGCGCGGGCGTTGCGGACGCGGGTAGACTTTTCACCGAGGACAACCGCAACCAGCTTCCGTCCATCGCGGGTCGCGCTTGTGACGATGTTGAAGCCGGAGTGGCAGATGAAGCCGGTCTTCATGCCGTCCGCGCCGTTGAATGTCCGCAGCATGCCATTGTGGGAGCGCAGAGTACGCTTCCCTACCGAAACCGACTTCGTCGCGAATATGTCCGCATACTCCGGAAACTCGATGATAAGTGCGCGGGCGAGGCGGGCTAGATCACGTGCGGTCGTGTATTGCTGTTCGTTTGGCAGACCATGAGGATTGGCGAACTGCGTGCTTGTCATCCCTAGCCGCTTCGCTGCCTCATTCATGCGTTCGATGAAGGCTTCTTCTGTCCCGCCGACAGTTTCCGCAACCATAACGGCTACGTCGTTTGCGGACTTCACGATGATGACCCGGATGGCGGTCTCAAGGGGTATCGAGGTTCCTACGGGAAGGCCAAGTTTGGTCGGCGGTTCACTGAGCGCGTTCTTGGTGACGACGGCGGGCGTGTCCGGCTTGACCTCGCCGTTTCTAAGCGCATGAAAGGCAACATAGGCCGTCATCATCTTTGTGAGCGAGGCGGGGAACCACAGCGTATCGGGGTCCTCGGCGTAGAAGACGGTGCCATTGTAGGGCTCGAAAACGAGAGAGGGACTTGCTTTGGCGGCAGT
>JARFRF010000008.1 GCA_029287395.1 Methyloceanibacter sp. | reverse complement strand
TAACCGCAATCGACGAAATGGATTTCGCCTGTAACTGCGCCAGAGAGATCCGAAAGGAGATACAGTGCGGAGCCGCCGACCTCATCGAGCGTGGGTGAGCGGCGCATAGGGGCGTGTTGCTGCTGATAGTGCAGCAGCGTCCGTGCATCGGAAATGCCGGCCCCAGCCAGCGTCCTCATGGGGCCCGCAGACAGGGCGTTCACGCGGATACCTAGCGGTCCGAGGTCCGAAGCCAGATAGCGAACCGAAGCTTCGAGGGCGGCTTTGGCAACGCCCATGACGTTGTAGCAGGGGACGACCCGTGTCGAGCCTCCATAGGTCAAGGTGAGCAGCGAACCGCCTTCGTTCATCATGTCCGAGGCGCGCTTGCATATCTCCGTAAACGAAAAACAAGAGATGACCATCGTGTGTTCGAAGTTTTTCCGTGTTGTGTCGCAGTAGCGGCCCTTCAGCTCGTTTCGGTCAGAGAACGCGAGCGCATGGACGACAAAGTCGAGCTTGCCCCACTTATCGCGAACCACGTCAAGCATGCGGTCGACGCTATCCAAATCCTCGACATCCACTTCCTCGATGATCTCTGCACCGATGGATTCGGCCAGTGGAATGGCGCGGCGGCCAAATGCGCCACCTTGATAGCTGAACGCCAGCTCCGCCCCTTGCCCGTGCAAGACGCGAGCGATTCCCCATGCTATCGACCGGTCGTTGGCGACGCCCATCACCAAGCCGCGCTTTCCCGCCATTATGGGTCCAGGTTCTGCAATATCCTTCGTCGGTGCCATCTTACGTACTCTGCTGAAAGTTGCCCTATGTCTCGCTCCGCCGGCCTCAGCCGTTCAACCGGCGGAATACGAGGGAGGCGTTTGTACCTCCGAAACCAAAACTATTTGACATTACAGTGTCCATCGTGACGCCGTCACGGCGCTCACGGACGATTGGAACGTCGGCAACATCTGGATCTAAATCCTCGATGTTCGCGGACTCACAGATGAAGCCATTCTTCATCATCAACAGGGAATAGATCGCCTCATGCACACCCGCTGCGCCAAGTGAGTGGCCGGTCAACGACTTGGTAGCGCTGATTGGAGGACAATCGCTGCCGAACACGTCGCGGACGGCTTGGATTTCTATAACGTCGCCCTGTGGCGTGGAAGTCGCATGGGGATTGATGTAGTCGATCGCGTCCTCGCCCACGCATTGCATGGCCATGCGCATGCAGCGTGCTGCGCCTTCACCGGACGGCAACACCATGTCGTAGCCGTCCGAGGTCGCGCCGTAACCGACGAGTTCGGCGTAAATCTTTGCCCCGCGAGCCCTCGCATGCTCCAACTCTTCCATCACAAGCACGCCCGCGCCGCCGGCAATCACGAAACCGTCGCGCGCGATATCATAGGCGCGGCTTGCTTTCTCAGGTTGATCGTTGAAGTCCGAGGACATCGCATTCATCGAGTCAAACAAAACCGAGAGCGTCCAGTCGAGTTCCTCCCCGCCGCCAGCGAAAACAACGTCCTGCTTGCCAAGCTGAATCAGTTCCGCGGCGTTGCCGATGCAATGGGCGCTCGTCGCGCACGCAGAGGAAATCGAATAGCTGACCCCCTTTATGTGATAGGGCGTCGAGAGCGTCGCAGAATTCGTCGAGCTCATGGACTTGGGGACTTCGAACGGCCCCACCTTCTTAGGGCCACGTTCTCGCGTCGTATCTGCCGCTCGAACAATCGCCCGGGTGGAGGGACCGCCGGAGCCCATAATCATCCCCGTCCGCTCGCCAGAGATATCGCTCTCCTCAAGACCGGAATCTTGAATAGCCTGCTCCATCGCCAGGTAGTTCCATCCAGCACCGGCCCCCATGAAGCGACGGATCTTCCTGTCCAGCACCCCCTCCCAGTCAAGGGACGGGGCACCATGAACTTGTGACCGAAAGCCCAATTCGGCGTATTTCTCGGCCTTCACGATGCCGGACTTCGCCTCTCGGAGAGAGGCCAGCACTTCTTGAGTGTTGTTTCCAATCGAGGAAACGATACCCATGCCGGTTACGACTACGCGTTTCATTCGCTTAGCGTCCTTGAAGTCTGTGCAGCAACGTCTCGCCTAGGCACTGTCGGGCTCGGCGTCACCTGCTTGGAACAGACCAACCCTGAGGTCCTTGGCCGTGTAAATGGTCTCGCCGTCGGCGTTAAGCCAGCCATCACCGCTCCCAAGCGTAAATTTACGGCTCACAACGCGGCGCACGTCGACGATATACTCAAGCCTCTTTACGGTCGGAACCACCATCCCCGAAAATTTCACCTCGCCCACGCCGAGCGCCCGGCCCCTGCCGGGGGCGCCGGTACAGCCCAAGAAGAAGCCTAGCATTTGCCACAGGGCGTCAAGCCCAAGGCAACCGGGCATGACAGGATCACCTTGGAAGTGGCAGGCGAAGAACCATAGATCGGGCTTCACATCCAACTCGGCAACGATCCGCCCCTTTCCGAACTGACCGCCGCTTGGCTCAAGAAGCGGGATCCGGTCGAACATAAGCATAGGCGGCAAAGGCAACTGAGCATTTCCTGGGCCAAATAGTTCTCCCCGGCCGCATGCGAGCAAGTCCTCATAGTCGAAGCTGGACTGCCTTTCCGCCAATGGTTCTTGCACTCTTGGTTGTCCTTTTTTGACATTATCGTCCATTTGGTGGGCAGGTTTCCTAGCACATGCCTCAGCGCACCAAAAGCCTGGCAGGGCACGTTCACGCCGCCAGATTTTCCTGGGCTCAGCAATCAAGCGGGGCTATGAGACAACTCGGGCGCCACGGCGCAGCATTGCGGTCGGCGCGGCTACGCACTATAGTCTTTTCATCAAGGACTTATTCGAATAGAGCTATGTCAGAGACAGTTTTAGAAGACGATCCAAAGATGGCACCTGCAGGCGACGCCGCGAAGCTTTTGCGCGGTGCGGGACTACGGCCCACGCGGCAACGGCTTGCGCTTGCGAGGCTTTTGTTCGCCGAAGGCGATCGGCACGTGACGGCCGAGCGGCTGCATGAAGAAGCGGTGGCATCGAAAGTCCCAGTATCGCTTGCGACCGTCTACAACACATTGCACCAGTTCTCAGAGGTGGGCCTATTGCGCGCGGTCGCGGTAGAAGGCGCCAAAACCTACTTCGACACCAATACGTCGAACCACTTCCATTTCTTCTGCGAAGAGAGCGCGAAGCTGTTGGACATCGACACAAGCGCGATCCGTATTGAGGGTTTACCTGATGCCCCAGACGGCAAGGTGATCTCGCGCGTGGACGTCCTGGTCCGTCTGGTCGACAAGGAAAGCTAAACCGCCGACCGAACGCGCTGCGGGTGCCCAAGCATCGCCGCACTGGCAGCTACTCAATCTTCTCATTTCGGTATACGCCCCACAGCTTCTCCTGCTGGACGTAGCCGGCATGATCTTGCACGTATAATTCGCACCACGAGCCGTCACAGGCCACCAAGTTGCCGAGCACACCCGGCTGAAGCTGTGCGACAACACCCGAGCTCGTCGAACGACGTCGATGGAGTGGAATCTGAACCGAGCCGCTTTGGGACTTGCTCCAAGGACTGACGAGCACGGTCCGCCGGCCGCTGAGGAGGCTATGGAAGACCCAGCCGTCAGCGCCCTCGCTGTCACGAACACGCCGCCAGTTCTCGAACTCGGCAATCACCTCAACCGGAAGACCGGCGCGGGAGAAGACCCAAAGGATCGATTGATCTGTGCTTGGCCCGCGGCGGACATTGACCTTGTCCGATTTCAAGCTCACGAAACGAGGGACAGGAAGGCCCGAGCTCTTACCTTTCTCGGGAACCTGGACAACGACCTCGGTAGCCGCAAGTAGGCTTGGAAAAGCCGCTGGAACCGATCCCAAGACCAATCCTGCGAGAAGGAGACCGAAAGTCAGCGTCCCTCTCTGCCGCTTGGTCCTGCGCTTGCCCATCGACTCACCCCCAATAAACCCCGAATCATACCTTCTGAATGGCGGAGAAAAGTGAACGGATCGTGGCTTTTGGGTCCCTCGGCGCCTCGCCAAGGGTCATAGGGCACAGTTGAGCCAAGTTGACGCTTTATCTCCCGAAGTCCCTTCTGTTAGACAGGGCGCAGAATTGAACAAAAACTTGGGCTCGGGACCGCCCAGCTCTTTGACGGGAAATAATAATGGCTTCTGACCGACCGCTCGTAATCGTCACGCGTAAGCTGCCGGACGTCGTGGAGACACGACTTAGGGAACTGTTCGATGCGCGGCTGAACCTTGAGGACAAGCCTTTCTCGCGCGACGAACTCATCGCTGCGATGAAAGAGGCTACCGTACTCGTGCCGACTGTCACCGACCGGATCGACCGGGCGGTGCTGAGCCAAGCTGGACCCGACTTGAAGCTCATTGCGCAGTTTGGCACCGGCGTCGACAATATCGACCTCGATACGGCGCGCAATCGAGCGATCTTGGTCACGAATACGCCAGGGGTGCTGACCGAGGATACGGCCGACATGACGATGGCGCTGATCCTCGCCGTGCCGCGCCGTCTAACAGAGGGCGCCGCACTGCTGAAATCAGGCAGCGACGCATGGCAGGGTTGGTCACCGACCTGGATGCTGGGTCAGCGCATATATGGCAAGCGTCTCGGTATTGTGGGCATGGGACGGATTGGACAGGCCGTGGCGCGGCGCGCCAAGGCATTTGGTCTTCAGATCCACTACCACAACCGGCGGCGGGTCCCCTCCGATGTCGAGAAGGAACTCGAAGCCACGTATTGGGATAGCCTCGATCAAATGCTGGTACGGATGGACATCATCTCCATCAACTGCCCGCACACACCCGCGACGTATCACCTGCTGTCCGCGCGCCGCCTCGCGCTCTTGAAGCCGACGGCCTATATCGTCAACACGGCGCGCGGTGAGGTAATCGACGAGAACGCGCTGGCCCGTATGATCGACAACAACGAACTCGCCGGTGCGGGGCTCGACGTTTTCGAGCACGAACCCGCCGTGAATCCGAAGCTGCTGCGGAACGACAGGGTGGTGGTGCTACCGCATATGGGTTCGGCGACGCTCGAGGGTCGTATCGACATGGGCGAGAAAGTGATCGTCAATATCAAGACGTTCCTCGATGGCCATGCACCGCCGGATCGCGTGCACCCGGCCATGTTCTAATTCGGAAACGCCGCACCTCACGCGCGCGGTACTTTCGGCAGAGCAACGTGCTCGGGCCGAAATCCGAGGCCGACGATCCGGCCAGGTATTCGCCGAAGCAGCGGAAAGTCGTTCAGGATCTTCAGAGCAAACGGGACATCCGGGATTTTGGTCGCGGATAGGATGCCGGTGATCACACGGTCTTGCAGGAACACCTGAAGGCCTTGCGTGAGTCTCACAGGCAACGTCCTGCGCTTTTGCACCCGCGCGAGATCGGCGTCGGACACATTCTTCTCGAGCAATGGCAACGCCAGAATATTGGCGGCCGCCACAGCGTCCTGAACGGCGAGATTGACGCCCACACCGCCGATCGGAGACATCGCGTGGGCCGCATCGCCGATACAGAGGAGCCCGGGTCGGTGCCATTTTTTGAGCCTATCGACGCGCACCGAAAGCAATTTGACATCGTCCCAGGTTTCGAGTTCCCGGACCCGAGCGCCTAGGGAGGGATTGAGGGCCATGATGGTCTGGCGGAAGGATTCCAGTCCGTTGCGCCGCAGCTGGTTGAAACCGCCTTTGGGTATGACGTAGGCGCATTGCCAGTAGTCGCCCCGGTTGATCATGATAAAGAACCGCCCCGGCTCAACCCGACCAAAGGTTTCCGCGCCATCTTCCGGCTTGCGTGATAGGCGCATCCAAAGCACGTCCATCGGCGCGCCTATGTCTTCGACTTCCAGCCGCGCAAGCGATCGCACCGTGGAGTGCCGGCCGTCCGTGCCGACCACGAGATCTGCATGGACCTCTAAGTCGCCATCGCGCGTTGCGGCTTTGACGCCAACGACCTTCCCATTGTCGGTCATGAGTTCGTCCACATCCGCGCCCATGCGCAAATGGAAGTTTGGGTAACGCTTGCCCTGGCCAGCCAGAAAGTCGAGAAAATCCCACTGGGGCATCATTGCGACGAATTTCGCGGCCGTCGGCAGGTGCGAAAAGTCGGCCACCTGAATCGTACGATCGCCGATCTCCACGCCGACCTGCTCCATCTTTTCGTATGGCAGCTCCAGAAACGCATCTAGCAATCCAAGCTCATGCATCACCTCAAGCGTCGAAGGGTGGATGGTGTCTCCGCGGAAATCCCGAAAAAAGTCTGCATGCTTCTCAAGTACAGCGACATTGACGCCCGCCCGGGCAAGCAAGAAGCCCAGCATCACACCCGCAGGCCCGCCGCCTGCGATAGCACAGTGGGCCGTGATCGTTTCTTGCCCGTGTTCGTCGGACATTGGCTGGTTGGTCATTGCGAAGCCTCGCTCAAGACCGCCCCGCTCGGACATCAAGCGGTCCCATGACCAACTTATAAAACCAATTCAGAGTTTCATCGCCGAAATATGCATTCAAAAGATTGAGAAACCTGGGGCCAATGGCCAGCCGTCCTCGTCAAACAAGGTGATGCGACAAGTCGTGGATACTCGGGTTTTTGCCGTTTAGAGGGTTCTCTGGATCCCAGGCATAGCGGATCTGCGAGACGCGCGCCTGTAGCGCGTCGTAGATGAGGAGCCGCCCCACCAAGCCCTCGCCGATCCCAAGAAGCTCCTTGACGACTTCGACCGCTTGTAAGCATCCGAGCACCCCCACCACTGCCCCCAGAATGCCAGCCTCTGAACAGGCCGGGACGGTTCCGTCCGGCGGCGGGGTAGGAAACAAACAACGGTAGCTCGGATTGGGCTGCCCGTTTGGGTCCATCTCAAAGGCACGGATAGTCGTCAACTGGCCATCGAATGGCCCTACGGCCGCGGTCACCAAGGGCCGTCTCGCGAAGTAGCAGGCATCGTTGACCAGGTAACGCGTCGCAAAGTTATCAGAACCATCAGCGACAAGATCAAACGCACCGACAATGCTGGAGGCATTCTCTGCCACGAGCCGCGTTGTGAAGAGCTTTACGTCCACATGGGGGTTGAGGGCCTGGACGCCCTTGGCTGCGCTCTGCGTCTTTTTGTGGCCAATCGACTGGGTTCCATGCAGCACCTGGCGCTGAAGATTGTCGACGCTTACAGAATCATCGTCGATGACGCCGATTTGGCCAACGCCAGCCGCCGCCAGATAGAGTATCAACGGCGAGCCTAGTCCACCCGCACCCACCACCAGCACGCGGGCCGACTTCAAGCGCTTTTGTCCTTCGCCACCGATCTCCTTTAGGACCAGATGACGACGGTAGCGGGCGATTTCGTCGTCTGTCAGCATGGTGTTGATCGAAACGTCTCCATCCTCCGAGACTAGCGGCATCGCCCTCAGGCGGCCCGCTCAATCGGTTGAGCCGAACCCGCCCTCCCCACGGCGTGTCTCGGTTACTTCTGATACTTCGGTGATCTCAACGGCAGTTACCGGGGCGATGACGACCTGGGCGATGCGGTCGCCACGTGCGATGCGGAAGGCGTGGTCGCTGAGATTGATCAGCACAACCTTGACCTCGCCGCGGTAGTCTGCATCGACCGTTCCGGGGCTGTTGAGCACCGTCACACCGTGCTTCAGCGCAAGTCCTGAGCGCGGCCGCACCTGCGCCTCATAGCCTTGCGGTAATTCGAACACGAGTCCTGTAGGGACAGCCCCACGCGTACCGGCGCTTAGAACGACCGGTTCGCTTTCACGCACTGCCGCAACAAGATCGAACCCAGCGGCGTGCTCCGTCTGATATTCTGGCAGCGGGAGCCCCTCCCCATGCGGCAGCCGCAGGATTCGCAAACGTGGCTTCATCGACGTTCCTACTCTGCCGCAAGCTGCATGGCGTGCAGCGCCTCAGCCGCGCGAGCAAGGAGCTTCGTCGCCATCTCGTCCTTCCCCATGGCCGGCCAATCTTCGACCCCGGTGCCGGAAACGAGATGAACTTCCGTATGGCCCCCTCCCATGATGCCGGTACCAGGCGAGACGTCGTTGGCGACAATCCAGTCGGCCCCCTTGCGGCTCAGCTTTGCCTGGGCATGGGTGATGATCGTTTCGGTCTCTGCGGCGAAACCAATCACCAGTGTCGGCCGACTGGCGCTAGGGGCCGCTAGCGTCGCAAGAATATCCGGATTTCTGGAAAGGGCGAGATTGAGCGCCGTTTGGCCCTCCGCCTTTTTCAGCTTCTCCTCCGCCTGGTGAGCGACCCGCCAATCGGCGACGGCTGCTGCGCATATCGCGACATCGGCCGGGAGTGCGGCAAGCGCCGCGTCCAGCATGTCTGCCGCGGTTTCGACTTTCACTGTTGTCACACCAGGAATATCGGGCAGGTGCGTTGGACCGGAAATCAAGGTGACCCGTGCCCCCAGGTCTTTCGCAGCGAGCGCCAATGCGTGTCCCTGCTTCCCTGACGAGCGGTTGGCGATGTAGCGCACGGGATCGATCGGCTCATGGGTTGGCCCGGAGGTGATCAGGACATGGCGCCCCTTCAGCGATACGCCATGTGCGCTCGGGAGAACGCGCTCGATGGCGTCGATAATCTCAGAAGGTTCGGACATGCGCCCAGGTCCGAACTCGCCACAGGCCATATCGCCCTCTTCTGGCCCCACAAAGCGCACACCATCCGCTCGCAAGACCGCGATATTTCGCGACGTCGCAGGGTGTTCCCACATGCGCACGTTCATGGCAGGCGCGACGAGCACGCTTTTGTCCGTCGCCATTAGAACGGTCGAGGCGAGATCGTTTGCCAAACCGTTGGCCATCTTGGCGAGAAGGTTGGCCGTTGCTGGGGCCACAACAACGAGGTCGGCCTCGCGGCTGAGCTGGATATGGCCAATCTCTGCCTCGTCCTTGAGATCAAACAGGTCGGTAAACGCCTTCTCGCCCGACAGCACGGCGAACGAGAGCGGCGTTACGAAATGCGACCCCCCTTCAGTCAAGACCACTCGGACGGCAGCGCCCCGCTCGCGCAGCTGGCGAACGAGCTCCAACGCCTTGTAGGCGGCAATTCCGCCACCGACGATTAGAAGAATGCGTTTGCCATCCAGCATGAGATCTGTCCTGTGTTTCGACGGTGGTAGTCTACCACACCAACGCTATCCGCTTCGCACCTCAGAAGATCTGAGCTACTGCGATAGCAAGGAGCGCCAGCGCCCCAACCCAGATACCAAGCCGCGTCCAGCGGTCTTGCGAGCTTTGCGCGTGCGCGATCCGGGCGACGCTCTCCTCGTCCAGGCGGAGCCCATCTTCAGCCATAGCGCCAAAAGAATCTGCGGTCCGCTCGGCCTGCCGCAGCAGCTTTGGTAGATCGCCGACGAAGCGGCCAACGGATGCTGCGCCTTCCGCCGCCTGCTCGATGCGTGCGCCGGCCCCCAGTTGGGTCTCGAGCCAACTCTTCACAACAGGTTCGGACACAACCCACATGTTTAGCTCGGGATCGAGCGTCCGTCCCACGCCCTCGACAACGACCATTGTTTTTTGGAGCATGATCAATTCGGGCCGGGTCTTCATATCAAAGACCTCTGTGTACTGAAGAAGCTGCCCCAAGAGCTGAGCCATCGAGATTTCGTTGGCGGGACGATCCATGATCGGCTCGCCGATTGCGCGAAGCGCTTGAGCGAACTGCGCCACCGAATGTTTGCGAGGCACGTAGCCCGCCTCGAAATGCACTTCGGCAACGCGCCGGTAATCTCGCGTAATAAACCCATAGAGGATCTCGGCGAGAAAGCGGCGTTCCTTCATGCCGAGGCGTCCCATGATTCCAAAGTCGACCGCAACGATGCGCCCCCGATCGTCGACGAAGAGGTTTCCTTGATGCATGTCGGCATGGAAGAAGCCATCGCGCATCGCGTGGCGCAGGAAGCTCTGCATCAGTGTTGCGCCCAGAGCCTTAAGGTCGTGGCCCTTCGCCTTGAGCGCTTTAAGGTCGCCCATGGGCGTGCCATCGATCCATTCAAGCGTGAGCACGCGCCGGGCGCTGCGCTGCCAATCGACAACGGGCACCCGGAAACCTGCGTCGCCGGCAATATTGTCGCCCATCTCCGCGATGGCGGCCGCCTCCATACGCAGGTCCATCTCAATAGCTACGGACTTCGCCAGCGTGTCGACGACAGCGACAGGGCGTAGGCGTCGCGAGGGCGCGTGAAAGCGCTCAATCATCCGAGCCGCGAAGAAATAGGAATCGAGGTCTTTTTTGAAGCGATGCTCGATACCAGGCCGCAGGACCTTAACGGCGACGTCCTTCAGAGCGCCATCCTTCGTGCGGACCTTGGCCTTATGGACCTGAGCAATGGAAGCCGCGGCTACGGGCGGTCCGAAATCGGTGAAGAGTTCGGCTATAGGCGCGTCTAGCTCCGCCTCGACCAGCTTGACCGCTTCACTCTGCGAGAACGGTGGCAGACGGTCTTGCAAGGTCGAAAGGTCGCGCGCGAGTTCGCGACCGACAATGTCATCCCGCGTGGCGAGGAACTGGCCAAGCTTGATGTAGGAGGGACCGAGGGAGGTGAGTGCCGAGGACAGCCGTTCCTCGTTCTGCGATCCGTTCTTCTTGCGCAGAGGAGCGGTAACCCGCCCGAAGACGGCAAGCGGCCCGGAAACACGCGCTTCGTCGGGCAGAACACGGGCGCCCCTCCAAGCCAAGGTCGCGCCGGCCTTCGTTAACCGTGCCATGTTTGCAATGGCGTTCACTTCCAAAGCCTCGCTTAAAGGCGCCAGCCCGAATGAATGGCGGCGATGCCGCCCGTCAGATTCCGGTAGCGCACGCGTTCGAAACCGGCCTCTTGTATCATGCCGGCGAAGCGATCCTGATCGGGAAAGCGTCTTATGCTTTCCACGAGATAGCGATAGGACTCTGCGTCTCCGGCTACGAGGCGCCCCAGCGCGGGAATCGCGTTGAAAGAGTAGGCGTCGTAAAGCCGGTCGAGCACCGGCATTTCGACGTTTGAGAACTCCAAACATAAGAAGCGGCCACCCGGTTTCAGAACCCGATAGGCCTCGGCCAGAGCTGTCTCGATATGGGTCACATTGCGGATCCCAAAGGCGATCGAATAGGCGTGAAACCGGCCAGACTGAAAGGGCAGGCTTTCCGCGTTGCCCTGGACGAACGACAAACGCCCACGTCCTGCGGCGCGTTTCACGCCTTCATTCATCATCTCCTTTGAGATGTCGCAAATAACTGCCGAGCTGCCGCCGCCCGCGATATCCAAGAACCGCGTGGCGATATCGCCCGTCCCGCCCGCGACATCGATGAGGGCGAAGTCTGTGTCGGTTTTGGGCGGTGCCAGCGCCGTCACAAGATCGGTCTTCCAAAGCCGATGGAGGCCACCCGACATAAGATCGTTCATCAAATCGTACCGGCTGGCAACCCTAGAGAAGACCTCGTTGACGAGGCCCTGGCGGGCGCCCTCCGAGACGCGGGCGAAGCCAAAACTGGTCTCAACCCCGGATTTGTCGCGATTTTTGATGTCATCTGGCATGGCACCGGACAATAGCCTAAGGCCTTAGTTCAGGCTATTGTTGCAGCGCAACGATGGTAATCTTGCACTGCAATGAACCTGGATATTCCCTCTGAGCGCTGTTTCGAACGCCATTACGCCGAGGCCCATGCCTGAATTGCCTGAAGTCGAGACCGTTCGCCGCGGTTTGGAGCCCGTTCTCGTGGGCAACACCTTTGCGCGGGTAGAGCAACGTCGGCCGGATCTGCGGTTTCCGCTCCCGGGGCAATTCGCTGAACGCCTGACGGGGCGCGTCATTGAGCGGTTGGACCGCCGCGCCAAATACCTGCTGGCCCGACTGGACGACGGACAGGTACTGATCATGCATCTGGGCATGACGGGGCGGTTTGTCATCGAAAGGGCCGACGGCGACAGAACAGAGCCGGGCGACTTCGTCCACGATGCGACCGCGTCATCCCAATTCGGCTTCCCGAAACACGAACATATCGTCTTCCACTTGGAAGACGGGTCGACGATCCGCTATTCCGATGTCCGCCGTTTCGGGATCATGGACATTGCCGACCCTGGCCAACTCGAATCCCACGCCCTGTTTGCAAGCCTTGGCATCGAGCCACTCGGAGATGAGCTAGCACCGGCCTGGCTTGCCGCGCGATTGAAGGGCAAGACAACCTCAATAAAGGCCGCCCTGCTCGACCAGAGGCTGATTGCGGGGCTCGGCAATATTTATGTGTGCGAGGCACTTCATCGAGCTCAGCTCTCTCCGAAACGGCGCGCCGGTACGCTTGCCACGAAGACAGGTCGACCGACTGAGAAAACGTCTGCGCTCGTGCAAGCCATCACGTCCGTGTTGCGCGATGCCATACGCGCAGGCGGCTCCTCCTTGCGCGACTATCGCCACACCGACGGACGGCTAGGGCGATTCCAGCATCGCTTCCGCGTTTACGGCCGAGCAGGCGAGCCCTGTATGCGGCGCGGCTGCAACGGCACGATCCGCCGCATCACTCAAGGCGGCCGTTCAACCTTTTATTGTCCAATCTGCCAGAGATAGGGAAAACAACGCACATGTACATGGACCAAGCCACGATCGGCGGAGAGCCAGCCGCCAAAGAATACGCAACGCTGATTGTGACGCGAGAGGGCAAGGTTGGCGTGATCACGCTGAACCGGCCAAAGGCTCTCAATGCGCTCAATTCTCAGCTGGTCGGTGAGCTTTGCGAAGTGCTCAACGTCTTCGACAAGGACCCGGAGATCGGATGCATCGTGATTACCGGCGGTGAGAAGGCGTTTGCGGCCGGCGCCGACATTAAGGAGATGCAGAGCAAGACATCCGTCGAGGCCTACAGCACCGCTTTCTTGGCGCCGTACGATACGATTGCCGCCACACGAAAACCCATCATCGCGGCGGTTGCCGGTTATGCTCTCGGCGGCGGTTGCGAACTGGCGATGTCTTGCGACATCATTCTGGCGGCGGAAAACGCCGTGTTTGGTCAGCCAGAGATCAATCTCGGTATCATGCCCGGGGCCGGCGGCACCCAGCGCCTGACCCGCGCCGTCGGCAAAGCCAAGGCCATGGAGCTGTGCCTGACGGGCCGGCAAATGCGGGCCGACGAGGCCGAACGTTCCAACCTCGTGAGCCGCATCGTCCCAGTCGAGTCCCTGCGCGATGAAGCCTTGAAGGATGCTTCCAAGATCGCTGGCTTCCCGACTCACGTGGTCATGATGATCAAGGAGTCAATCAATCGTGGGTTTGTCACAACGCTATCGGAAGGCGTGCGCTTTGAACGCAATCAGTTTTACTCGCTCTTCGCCACTGAAGATCAAAAGGAGGGCATGGCAGCGTTCATTGAAAAGAGGAAGCCCGACTTCAAGAACCGCTAGCGTTCGCCGCTGGGCAGCGCGCCCGGCTTCTAGGGGCGCCGATCTCATCGCTTGCCAAGGCTGTGCCTGACCTCCAAGCTCTTGGGCGGGAGGATCTTCACATGCTTGGGAAAGTTACGGTGATCGCATTCCATCGCGCCCGGCCGGGGAAGGAAGACGTGCTGCGGGAAGCACTGCTCTCGCTTTGCGGCCCCACCCGCCAGGAACAGGGTTGCATCAACTACGACTTGCACATCTCGGCGGATGACCCAGGTCTGCTGGTGTTTCATGAAAACTGGAACACTAAGGCTGATCTCGACAGGCATCTTTCGTCGCCGCATATCGATGCCTTCCGCCAAACGGCGGATGAGCTCCTCGCCGAACCACCCAACATCACGCTGTGGACCGAGGCCAAGGTCTGACGGCCAGCCCTTGGGAAGTGTGGCCTGCTGGTTGACGCCTTGCGGGCCGCTCGCTATAGACCATGCAAATTCCGTATATTTCGCATTTTCGGAGAGCCGTATCACGCGGACCGTGAGCTGCGCGTAAGGATCCTAGACATGGCCAATACCAAGTCGGCGAAGAAAGCCGTTCGCCAAATCAGCCGTCGCACCGCCGTAAACAAGAACCGGCGGAGCAACATGCGTAGCTACCTGCGCAAGGTGGAAGAAGCTATCGCTTCGGGCGACAAGGACGCAGCTCAGGCGGCGCTGCGGGTCGCCGAACCGGTTGTCGCCCGTACGGCCCAGCTTGGGATCCTTCACCGCCGCGCGGCGTCTCGGAAGGTCTCGCGCCTCGCAAAGCGCGTCGGCGCCATGGGTGCCTAGCAGATCTCTCTGCAAACCCCCTCAGCAACTCAACACGGCTGACCTGCGCGCGCCGGGCGCTCGCGGCTTCGCGCTGCCTCGCTTTTGCTGTGATCGGCACGTGTCTACGGGCGCATGTCTGAGCGTTCCGTTGAGCCGTTGCGCACCGGCCTAACGTTTTCTTGTCGGGACTCGGTCTCTGGGGAGCTGAGCTGTGACAGCGACGACGCGGCCTTAGAGTCCAGGTCAGGGGCACCCGGCACCGACGCTAATGGCGTGCCGTCGACGTCCGAAGCGTCACCCCTGTGAACGATTGTCTCAATTGCTTGACACTGAGATATCAATTGCTTGACGGCGTTGTGATGTAACTGACGCCTGCTTGTTGTGTCTCTGAAGCCGCAGTTTTCCACCGAATGCCAAAAAAAGAAAAAATTTTGCCGCGGATGACCTCCAAATGCCTTTGTCCGCTCCGCTTTGCGGGGATAGCCGGCCGATTCACGCTTTTTGCACAGGGGCTTGGCAGGTCGACAAAAACGATGAGTCTACTGACGAATACTGAATCATCTACTCCTCTCGTTTGCTTGATCGCCGCCTTGAGCGTGTGTATAGTCTAATGATCCGAACGGGGACGTCCCCTCCTTACAATTGAGTATCTTGATCTTGGCCTTTGCCGGGACAGATTTTCTTTGTCTAAAGTTTGGGACACTATGTAAATCTTGTGGAATGCTTATGCGTAAGTTGTGAATATTAGGTGCGCAAGTCGCACAAGATCGACACGGATTGTGGGTGGCACGAATTCTGTTCTTGTACCGTGCTCATTAATTTGAGGAGGAGGCTCGATTTTGGGCGCGCACACGGGCGATTACACGGTCGATGAGATTGATGTGGCGTCGACCTGGAGCGCTCTCCAGGGGAATCCTCGATCGCAGTTGGTCGATGTGCGCACACGCGCGGAGTGGACTTACGTAGGGATCCCCGATTTGGGGCCCCTGGGAAAAAGAGCTGTACTTGTAGAGTGGCAGACATTTCCCGACCAGTCCGTCGATCCGCGCTTTGCCGAGCGGCTTGCAAACGAACTGCAGGCGCTCGGTGTCCAAGCCGATGATGATCTCTTCTTCATATGTCGTTCGGGTAGCCGAAGCTTGGCCGCGGCCGAGCTGATGGCGTCGGCAGGGTATCGCGCTTGCCATAACGTCTCAGAGGGGTTCGAAGGACCGCTTGACGACAAACGGCATCGAGGAACCCTATCTGGTTGGAAGGCGATCGGGCTTCCTTGGCTACAAGGCTAGGGAGCCGGTCAAGAGGACTATTAGGATGGTCTGCGTCCAAATTTGTTGGCCGCTTTAGTTGCTGCGTGCGGTGCGTGTTGGCGCGACAGGAAATGAATAAGGAAAGACAAAAATCGTGGCAGAGGCACAGGCAAGGGCTCATGACCATGGGGCCCCGAAAGAGGAGCAATGCGTGCCAAGTGAGGCTTGGACGCGAATCAAATCCCGACTGCGCGGCGAGCTCGGAGAGGATGTTTACGCAAGTTGGTTTCGCGGCGTCGAAGTCGACGATATCGCCGGAGGCGTTATCCATCTGACAGTGGCGACGCGTTTTTTGCGGAATTGGCTGAGGACTCACTACTACGACACTGTGCTGCGCCAGGTTCAGGGCGAGTGGCCAGACGCCGAGCGGCTGGAATTTTCCGTGCGGCAGCCGCACTTCACGGTGGAACCGCCCAAGGAAGTTTCGATGCCCCGTCCGGCTTCACCGCAGGTCGTGGCGAACCGTTCGGCACTGCCGATGCCGCTTCGAACAGGTTACGACGGTTTTGAGGGTTCGCCCTTGGATCCGCGCCTGAGCTTCAGCAGCTTCGTTGTCGGCAACACAAATAAGCTTGCTCATGCGGCTGCGCATCAGGTGGCGCTGTCGTCGTCGAGCCCACAATCGCCGTTCAACCCGCTGTTTCTTCATGGGAACGTAGGTCTAGGCAAGACGCACCTGCTCCACGCGATAGCTTGGGAAGTCAAGCGGCAAAAGCCTGAAGCAGAGGTTCTCTACCTTACAGCCGAGCGCTTCATGTCTGGGTTCGTCCAGGCCTTGCGGGCCCGAGACGCCCTCGCATTCAAGGAAAAGCTCCGCAATATCGACATTCTACTGATCGACGATATGGAGTTCTTGCAAGGGCCGACGATCCAGCAGGAGTTTTGTCATACGCTGAACTCGCTGATCGATGGCGGACGTCAAGTGGTCGTTGCTGCGGACCGGGCGCCAACACAACTCGATAAGCTCGATATGCGCATGCGTTCCCGGCTCGGGGGTGGGCTTGTGGCCGAGATGAAGACCATGGACTACGACCTGCGACACAAGATTCTCGAGAAGCGGGCCTCGGAGGCTTGCACAGAGACAAACGGACTTGAGGTGTCCGAGACGGTTCTCGCCTTTCTGGCGGAGCGGCTGACCGAAAGCGGGCGAGAGCTGGAAGGTGCCGTTCACCGCTTGCGCGCGAGCTACCAGCTAACGGATGAACCGGTCACGATCGCGGTGGCTGAGCAAATCGTTCGGGACCTTATGCGTGGCGCGGAGCCTCGGCGGGTTCGTATCGACGACATTCTGCGGACGGTGTCAAAGCACTACGGGGTCAATCGCAGCGACCTTCTGTCCGGGCGCCGGAACCGCTCTATCGTGCGGCCTCGGCAGATTGGGATGTACTTGGCAAAGCTGCTGACATCTCGCTCACTGCCCGAGATCGGCCGCCGTTTCGGTAACCGCGATCACACCACGGTGCTGCACGCAATTCGCAAAATAGAGCAGTTGATGAGTGACGACACGCAGCTACGGGAAGAGATAGAACTGCTGAAGCGGCTTCTTCGCGACTAAGGTATCTCGGCTGGAGGCGCCCAGGGCTCCAAACTCTGGGCCTGCCTCCGGCGGCGAGAGCCGGCAGCCGCTACAGAGCCCATCGACCTCCGCGCTCTTGCAAATTTCGCCTCGGCGCTGCAAGTTCGTGTGGCTTTGCATAGCGGGTTTTTCGCCCGACTCGCCAAGACTTTACCCGCATCGCGGCGGTTTCGACGGAGCCCAGGGTCCGTGGAAACAAGTACCTTGGACCGAGGATCATTCAGCGAGAAAGACGCACGATTTCAGGATACGCTCCAACCATGCGCATTACGATCGAAAAGCCGAAGCTCGCCAAAGCCCTTGCGCATACCGCAAGCGTGGTCGAGCGTAGGAACACGATACCGATCTTGTCTAACGTGCTCCTGACCGCAGACGATGACGCACTCACGCTAACCGCCACCGACCTCGACATGGAAGTCGTCGAGACTGTCGACAGCACGATCTCGGCCAAGGGGGCCGTTACGGTGCCCGCACATATGTTCAACGATATCGTTCGCAAGCTGCCGGACGGCGACGTCTCCATTGAGCGCGACGCCGAGCAGGAGCGCCTAACCATTACGTCGGGGCCCTCGCAGTTCTCGCTTCAGACATTGCCTGCAGACGATTTCCCGACACTCTCGGTCGAGGACCTTGACCACACATTCGAAATCTCCGCAGCAGACCTCAAACGACTCATCGAGAAAACACGCTTTGCGATCTCTACCGAGGAGACCCGGTACTACCTCAATGGGATTTATCTCCATGCTGCGGAAAGCGATGGCAGGGAGACCTTGCGCGCCGTTGCCACCGACGGCCATCGGCTGGCGCAAGTCGAGATGCCTTTGCCGGACGGCGCGAAAGGAATGCCGGGGGTAATCGTTCCACGTAAAACCGTTTCCGATCTGCTGCGCCTCAGCGAGGCGGGTGACGACAGTATTCGTATTGAACTTTCGCCCTCTAAGATCCGTGTATCCGCAGGCCAAGTCGTTCTGACGTCGAAGCTGATCGACGGCACCTTCCCGGACTATGAGCGCGTGATACCGCAAGACAACGACAAGCGCCTCGAACTGGACAACGGGACATTCGAACAAGCTGTCGATCGCGTTTCGACACTATCGAGTGACAAGGGCCGGGCCGTGAAACTTGCTCTGTCCGGCGACACGCTGACACTGTCGGTCAACAATCCAGATTCGGGCAGCGCCACCGAAGAAATACCGGTCAGCTACGACGCCGACGCGCTTGAGATCGGTTTCAATTCGCGGTACCTGCTCGACATTGCACAGCAGCTAGAGAGCGAGACGGCCGAGTTCTTGTTCGCCGACCCGGGCTCGCCGACGATGGTGCGGGACGTCAAGGATACGTCGACGCTCTATGTGCTGATGCCGATGCGGGTATGACGGCGGACCCAACCGAGCACAACAACGAGATCGATCACGCCGCACGGGCTGCGCCAGTGGCTACGCCCCTTTCCGTCGGCACGCTAAAGCTGACGGACTTCCGAAATTACGACTCCGCGCGGTTAGATCTCGATGCCCGCTCCGTCGTCCTTGTCGGTGAGAACGGGTCTGGCAAGACCAATCTACTTGAAGCCGTATCTCTCCTCGGTCCAGGCCATGGGCTGCGCGGACGGCCTTATGCCGAGCTCGCGAAGAATGACGGACAGGGTGGCTTTGCGATCGCGGCGACCATTCGTACGCGCCATGGCGAACTCGATATCGGGACTGGCTACACGGCACGGGCTGGGGAAGAGGGTCAAGGCCGCACCATCCGCATCGCCGGGAAAGACTGCAGCGCCGCGGCCCTCGGTGAATATGTCAAACAGGTCTTCCTGATCCCGGCGATGGATGGGTTGTTTACCGGAGGCGGTTCCGACAGGCGACGTTTTCTGGATCGCCTTGTCGTCGCTATCGCACCGGGCCTTCGGACATCTCTCAGCCGCTACGAACGCGCCATGCGTCAGCGTAACCGTCTCTTTCAGATGCGGGAGCATGGGCGCAGCCTCTTTGAGGGTTTGGAGGAACAGATGGCCGAAGCCGGCGTCGCCATCGCGGCCGCGCGGCTCGATGCGGTTGAGCGGCTGTCCGCGCTCATTGACGAACGGCGGGCAACGCAGGACCAAACGCCTTTTCCTCATGCCGTTCTGTCGTTGCATGGGACGGTCGAGGCCGACCTAGCGGAACGTTCGGCCACTGAGGCAGAGGATGCCTTTCGGATTCTTCTTGAGGAGGGCCGCGAGCGCGATCGGGCGGCTTTGCGTTGTCTCGAAGGCCCCCATCGGAGCGACCTCCTTGTGGTGCACGGGCCGAAAAATGCCCCTGCCGCCATCTGCTCTTCCGGCGAGCAAAAGGCCTTGTTGCTGGGCCTTGTTCTAGCCAAGGCCGAGCTCATCAAAACCATGGAAGAGATCGCCCCGCTCGTGCTATTGGACGAGGTCGCGGCCCACCTGGATGGCGTTCGGCGGAAGGCCCTTTTTGGGGAAATCCTGCGCCTAGGGGTCCAGGCCTGGATGACCGGAACGGACAAGGAACTTTTTTCGCCTTTAGAAGAAGATGCTCAGATTCTCGAGGTGAATCGGGGTATAATAATTTTATGATTCTCGCTTTCGCCGGCTCTCAAAGCCAGGCGCCCAAGAACGCTATAAACCGTCTCTAAAAGTACTCTCTTAGCTCATGACACCTGCTGCCAAACGCAAGGCTGAAGCCGCGGCCGA
Source organism: Methyloceanibacter sp. (assembly GCA_029287395.1). Lineage (GTDB taxonomy): Bacteria > Pseudomonadota > Alphaproteobacteria > Rhizobiales > Methyloligellaceae > Methyloceanibacter. The sequence continues at coordinate 11,460 of JARFRF010000008.1, read as the reverse complement.
TTACGGTGCCGAGTCCATCAAGGTTCTGAAAGGACTCGATGCCGTCCGCAAACGACCGGGCATGTATATCGGCGATACCGACGATGGTTCGGGCCTCCACCACATGGTGTACGAGGTGGTCGACAACGCAATCGACGAGTCGCTGGCCGGGTACTGCGACCTGATCAATGTCGTTCTGAACGCTGACGGCTCGGTCACGGTCAACGACAACGGGCGAGGCATTCCGATTGAGGTCCACCAAGGAGAAGGGGTCTCGGCGGCAGAGGTCATCATGACTCAGCTCCACGCTGGTGGAAAGTTCGACCAGAACTCCTACAAGGTGTCTGGTGGGTTGCACGGCGTGGGCGTCTCGGTTGTCAACGCGCTCTCCAGCCGACTCGATCTCACCATTTGGCGGAATGGCAAAGAACACGCGATGCGATTTGCCAATGGCGAACGCGAAGGACCTCTCGAAGTCGTCGGCGATTCCGGTGGCAAGACGGGTACCCAAATCACCTTCGTACCGTCGACTGAAACATTCACGATGACCGACTTCGATTATGCGACGCTTGAGCATCGCTTGCGCGAATTGGCCTTCCTGAATTCCGGCGTACGCATCAACCTCACAGACCTGAGGGGCGTCGAGCCGAAGTCGGAGGAGATGCACTACGAAGGGGGACTGCGCGCCTTCGTGAAGTTCTTGGATCGGACGAAGCACGCGCTGATCTCCGAGCCTGTCGTCGTGGAGAAGACGCAGGACGGCATCACGGTGGAAGCTGCGCTGTGGTGGAACGACAGCTACCACGAGAACGTAATGTGCTTCACCAACAACATTCCTCAGCGCGACGGGGGCACACATCTGGCTGGATTCCGCGCTGCCCTCACCCGCACCGTCAACACCTATGCCGCTGAGTCCGGCATCGCTAAGAAGGAGAAGGTGTCGCTGACGGGCGATGATGCGCGCGAAGGTCTTACTTGCGTTTTGTCGGTGAAGGTGCCGGATCCAAAGTTCTCGAGCCAAACGAAAGACAAGCTTGTCTCATCAGAAGTCCGCCCGGTCGTCGAGAGCATCATGTCCGAGCGGCTCTCGCAGTGGTTCGAGGAGAACCCCAACGAAGCGCGCAACATTGTGCAGAAAATCGTGGAAGCCGCCGCCGCCCGGGAAGCGGCTCGCAAGGCTCGTGAGCTTACACGCCGCAAAGGCGCACTCGACGTTGCATCTCTGCCTGGCAAGCTTGCCGATTGCCAGGAGAGAGATCCGGCGAAATCGGAGCTGTTCCTTGTCGAGGGCGACTCGGCCGGCGGCAGCGCAAAGCAGGCACGGGATCGGGCTTTTCAAGCGGTGCTCCCCTTACGCGGCAAGATCCTGAACGTGGAGCGGGCGCGCATCGATAAGATGCTTTCCAGCGCCGAGATTGGCACGCTCATCACAGCGCTCGGCACGGGGATCGGCGACGAATTCGATCTCTCGAAACTGCGCTACCACAAGATCATCATCATGACAGACGCCGATGTGGACGGTTCGCATATCCGTACGCTTCTGCTGACGTTCTTTTATCGGCAGATGCCTGAGATCATCGAGGCCGGCCACCTGTTTATCGCGCAGCCGCCGCTGTACAAGGTGAAGCGGGGCCAGCAAGAGCGCTACCTCAAGGACGAAGCGAGCCTTCAAGACTACCTAATCGATGAGGGTCTAGTAGACGCCGTGCTCATAACGGGCGACGATGCGGCCAGAGGTGGCGCCGATTTGCGCGACATCGTGGAGAAGGCCCGTAAAATCACGTCGATCCTCAGTGGGCTTCATAGCCGCTATCCGCGCTTCATCGTCGAGCAAGCAGCCATCGCCGGCGTTCTCAACCCGGAGATGCTCAGGAATGCTGCCCAAGCCCAGGAGGCTGCGAACTACATCGCGCGGCGGCTCGATGCACTTGCGGATGAGACCGAGCAGGGCTGGCACGGCGAGGCGCTTGCGGAGGGTGGACTTCGTTTTTGGCGCGAACTTCGCGGTGTTATGGAGTCCCATCTGATCGACGGACCGTTTATTGCATCCGCCGACGCTCTCAAGCTCGATCAGTTTGCAGAACATCTTCAAGAAGTCTACGCGAAGCCCGCTGTCCTCAAACGGAAAGATGCGAGTCACACTGTCCACGGCCCCTCGGACTTGCTCGGCGCGGTTATGGAGACGGGTCAGAAAGGTCTCTCGCTCCAGCGCTATAAAGGCCTCGGCGAAATGAACCCCGAGCAGCTCTGGGAAACCACGCTCGATCGGGAAACGCGCACCATCCTGCAGGTGAAGATCAAGGAAGGCGAAGACGCCGACGATATATTCTCCCGGCTGATGGGGGACGTGGTGGAGCCTCGGCGCGAGTTCATCCAAGAAAACGCGCTTCAAGTGGCCAATCTGGACGTCTGACCGCCCAGACAGACCCTATTCCTTAACGGGATGGCAACGTGGCTGCCCTAGGGTCGTCGCCATGCACGGCCCGTGCCTCTTCGTTGTGGCAGCGGCGGGTCCCAAGTCCAAAACTCGTTGGCCCCAGGTCGCATGGAGTTTAGTTGCGTATGAGCGGCGCGAAGCGCAGGCCCAAACCTAAAGGCACAGGGCAACGACGCGTGCGACCGCGCTCGTCAGCTGCGAAGGCTTCCCCGACAAAAGCTTCTAGAGCAAATACGCCTCGTTCGAAGCCCGCGCCGCGCCGACGCAGACCGCCGGCACGCCGGACACGCGGGAGACGCTCCGGCCTCTGGTCGCGCTTCGAGGGTCTCTCGCAGCGCCATCCCATTCTCTCCGGGGCAGCACGCGTCAGTCTGATAGCCTCTCTTGCCGGTTTCGTTCTTATGGCGGGTGCGGTGTTGTTCTTCATTGCGCGCGTCCCCGACCCGGTTCTCGCAACACTCGACGACCGGCCTCCCAATGTTACTGTTCTTGCCGCCGACGGCTCCATTCTTGCCGAGCGTGGTCTGCGGCGCGGCCATATTCGGGTTGACGTCCTACCCGACCATCTTATCAAGGCGGTTCTCGCAACCGAAGACCGGCGCTTCTACGATCACTGGGGCGTCGATCTTGGGGGTTTGATCCGAGCCAGCTATCGCAACTTCCGGGCCGGCAAGGTTGTGCAGGGCGGATCGACAATCACACAACAGCTCGCAAAGAACTTGTTCCTAAAGCCGGAGCGCAACCTGACCCGCAAGCTCGAGGAACTGATCTATACGGTCTGGCTGGAGAAGCGCTTCGCCAAGAACGAAATCCTCGAGCTGTACCTCAATCGTGTCTATCTCGGTGGCGGAACATATGGCGTCGAAGCGGCCGCGCGCCGCTATTTCGGCCGGTCGGCGCGCGACGTGACACTGGCTCAGTCGGCAGTGCTCGCCGGACTTCTTAAGGCCCCATCACGCTATGCACCAACGCGGAGCATTAGGGCGGCGAGTGCTCGTGCCCAAGTCGTGCTCGACAACATGGTCGATGCAGGCTTTATTTCGGCGATGGAAGCGAAGAAAGCCGGACAGCAGCCCTTACGACTCCAGGCCAAAGGCGATGCGACAGGTTATCCGTATGCTGTCGACTGGGTTGCCGCCATGCTTCCTGAATATGTCGGCCAACATGACGATGCGCTCGTGGTGCAAACGACGATCGATGCAAAGCTGCAGCGATCGTCGCAGGAACGCTTGCGCAAACTCCTTGATAGCAAGGGGCGTAAGCTCAGTGCCGGCGAGGGCGCTATCGTCGTGCTCGATCCAAAGTCCGGCGCGGTGCGTGCGCTCGTTGGCGGCCGTTCCTATAAGAACAGTCCTTACGACCGCGCGCTGCATGCACGACGGCAGCCAGGCTCGGCCTTCAAACCTTTCGTCTATCTCGCGGCGCTCGAAGCGGGATACGGCCCCAGCTCGGTCGCGATCGACGGCCCGGTCAATATCCGCGGCTGGACCCCCTCCAACTACACGAAGACTTACAGGGGGCGTGTCTCGCTCCGCTCCGCCCTCGCCCATTCGATCAACACGGTGGCTGTGAAACTCACCGCCAATATTGGACCGGACCGCGTCGCTCAGACGGCACAGCGACTTGGGATTAGTTCAGAACTCAATGCACAGCCCTCGCTTGCGCTCGGCACATCCGAAGTCACGTTGATTGAGCTCACCGGCGCGTACGCTCCGTTTGCAAACGGAGGTGCACGCGTTCTTCCCCATGTCATCACCCATATCCGCACCGAGGACGGCAGAACGCTGTATGCGCGTCAGCGCTCTGCCGTGGGGCGCGTCGTTGCTCAAGGCCATGTCGCGGCGATGAACGACATGATGAGCGCGGTGGTTCGCGGCGGCACGGGACGACGAGCTGCAATTCCGCGACATCCAGCAGGCGGCAAAACGGGAACGACACAGAACTCACGTGATGCATGGTTCGTCGGGTACACAGCGCACTACGTTGCAGGCATTTGGATTGGAAACGACGACAATACGCCTATGAAGAAGGTCACGGGCGGGTCGCTACCCGCGGAGCTTTGGCACGACATCATGCTCCCGGCCCATGAAGGCAAGCGCCCCACGGCGCTGCCGAATCAACGCGGCCCCGCCGGGCCATGGCACGGCAGCGGCGCGGTCGCTTCGCGTTTCCCCTTCTTGGGTAGCGACGCCAAGAATGCAATGGCGCGGCCACGACAGCTGTTCCAACGCGTCATAGGATTCTTTGGCGGCGGCTAGTCTTGCGTCCCTACCCTTAACTCGGCGCTTTCGCGTCGATCCGACGTGGCCACTCCGTCCGCTCCAAATGCGTGCAGTTCTGACCCATAGGTATGGAGCCAATCCTGGGCCTCTGCCTGTCGTGGCATTGTGCGTGCGACCAGAGCCCAGAACGCGGGCCCATGGTTCATCTCTTCAAGGTGGGCAACTTCGTGCGCAGCGAGGTAGTCCAGCACAAAGGGTGGCGCAAGAATGAGTCGCCAGGAGAAGGACAACGTTCCCGTTGATGAACACGAACCCCACCGCGTCGTCTGGTCCCGAACGCTAATCCGCTTCGGCGCAAGACCGAGCCTGTGGGCGTGAATCTTCACACGCAGCCGCAGATCCGCCTGCGCTTGTCTCTTCAGCCAATCCAACAGGCGGCGTGGCGCATGATGCGCTTCGCCGGCAACGTTCAATCGCGGCACGTCCTCAGACGCCCCGGCGAGCCCTTCAGGCCACACCGGAGCAAGTCGCGCGTCGTCCGTATCCTCTATCCAGACCACGCCGCGGCGGCGCACAGGCCCCACAAAACTCAGTTGGTGGGCGAGGCCACGCAACGGGATGACAGCGCCGTGCGCGAAGGGCACGGGATCGCACAAACCATCGAGGCGCTCCTTGAGCCAGTTCATGTGCCGCGCCAGGAAGTGCTCCGCATCGGCAAGCGTCGAATAAGTGGGAACTGTTAGCACCGCGCTGCGGCGCGCCTCGCTGACCTGAAGACTGTATCGCCGCGCGCGCGGGCTGCGACGCAAGACCAATGGCACGTCCAGCCCTTCCATGGGGACTTCCGTGGTCCCGGATCGTCCAAGCTTAAGGCGTTTCAGCATTAGTCTCCCAGAGATACAGCCCCGATCCGGCCCGAATCATTCGCTGGCTAGCCTAACACAGAGTCCAATGTAAGCGCCCCAAGGGCTAAGCGACCCGCTGCAGTACCCGCTCAAGAAAACTCTTCTTTCGCTGATGTGCCCGTATGAACGCACGAACCTTCGGCAGTATTTCAGTCCTAAAGCGCGATCCGTTGAACACGCCATAGTGGCCGACACCGGCCTGGAGGTGATGCGCGCGCTTCGAACTAGGCAACTTCGGACATAATTGGTGTGCGGCCTCGGTCTGCCCGATACCGGTGATGTCATCCTTGTGCCCCTCCACCGTCATCAGGGGTACACGCGCAATCTCGGAGGGATCCACAGGGGTCCCGCGATGGTGCATCTCGCCTTTGGGCAGCCGGTGTTCCATGAAAACGGTTTCGATGGTTTGCAGGTAGTACTCGGCGGAAAGGTCCATGACGGCTAGAAACTCGTCGTAGAACTCCCGGTGCTTATCCGCCGAGTCGCCGTCGCCCTGTATTAGTTTGTGAAAAAGATCATGATGCGCGGTGACATGCCGGTCCAGGTTCATGCCCATGAAGCCCGAAAGCTGTAGAAATCCGGGGTAGACGAGCCGCATATGGCCAGGATAGGGCCAGGGCACCTGCGTAATCACGTTCTGGCGAAACCAGCTGATCGGCTTGCCGGTAGCATATTTGTTGACGGCCGTTGGGCTCTTGCGGGCATCGATAGGACCGGCCATCAACACCACCGACCTTGGCACATTTCGGTCGCGCCGCGCTTCCATAAGTGAAACAGCGGCAAAGACGGGTACCGTTGGCTGGCACACAGCCATCACATGAACATCCCCGCCAAACCTCTGAATGAATTCAATGACGTAGTCGATATATGTATCGAGATCGAACGGTCCTGCCGCGCGCGGCACGAACCGCGCATCGATCCATTCTGTTACGTAGACATCGTGATCTGGCAGGAGATCTCGAACGGTCCCGCGCAAGAGTGTGGCGAAGTGCCCCGCCATTGGCGATATCAGCAGGACTTTCGGATCCTGTTTCTGGGCCTCCTCTGGAAGATTGCGCCGGAAATGCACCAAGTTGCAGAAGGGCTTGGTCAGAATCGTGACAGGTTTGACGGATGCGGTCTCGCCGTGCGCGGTGACCTCCTCAATCTCCCAATCGGGCTTGCGATACCGCCGCGTCGAGCGCTCGAATAGCTCGAGCGCGGCCGCTGCGCCCCGACCCATTACCGTGTGGGACGCCGGATTCAGCGGATTCCGCCACATCATTCGGTAGGCTTCCGCAGCAGCCCGGGCTGGGTGCAACGCAGCCTGATTCAACTCATAGAGGTGGTACAGCATGAGTCCCTCCGACTCACATCATTGTAATGCTGCATTGCACAATGGGGTGGCGCTTTTTTGCTGTCGCGCAACGACAGATAGCCGCAGGGGGACTGTCGCGTGATCAGAGATAGCGACGCAACGTTTCGGCCATTTTTTCTGGGGATGTTCCGTAGGGAAAATGCGTGACGAACTTCCCGTCAGGGCCCATGAGGTAGACAAGCGCTGAGTGATCGACGCTGTAGTTGTCGCTGGCAGTTTCATCTTCGAACTTTTGGTATGTCACGCGGTAGGCCTTGGCGGCCTTTGCAATGGCCTCTGGCGATCCCGTCAGCCCCACAAAGCTCGGACCGAAGTTCTCGACATAAGCGGTGATGAGTTCAGGCGTGTCTCGTTCCGGATCGACTGTAATGAACACCGGAACAACGCGATCGGCCTTGCTCCCTAGATCATCGAGTGCCGCGGACATGATCTGCAATTCGGCCGGACAAATATCGGGACAATGCGTGAACCCGAAGAACACAAGCATGTGGCGACCAAGAAAATCTTTGTCCGTGACTGTATCGCCGTCCTTGCCAACGAGCTCGAAGGGGCCACCAATCAAAGCCTGGCCGCTTGTGATGACACGGTTCTTGTTCGGTCCGCCTTGATCAAGGGTTAGCGCAGCGACACCGATCAAGGAGCCGAGGAGAAAGCTTCCCAAGATCACAACAAGCAACCGACGCTTCATCTTTTCACTCACCAATCTGTAACAGCGAGCCGTTGTCGCGCGCGCGGCTCAATAACCAACTGAACACGGCGTACCCAACGGCGAGGTAGAACATGTTCAATCCAAACGCCCACCAGAGATCGCCGGGATCAAAGCGATGCTCCAACAGGATCGAGCGCATGCCTTCGAACACATGGGTGGGAGGCAGCGCGAGCGCCACATATTGCAGCCAGCCGGGAAGCGCTGCCAGCGGGTAATAGACGCAGGTGAGCGGCAAAAGTAAGAAAGCCAGCGACCAGGCAAGCTCCTCGGCGCCGAGTCCGTAACGCAGCATGACGCCCGCCGCAATCAGTCCCAAGGACCAACTTGTCAGCACAAGCATGGCGAAGAAGACCGCGAGCCAAAGACCGAGATCCAGCAAGTTGAACTCGAAAATAACAAAGGCGGCCAGTGCTACGGGGATCATGCCGACCGAGAGTCGCAGGACGCTCCAGATGCATAGCGCCATGACAAGTTCATGGGGCCGCAATGGGCTGATCAGAAGATTCCCCAAATTGCGGGACCACATTTCTTCGATGAAAGTTGTGAAGAATCCGAGATTGGAGCGGAATAGGATGTCCCAAAGCAGCACTGCGCCGATGAGCACGCCAGCACCCACCGCATAGGGATTGTTCGTGCTCGCTAGGAACTTCTGCAGAAAGCCCCAAGTCAGCATTTGCAGGAATGGCCAGTAGATCAGCTCGACAATGCGCACACTTGAACTACGCAGAAGATAGACGTAGCGCCGCAGGAGCGCACCGATCCTGCGGAGCGATGCCCCCGCGCCGGTCGGCTGCAGTAGAACGGGGTTCACAATGGCGTTCGGTTCTCGCAAGCTCACGGTGCCTCGCTCAAGAGTTGGGCAGAGGCATTAGGCGCGGCACGGCCACGCACCACATCTAAAAACACATCCTCAAGCGTTTCCCGACCGTAGGCGGCGACCAGGGCAGCCGGCGTTTCGTCCTCGACGATCCGGCCAGCGTGCAACAAGATCACGCGATCGGCGAGCCGTTCCACCTCGGACATGTTGTGCGAGGCGATCAACAGGGTCGCGCCTCGAGACGATGCGTAATCCTTTATGGTTTGGCGCACCCAGTCTGCCGTATCGGGATCAAGCGAGGCAGTTGGCTCATCGAGGAGCAGAAGTTCAGGCGCGTTCAGCAGCGCCTTCGCAAGTCCGACGCGGGTTTTCTGTCCGGCAGAGAGTTTGCCCGTCGGCCTACTAAGTAGTGACTCGATCTGCAATTGAGCGGCAACGCTTGCTATCCGGTCGGACGCATTTGCGATGCCATAAAGCCCCGCATAGACCATGAGATTCTGACGGACCGTTAGCCGTTGGGGCAAGTCAACGTAAGGACTCTGGAAATTCATACGCTGCGCGACGGCATAGCGACACTCGGCAATGTCGGTTCCGAATATTCGAACAACGCCCGCGCTGGGCCGGATCAGACCAAGGAGCATTGCGATGGTTGTTGTCTTGCCGGCCCCGTTTCCTCCGAGCAGAGCCACCGTGGACCCGGCCTCAAGAGTGAAGTCGAGATGATCGACGGCCGTGACAGAACCAAAGCGCTTCGTCAAACCGCGCACGATAACAGGGGCCATGCCCTCTGCCGTGAAGGCACCTTCGTCCTGTACACTATCTCTCGCCACGCTTCGATTGTCCTTGCAGTATCCCACGCATTGAAGTGGTCTTGCCGTGCGGGGGGGCCCTGCGATACGGAACATCTTTGTCCGAATTATAGCCTTTAGCCCATGATAGGCTTGGTCAATGAGCCTGACTGAAACGAGCTCGGTGCCGGTCGAGACAGCGCCTCCCGAATGGTTACGGGCCGGCGACTCTCGCCTACGTCTACATACGATCGTTCGGCTGCGCTGGCTTGCCGTTATCGGGCAAAGCTTGACGGTGCTTGCAGTCCATTGGGTTCTCGGCATGTCAGTGCCGCTTGGCTGGTGCTTTGCCGTGATCGCCCTGTCGGCCTGGCTCAACGTCGCCTTGCGCATCCGTTTCCCAGAGAGTCAACGGCTAACGAGCCGGTCAGCCTTTCTCATGCTGGGCTTCGACATTCTTCAACTTGCTGCGCTACTATTTTTAACTGGTGGCCTAGAAAACCCCTTCGCGTTCCTCCTGGTCGCACCGGTCGCGGTATCCGCATCGGCGCTACCACTACGCACCACGATTGCGCTTGGCGCCCTTGCTGTGGCCGCGGCAAGCCTCCTTGCCTATGTCTATTACCCACTGCCATGGTGTCACCGCAACGAAGCAGTGCTGGAAGTCTTCAGCGTGCCCGTTTCCTGGTGCCGCTCCCAAGAAATAGCAATTCCGCAACTTTATCTCCTCGGCGTTTGGACCGCTGTGACGCTCGGTATAGCTTTTATTGGCTTCTACACTTGGCGCACAGCACAAGAAAATCGGCGCATGGCCGAGGCGCTCGCTGCAACCGAGCTGGTGCTTGCGCGCGAGCAGAGACTCTCAGCGCTAGATGGTATGGCCGCTGCTGCTGCGCACGGGCTAGGCACACCACTGGCGACGATCGCCGTCGCAACTAAGGAACTCTTGCGCGAGACGAAGCAAGACGACCCGATTTATGAGGACCTCTTGCTTGTTCGTCATCAGGCTGAGCGCTGCCGCGATATCCTGAAGGAGCTTAGCGCGCGGGCGGAGGAGCTCGACACAATCATGTCGCGACTCCCCGTGACTCACTTGATCGATGAGGTGGTCGATCCGTACCGCCCGCTGGCCGTGCCCATTGTGGTGACATCGGGTCCCCAGTCAGGCGTCTTTGCGAAGAGCAACGCTGCACGCGAGCCAGTAACCGACCGCAATCCCGGCGTCCTCTATGGTTTGGGTAATCTCATCGAGAATGCGCTCGACTTTGCAAAGGAAAAGGTCACCGTCCACGCGAGTTGGTCGCGCGATGAAGTCCGGATTGTCGTGACCGATGACGGAGACGGGTTTCCTCCCGACGTTCGCGATCAGCTCGGCGAACCTTTCGTGACGACGCGGCCAGCCGTAACCATCGACCACAGCGAACCCGCTTATGCTGGTATGGGGTTGGGCTTCTTTATTGCAAAGACGCTGCTGGAACGGTCCTGCGCACGTCTAGAACTTGCGAATCGACCGGAGCCCGAAACCGGCGCCGTCGTGACCGTTATCTGGCCGAGAAAGGCGTTCGAAACCCCGCAGTGCTGCGATAGCGAAGAATTGATCGCGTGAGAAAGAGCCATCATCGCGGGCGGGTCGTTACCCGCATAGATTTGCCACAACCAGCCTGTATCGTTGTCATTGTGCTCAGATCAAGCGTTTTTCTGTTGCTTAGGCGCTGGTCTTGGTGAGGTCGACGAGACTTGTTATCGCTCTTTCAAGACCTTACCTCTAGAAAAAGAAGCCAGTTAAGGCACATAGTACCATTGTCCGGGAAGACACGTCCCTTGGTTGAGTTGTACGACCGTAAAGGGATCAGACCTATGGATATGCATCCAGCAACGAGAATGTCAGAGGAATTCGGCGCGCCTGCGCAGGACAACACGCTCTTGATCGTCGACGATGACCGGGCTTTTCTGCAACGCGTGGCTCGTGCCATGGAAACGCGCGGGTTCGCCGTCGAGGCTGCTGGCTCTGTGGACGAGGGGTTGGCAAGGCTCCGACAACGCCCGCCGGCCTTTGCTGTGGTGGATATGCGCCTCGACGACGGCAACGGCATCGATGTCGTCGCGGCCTTGAAAGAGGTTCGCCCGGATTCTCGCGCCGTCATTCTTACTGGCTACGGCAACATCGCAACTGCCGTGTCGGCGGTTAAAATTGGCGCGGTGGATTACCTCGCGAAGCCCGCGGACGCCGACGACGTTTACAATGC
>JARFRF010000131.1 GCA_029287395.1 Methyloceanibacter sp. | reverse complement strand
TGGTCATCGCTGGCGAATGGTTCGCCATGTGGCAATCGCAAACCTGGAACGCCCAAGAAGCGGCCTTTCACTTCTATATGACCGCTCTTGCGGTTTTGATCTTCGTGGTGTTGCCCGACAAGGATCTTGAGGACGCCAGTCTAGCCAAGGCAGGGGCGTCGACAACAGGGAAGTCGCCGTCCAAACGCTCACACGCGCCGGCGAAGAAGAAAGCCACCGCCAAGAAGCGGACGCTGATAATCTAATGTCCGCTATTGTCACATATCCGACGTCAATGCCGCGCGTGAGAATGTCGGCTTTGGGGTGCAAGACGGACATGCTCAATTAGCTCCTCAATGTTGCCTATGACCCAGAGAGGGCTGTCGGAGCGCGCGCGGTGTTCGACCGTTTCTCTACGCGGACTAAGGCTCTCGTAGGGCCGTTTTCATCATCGGTCCGGTGCGTGCGAGCACGGCCCACGCCTCCTCGACGCTATCGACGACTTCGAACGAGTTTGCATCCTCCTTCCGAATCGTGCCGCGTTGCACCAAGGCGTCGAAGTCGATCAGCGTCGTCCAATAGGGACGCGAGAACAGGATCACCGGGATCGGGGACATCTTCTTTGTTTGTATGAGCGTAAGAATTTCGAAGAGCTCGTCCAGGGTCCCGAAGCCGCCAGGGAAGATAGCAAGCGCGCTGGCGCGCATAGCAAAGTGCATCTTGCGGATGGCGAAGTACCGAAATGAGAAGCTGAGACTGGGCGTGATGTAGGGATTGGGCAGCTGCTCCTCCGGCAGGGCAATATTGAAGCCGATGCTAGGGGCACCCGCCTCCCATGCGCCACGGTTTGCCGCCTCCATTATTCCGGGTCCGCCACCGGTTGCGAGTACATTGTGCCGCGGGCCCGCCGAGACGAGCGCTCCACCGCGTTCCGAGACAGTTCTTCCGAACTGGCGCGCTTCGTCGTACCAAGCGGACATGGCTCGCTGCTGTTTGGCGCGGGCCAGTTGCTCTGCATTCGTGGCTCGACTTAAGGCCGCCTCGGCCGCCTCGGGCGAAACGATCAAATGACTGCCAAAGACGACCAAGGTCGAGGCGATTTTCTTTTCAATTAATGCTTGATCTGCCTTCATGAACTCGAGTGCCAAGCGCAAAGCGCGCATCTCGTCGCCCTCGAGAGAGCCGTTGTCGTCCAGCGCGAGGAGCTGAGCGAGCAACTGCTTCTGTTGGTTCTCGGCATCGAAGACGTTGTCGTTCATGGGGGCGTCCAAGCGATTTCAAGGAGGCGCAATCTTACGCTAGCAACCGGGCTTGACGCCAATCAATGCATCAAGGCGAGAAGAGCGTTGGGCAAGGATAGTCGAAATAGCACGCTTGCCCGCGCAGTGCTGCCCGGCGTTTCTGGCCGCTCCGGCCGCCAACGTGTCCGCTTGGGCGCAGAGCGGTCGCTGCAAAGTCCCGATCCGATGTCCGCCAACGACACAAAGCGGACATGGCGAAGCTCTAGCATATGGATGCGATGCCGGAGATCGACGGCGGGTGATGAATGACCTGGCTGCGGAACCGGTCGTAGCTATGCCCAATTCCGCTTCGACTTCTCCGGTTCCACTCTCGCAATCAGCGACTGTAGCTAATCGTCTGGGTCGTCATCCAAGAAGTCTAGTGTGGCTGCTAAGCGCGCAAGTGAGGGCGTCGTGAGGTCGTTGCCCCGGTGTACGATGTTCGCACCATATCGCTCTGACAGGTCATCGATGGCGGCATCAAGTTGGCGCTGACGCGCTGAACCGCCGAAGAGATCGAGCTGAGTCTTGTCTTCGGTGCTGACGAGGTCGTATGCCGCCATGCCGATCAGACGGAACGGGCCACGAGGGTCGAAGGCTTTAAGGAGCTCGACGCCAACCGAGTAAATCGTCTCGGTAACATCTGTCGCCTCGTTCAGGCGGCGCTGGCGGCTCAGAAGCTGAAAATCTGCTGTCTTTAGTTTCACACTCACGCCGAAGGCTTGGGTGCCTTTTCTGCGCAGTCGCCTGCCGATGTTCTCGGCAGACCGGCGCAGGTGACGCTTGATCTCTTCCACGTCAGAGATGTCGGTGTCGAGCGTATGTTCCGATCCGATGCTCTTGCCTCCTCTGTGGCCTGTGACGGCCCGGGGGTCCTTTGCATGGGCGAGGCTGTGGAAGAGGAGGCCGGGCTTACCCAGCTTTTTGAGCAGAAACTTCGGGTCGGCATCAGCCACATCTGCGATGGTCTGCAGACCCAAGTCATGGAGGCGCTCTTGCGTCTTCGGCCCGGCACCCCAGAGGCGGCTTACGGGCAGGGGGGCAAGCCAGGCTTTGGCCTGCTCCGGCGGAACGATTGTCAGGCCATCGGGTTTGAGGTAGCTGCTTGCGACTTTCGCTACATACTTGGTCGACGAGAGGCCAACAGAAACTGTGAGACCACCCGTGGCATCGCAAACGGCATCCTTGAGTCGACGGCCCATAGCTTCTGGGTCACCAAACAGCTGCTCCGCACCGGTCATGTCGAGGAACGCCTCGTCCAGGCTCAAAGCCTCGACGTCGGGTGAGAAAGTTGCGAAGACGCTCATGACTGTTCGCGAGACGTCCTGATAGCGATCGAACCTTGGTGGGACGATCACGGCATCGGGGCATAAGCGTCGTGCCTTGGCCATCGGCATTGCACT
>JARFRF010000173.1 GCA_029287395.1 Methyloceanibacter sp. | reverse complement strand
GGACATGAACGAAAGCGATACGGAGGCGAACTCTAAGGCCGTTGATAGTTTGCTCAACTTTGAGACCGTGAAGTACTTCGGCAACGAGGATCTGGAAGCACGGCGCTTCGACTCGTCCATGGCGCGCTACGAGAAGGCAGCGGTTCGTACCTACACCACGCTTGGGTTCTTGAACTCGGGACAGGCCGTCATCTTCAGTGCGGGCATGGTCACGTGCATGCTCCTTGCCGCGCGGGATGTCACCCAAGGTGTGCTGACGGTGGGCGATTTCGTGATGATCAATGCTATTCTTATCCAGCTCTTCATGCCCCTCAACTTCATGGGCATGGTGTATCGCGAGATCAAACAGGGGCTCGTCGATATGGAAACCATGTTCGCACTTCTGAAGGAGCCGGCAGATATCGTCGATCGACCGGGCGCGAAGCCGTTGCGGGTCGATAAAGGAGCGATCTCGTTCAAGAACGTCTCGTTCGCCTATGAGCTGGGCCGTCCCATCTTGAAGGACGTTTCCTTCGATGTGCCGGCGGGGAAGATGGTGGCAATCGTCGGTGCGTCGGGCGCAGGCAAATCGACGATCTCAAGGATCCTTTTTCGCTTTTACGAGGTGCAGGAAGGACAGGTCACAATCGACGGTCAAGACATTCGCGACGTGACCCAGAAGTCGCTGCGGACCGCAATCGGTATGGTTCCTCAAGACACGGTGCTGTTCAACGATACGATTGAGTACAACATTCGTTACGGACAACCGGATGCAACGACTGCCGAGGTCCACGAGGCTGCACGGCTGGCACAGATCGATAAGTTCATCCTGGCGCTCCCGCAAGGCTATGACTCGCTTGTAGGCGAGCGTGGCCTGAAGTTGTCAGGGGGTGAGAAGCAGCGCGTAGCGATTGCCCGGACCATCCTGAAGGCGCCACCCATCCTCATGTTGGACGAGGCGACCTCCGCGCTCGACAGCCACACCGAAAAAGAGATTCAAGATGCGCTCGAGCAGGTCGCCCGCAACCGCACAAGCCTTGTGATTGCGCACCGGCTCTCAACTGTCGTACACGCAGACAACATTATCGTGCTCGAAAAGGGACGCATCGTGGAGCAGGGGCGGCATGCCGAGCTTCTGGCCAAAAATGGTCTCTATGCGAGCTTGTGGGCGCGTCAGCGCGAGGCAGACGAGGCGCGAGAAATTCTTGCTCACGCAGACGAGGCTCAAGAGGCAAGCGAGCTCAACGGCCAATCGGAGGGCGCGGAGGATTCGTCTTCGCCGATAGCGGATGATCGAATAGAGGATGAGGTGCTGGCCTCGAGCTAGGCGTCAAAGTGGGGAGCGTTATGGACGACCGGCATAGCCTGATTGACACGATCGCGAGAGCGTTTGTTCCAGTCCATCCGGATGGTTACAAGTTCGTAGCGATCGGCGCGGTCGCTACTCTGTTTCTGTTCCTCTTTGCGCCCGCGGTCGGTTGGCTCTGCGCGCTGGGCACAATTTTTTGTGCCTACTTTTTTCGTGATCCTGAGCGTGTGACACCAGACCGGCCGGGGCTCGTGGTAAGCGCAGCCGATGGAAAAGTATCGGCCGTTGTCGAAGACGTCACGGCGCCGCGCGAACTCTCGCTCGGGACGGCATCACTGACGCGGGTTTCTGTGTTTCTTTCGGTGCTCGACGTACACATCGTACGGGCCCCAGTTGGCGGAAAGATTATTCATAGCGCATATGTCCACGGTGCCTTTTTCAACGCGGAGCTGGATAAGGCGAGCGAGGAGAATGAGCGCCAGGCATTTGTTATCGAGACCAAGTCCGGCGTTAGAATTGGCGTTGTTCTTATTGCTGGGTTGGTAGCGCGGCGGATCGTCCCCTTTGTGGGCGATGATGATAGTCTGGAGGCTGGGCAGCGGATTGGCTTGATCCGCTTTGGAAGCCGTGTGGATTTGTATCTGCCACCTGACACCGAGATCTTTTGCGAAACGGGTCAGACGGCTATTGCAGGCGAGACGGCTCTCGCGGTCCTGACTGATGAAGTCAAAGTAAGAGCGTAACGAGCAATGTTTCCTCCTTTCGATCCAGAACGGGACGACCGAAAGCTGAGCCAGCGGCTGCTCGTGCGTGGCGAAGTGCCGATACGGGTCCTCATTCCGAACATCTTCACATTGGTCGGACTATGCGCCGGGCTGACGGCTATCCGCATGGGGATCGAGCACCGCTGGGATATGGCGGTGGCGGCGCTCGTGTTCGCTGCGTTTCTCGATGGGATCGACGGGCACGTGGCGCGCCTCCTGAAAGCGTCGACGCGTTTTGGCGCTGAATTGGACAGTCTTGCCGACTTCGTCAATTTTGGCGTGGCGCCGGCAATCATTCTATTTGCGTGGTCGCTCGAAGACCTAAAGAGCCTCGGCTGGATAGCGGTATTGGTCTTCGCGGTTTGTTCGGCCCTACGTCTCGCGCGCTTCAATGTGTCGCTCAGTCAGACGGACCAACCAATTTGGAAAAAGTCTTTCTTTGTGGGCGTGCCGGCGCCCGCTGGGGCAATCATCGTCCTGTTACCGATCTACGGCCAAGATTTGGGTCTCCACTGGCCCAGCCTTACGCCGTTGGTGCTGCTCTATACGATTGCTGTAGCGCTCTTAATGGTGTCGAATTTACCCACTTTCTCCATCAAGATGCTTGGTCAGCGGATCCATCGAGAGTACGTTCCGCCGCTTTTTGTTCTGGCGGCTCTTTTCATTGCCTTGCTCTTGACCTATCCAGCTCAAACTCTGTTTGCGGGGTCTCTAATTTATCTGGCTTTGTTGCCAGTCAGTGCGTACCGCTACCTTGTCGCCAAACGACACGCAGACGCATTTGCCAAGGCACAAAATGGCAAAGACACCGAAGCTGAGACGAGCAATGCCAATCGAACTGAAACGACACGCATGAGTACTGATCTATGAAGCAAGTTCTTTCATCCTATCTCCGCCAGCTTGAGGCAGAGAGCATCTACATCATGCGTGAGGTTGCCGCGGAGTTTCAAAATCCGGTGATGCTGTACTCTATCGGCAAGGACTCGGCCGTGTTGCTGCATCTTGCAATGAAAGCGTTCTTTCCGGGTAAGCCGCCGTTTCCGCTCCTCCACGTCGACACAACTTGGAAATTTAAGGAGATGATCGCGTTTCGGGATGCCGAAGCGAAGCGGCTTGGCGTCGAACTAATGGTCCAGATCAATGAGGAGGGCGTGCGAAACGGCATTTCGCCGATCACACACGGAAGCGCTCTGCATACCGACATTATGAAGACAGAGGCGCTGAAACAGGCGTTTGCCAAATATGGCTTCGACGCCGCGTTTGGCGGCGCACGTCGAGACGAAGAGAAGTCGCGTGCGAAGGAACGCGTCTATTCGTTCCGGAATGCCTCACATAACTGGGATCCCAAGCGTCAGAGACCTGAGCTTTGGCATCTAGCCAACACCAAAGTAAATCCTGGCGAAAGCATGCGCGTGTTTCCATTGTCGAACTGGACTGAACTCGACGTTTGGACCTACATCTATCTGGAGGATATCCCGGTCGTGCCGCTCTATTTCGCGAAAGAGCGCCCCGTGGTCGAGCGTGACGGGACGCTCATCATGGTTGACGATGACCGTCTGCCCCTCGAGGACGGCGAGACACCACAGATGCGGAAAGTCCGCTTTCGGACGCTGGGGTGCTACCCGTTGACGGGCGCCATTGAGTCTGAGGCTGCGACAGTGCCTGAGATCATCGAGGAGCTAATCGCTTCTCGCCATTCGGAGCGGCAGGGGCGCGTTATTGATCACGATCAGGTTGGGTCGATGGAAAAGAAG
Organism: Methyloceanibacter sp.; assembly: GCA_029287395.1. Classification (GTDB taxonomy): domain Bacteria; phylum Pseudomonadota; class Alphaproteobacteria; order Rhizobiales; family Methyloligellaceae; genus Methyloceanibacter. The sequence continues at coordinate 1,167 of JARFRF010000173.1, read as the reverse complement.
AAGCAAGAGGGGTACTTCTAATGGCGCATCTCGACGTTGTCGGCGGCACTCAACAGAGTGCCGGTGATAGGATCGTGGCGCGCCTTGTTGCAGAGGAAGATCGCGGTCTCCTGCGCTTCCTCACATGCGGCAGCGTCGACGACGGCAAGAGCACGCTAATCGGACGGCTTCTTTACGATTCACAGCTTGTGTTCGAAGACCAGCTTCAGAACATCGAAAAAGAGTCCAAGCGACGGAACGCCAGTCCTGGTGCGGAAATCGATCTGTCTCTCCTTGTCGATGGCCTACAGGCTGAACGGGAGCAGGGCATCACGATTGATGTCGCGTACCGGTACTTCTCCACTCCTCGGCGAAAGTTTATCGTTGCCGATACACCGGGACATGTTCAGTATACGCGCAATATGGCGACAGGTGCATCGAACTGCGACTTTGGTGTTCTACTGATCGACGCGCGGCAAGGTGTGCTGACCCAAACCCGTCGGCACGCGTGCATCCTGTCCTTGCTCGGCATCAAGAAAGTTGCACTCGCTGTTAACAAGATGGACTTGATTGACTTCGATCATGAGCGATTCCAGGCCATCGTTGACGACTTCGAAGTATTCGCCAAGCCGCTCGGCTTTGACTCAATCGAAGCTATTCCGGTATCGGCATTGAAGGGCGATAACGTCACCACGCCCAGTGCACACATGCAGTGGTATCACGGTCCCACATTGCTCGGACACTTGGAGACAGTTGACGTTGACCGTGCGCGGGATAGCGATCCATTGCGTTTCCCCGTTCAGTGGGTGAACAGACCGCATCTGGACTTTCGTGGAGTGTCAGGGACCGTGGCAAGCGGCCGGGTCGAACCCGGCGACGAGGTCGTTATCCATCCGTCCAGAAAACGCGTGCATGTGGCGCGAATAGTCACCGCAGATGGCGATCTTGACGCAGCAACCGAGGGCGACGCAGTTACGCTGACATTCGCAGAGGAAGTTGACGCGAGCCGTGGTGACGTAATCACGACACCTGATGCGGAGCCGTCTGTAGCAGACCAAATCGCGGCAAAGCTAATCTGGTTCGACGAAGAGGCCATGTTACCTGGACGGACTTATGGAATTCGTTGCGGTACGCAAAGTGCCGCAGCCACCGTCTCATCACTCAAGTACAAGCTCAATGTTGACAATT
>JARFRF010000157.1 GCA_029287395.1 Methyloceanibacter sp. | reverse complement strand
CGCCAAGTCCAGCCGATGAGCACACCGCCAAGGCTCAGGACGCCCTAACGACAAAAACGGACGAGATCGAACCGACAGCCGAGGCACAAACAAACGAGCCAAGTGCCGCTCGATCAGCGGAGGTCGACACATCGACAGTGCTGGGAGCCAAGTCAGCGGCGGCCCCAGAAACGCCTCAGCCCCCGTCCGGGGCGACGGGCGACGGCGGTTTCCGAGTCGTGCCGGAAATGATGTCGATTGTCGGATGTTCTGGCGATGAGTTCGCCTCGATCCTGCGCGGCCTTGGATTCCGTCTCGAACGGCGCAAGATTGCTACGCCCGCCAAGCAGCAACCGCTTTCAACATCGACCGCAGCGGGAACAAGCGATGCCGGGGCACAAGACGCCGACGGGCTACAGGTGCCAGCCGAAGAGAGCGACCCAAGCTTCGACGAGATCTGGCGCCCCGCGAAGCGGCGGCATCAGCAGCCGCGGCACTGGCGCAATAAGGTCCGCAAAGGCCGTAACTCCAATGCCGAACACAGTGACGATAAAGCTGAGCGCGCTGCCCGCTCAGCCCCACGCGCGAATGCGAGCAAAGCGCCGCGGCGCGGAAAGAAGAACAATCGCTTCGGTGGGAATAGTCACGACCGCAGCCGTAAAGCCACCCAATCGCCAAGACGGGACCCCCGAAAGCCAGAAGACTCGCCTTTCGCAGCCCTATTGGAGTTCAGAGAGACCTTGGCTACAGGCAAGCTGGGCAAGGACAATCAGGGCAAGGGGTAGCTTCGGCCAGGCGCGCAATGCCTTCACTTGTGGACACTTTGGCCCACACAGACAAATTTCACAGATGACAGGCCAGCGATTAGATAAATGGCTCTGGTGTGCCCGCATGGCGAAGACGCGCTCGGCCGCGAACCGCCTGATTGCGGACGGGAGGGTGCGCATCAATGGCAAGCGGGTCCGCAAACCCAGCAGGCTCGTACAACTCGGCGACGTCATCACGGCGACGCCACCCGGGCGGCTTGTCGTTTGGCGCGTCCTCAATGCAGCCGAACGGCGCGGTCCGGCATCGCTGGCTCGAATGCTCTACGAGGACCTGAGCCCGCCACTCGAGAGGAACGAGAGAGGGCCTGTCGGTGAGGCGCGCGTGGGAAACAGGCCAACAAAGCGAGACCGCCGGCGCATCGACCAGTTCCGCGCCCTCTCTAGCTAGAAGCCGCCACTTCGAGCAGTCGCTATGCCGTGTGAGAAATTCCGCCTCAAATTGGAATGGAACACTGCAAATCCTTCCTAAGACTCGAGCTTTCCCGGCAGGTTGCACGCCTTGTGCTGCCCAAACTATTGCTATAGGCAAAAGTCCTTTGTTCGGGATGAGAAGAGCGCCCGAGCTGGGCCTTAGAACCAGGGCTGAAACCCAGCCCCATAACGTGTGGAATCGATGACATACGTCGTCACTGAATTATGCATCAAGTGTAAGTACACCGACTGTGTGGAGGTGTGCCCTGTCGACTGCTTTTATGAAGGCGAGAATATGCTCGTCATCCATCCGGATGAGTGCATCGACTGTGGTGTCTGCGAGCCAGAGTGCCCGGCCGACGCCATTAAGCCGGATACTGAGCCGGACTTAGACAAATGGCTGGATGTGAATCGCGAGTACTCTGAGACCTGGCCGAACATCACGACCAAGAAGCCTTCGCCGCCAGATGCGGATGACTTTCTCAACCAACCGAACAAATTCGAGAAATACTTCTCGAAAGAGCCGGGTGAAGGGGATTAGCGCTGTATTTCCGGTCAATTGAGACCGAAAAAGCCGTCCTCGCATTAACCTTCTGGTCAAAATGTCGCAGTCTTTACCGTAAAACCGCCCATCCCCTAGGGGCGGTCAACTTCCGATTTTGTGTTTTTCGTGATATAAAGCTAGCGAAATGGCGCAATGTTTTGGCGCGTGAGGCACCAAGAGAGGCGAGCCAGTCGGGCGCGCTTTTTTTCTGAGCTTCGAAAGGGTGTTAGCGATCGGATCCCCTGGTCGGCCGCACTCTTATTGTCCGCGAGAGCGCCCACCGGGCGTCGCCGGCGCACCGGTCGCTGGCCGTGTTCGACGCGGTTTTGCTCACGTTCCTCAGCTCTCACGCGCCCTATTACTTTCAATAGCGAGGCGAGTACATGGCAGAGAAAAAAAGACCCCAGCAGCGGAACGGCTTTCGGACGAATGAGTACATCGTGTATCCCGCTCATGGCGTGGGCCGCATCATGTCTATCGAAGAACAAGAGATTGCCGGCGCGAAGCTTGAGCTGTTCGTGATCAATTTCGATAAGGACAAGATGACCCTTAGGGTGCCGACCACCAAGCTTGAAAGCGTCGGCATGCGCAAGCTGTCCGAAGACAAGATCGTGAAGAAGGCCCTGACAACCTTGAAGGGCAAGGCTCGGGTGAAGCGCACGATGTGGTCACGGCGCGCGCAGGAATACGAAGCCAAGATTAACTCTGGTGACTTGATCTCGATCGCCGAGGTTGTCCGCGACCTTTACAGGTCTGAGGCCCAGCCTGAACAGTCTTACTCAGAGCGCCAGCTATATGAAGCCGCGCTTGACCGGATGGCTCGTGAACTGGCTGCCGTCGAAAAGTTGGACGAGGACGGTGCGATTGCCAAGATCGACGAAATCCTTGCGAAGTCGGCACGAAGCAATAAGGCCGCCGCCGAGGCTGCAGAAGACGGTAAAGCTGCCGCTTAAGCGCCGCAACCAAACGACACTAAAGGGCCGGGTCTTGCACCCGGCC
>JARFRF010000108.1 GCA_029287395.1 Methyloceanibacter sp. | reverse complement strand
TGGCGAGCCGGTTCATTTTTCACGGGCGCTATCTGCGTAAAGGAAGTGGAGAGCTGCCTCCATATCATTCAAAGTGAAGGGCGGTGAAGTCAGACGCTGACCTCAATGGACAACCGCTGTCCGGTCGAAGTCCAAGTACTTTATGGCCGAATGTCCGCTTTGGAGCAGCCGGTCCATCCCATTAGCGGACAAGACCGGCCTCTGACGATCACAGCTTAGTCATGCTCCGCTTCGCCTACGAAAGCAGATGGGGTGGATGGTTCCTGCTCCACGGGCGTCGCAATGCGCCAAAATGCAGTTTCCATGAACTGCTCACGAGCGGAACCATACACCCCATCTACTTCGCGGATGTTGGGTCACGCCTCGTCTTTTGGAAATCCAGCAGGCGAGCGTACTCATCTGTTATGACGTCGTAACACTCGCGCGATACCGCCTCCAGCCCAGCCCGATCCCGGATATAAATGCCAGAGCGATCATACCGGATCAGGTGTTCATTTCGGAGGTGCAGCAGGGCAGACGTAATGCTTTCCCGACGCACTGCTAGCATTTGGGCGATGAAATGGTGGCATTTTCTGGACCTCTAATATTACCAACTCAAATCGATTGAAGAGTACTCTCAACGTCACTTGGATACCAGCCACCGGCCCGAGAAACGTGGGTGCCAAGCCGCACTGCGTGGCCGTCTCCGCCCAATGGGGCGGCTCCGACGGCCCCGATCCGCCTAGCCAGACGACCGACGCTCCACTAACATTCGCGTTGGATCACTCAATGGGGGCTGGTCAGGGAGTTGAAGTCACCTTGTTCTACTGGATTTACGATGTGCCATCGTGGTCGGCGGCGTTTTTCTTCGCTCTGGTGTTTGTTGCCGTCAGCTGCCTGGGGGTGATGTTCGTGCGCCCCTTTCTTCGGCTCCTGGTCGGGCGCCGACAGGGTTTTAACGAAGTGATCGGCTATGTCTTGTCGTTCGTTAGCTTGATCTACGGCGTTCTACTCGGCATGCTCGCCGTTGTTACATATCAGAACCTAACGGAAGCGGACCGGGTCTCCTCGCATGAGGCTTCCACCGTTGCGGCGCTATACGAGGATGTGGCTGTCTATCCCGACGAACTTTCAGCCCAGCTTCGTGGCGATCTCAAGCGCTATACGAAGGCCGTCATCGATACCGAGTGGCCGCTGCTGAGACGCGGCACCGCACAGCTCGGCCAAGACCAAAACCTGAAGCGCTTCCTCGAACGCCTTACGACGTTCGAGCCGAAGGGCGCGAGCCATCAGATCCTTCATGCCGAAACGTTGCGCGAGTTCAACGCGCTCGTTGAACTCAGACGCGCCCGCCTACACATGGCGAGCGTCAGCATTCCCGGCATTATGTGGTACACAATCGTGATGGGGGCGTTCCTCTGCCTCGTCCTGATCTGGATGTTCGACTCGAGCGTGGTATCGCAGCTGCTGCTGGGTGGTGTAGCGGCGTTCGGCATGTCCACGATGGTCTGCCTCTCAGCTCTGATGGACAGTCCTTTTCGTGGCGAACTCAGCGTGCCGCCGGCGGCGTTCGAAGCCGTGCACGCTGCACTGATTAAGAACTGAGAGTCAAGGTGACGCGATGGCTTCCTTCGAGATCGTCGAGCGAGAGGGCATGCACTGGGTGAAGGCGAACCTCGATCAGGAGGAGTTGCGCGCAGAGGCCGGCGCGCTCAGCTACATCGAGGGCGATATCACGGTCGATTCGCCGGTTCCAACATACCGCCAATTTCTAGCTGCGATGCTTGCTGAGGAATCGCTGATGCGTCCGCGTTACCGCGGTACGGGCAGCGTCTACCTCGAACCGACGCTAGGCGGCTTCCACGTAATCGATCTCGACGACGACGAATGGATCTTCGAAGCTGGGTCCTACTGGGCGTCGGAGGGCGACATTCAAATATCGGCACACTGCGAGAGCATGTGGACGTCGTTGTGGGCGGGAGACGGACTACTGAAGTTCCGTACCAAGGTGCGCGGCACGGGCAAGGTCGTGGTGAGGACACCAGGCCCGGTTGAGGCCGTGGCGGTTAATGGCAGTTACCGGACAGAAGGGCGCATTGTAGTCGGGCGCACTAGCAGCCTTGCATATAAGGTGCGCCGGCCGACGCGCCGCCTGATCGACTATGTCCTCGCCGGCGAGACCTTCCTCAAGTCGTTCGAAGGCGACGGCAAGCTCCTGACCTGCCCGACGCCCTATTGGCGGATGCGTTTACAGGAAATGATGCGCACGCGTTAAACGCACCACCGCGATAAACGCACCACTTCCTCCGCCATTAGTCGCGATTGGCCTTCTGCGTAAAATGAGAACGGTCTGGGCCAGTCTAACGGTCAGACTAATTTCAGGTCTTCGATCGAGTATTGACCGTCGTTTTGGGACAGCTTCCAAGTTTCGCCGTTAGAGTTAGCCAAAGTTTCACGTTGCTGCCCCTCTTGCGGAGGCGGGCTCGCCGAATAATCCAAGCTAGCAGCTTCAGGTCTGGGTGCTGGCAAGCGGCCCAGATTTCTCGCAAGATTGACTAGCGAGGAGGCAAGGCATTCTCTGCGCTGCAGATGAGAGCTGAAGACTTGGTCAATTTCATTTTGTAGCTGGTTGTCTGCCTTAATCAGGGCCTGCTCGAGCTCTTTGATCAGCTTCATTTCATCTGTGGTAAGCTCGTCCAAACGTGCTTTGAGTTCGCCCAGTTGTTGTTCGATCGATGACATTAAATCTCCTAGAGCTCAGCAAATGGATTCAAGGTCTTATCCGACCGATGTTTTGATTCAACGTACAGTTGAAAATACAAAGATTCGCTGACGCTAAGTTCGGCAATGCGTTAGTTATCCACATGCATTGCTTTCCGAGCAAAATGTTCCCTGGGACTTCCATTACTGACTGGCTTCGGATTCATTCGAGACATCTCGGCTCGGTAAGCGCTCCCCGAGCTGATTTAACTACAACGAAAGCTGAGTGTTTTTGTTGAGCGCTTAGGTTGTGGAAGTCCTCTGGAGTGGCTCAGGAGCACTAGTTGTGAGGACACGATCACCAGAGCTTTGCAGCAAGCCTGAAGACGCGACAGTTGATCTGGCGCTTAGGGCTACTGGGGGTGCACGAGAGACGGTGGCGATGCGGGGTCGCCGCCGTTTCTTTTTTTGCCAAGCTCAAACTGATGTTTGGATGGCCTGACCCTACACTGTACTTCCTGAAGTGGGCCAATTGCTTGCGTTTCGAATGTCCGCTCAGCGGCATTAACCGGACGGGCCTTCAGAGGCGCCAACAAACAGGCCCAATGCCCGCTTTGTCCACAAACCGGTCTCTCTAGTATCAGCTAAATATCGCGCGGCCTCAGAATGCGGGTGCCCAAGTGCTTTACCGCGTCGTCGCTTCCCTCAACCAATACGCCCAAAATGCGCCGCACCACTGAACAGCGTCGACAGGTCAACGCGGCTCCAGGCGCGGCGCACCGAGTAGCAGC
>JARFRF010000094.1 GCA_029287395.1 Methyloceanibacter sp. | reverse complement strand
TTGCTGGGCGGCCACGGCACCACCGCAGCTTATGAAGAGCTGAAGTAGCAATTTTCCCTAGCGATTAAAAACTTTTGGGGCCCGGTGACACGCCGGGCCCCTGTTCATTCATGCTCAAGTTGAGGCGCTGCGGCCTTGCCGACATGGCCTTGCCACGGATCGAAGTGGCTCGCAGAGTTTATGGCGCGACGCCTAACGAACGCTGCGCGCGGACAAGAGGAGCGTGAGAGGCATGCGCATCGGTCTTTATCCAGGGAGTTTCGATCCAGTTACGCTGGGGCATGTCGACATCGTGCGGCGCGCCGCTCAACTCGTAGACCGGCTTGTTATCGCCATTGGTGCGCACCACAGCAAAGGCCCATTCTTCACGGATGAGGAGCGAATAGCTCTCGCCCGGGCGGCTCTTGAGCCTGTCGCGAGTGAACTTGGCATCGAACTCGACGTTGTGGTTTATGACGGGCTCACAGTCGAGACGGCTAAGACCGCCGGGGCCACAGTCGTTTTTCGCGGTCTGCGTGACGCAGGAGACTTCGACTATGAAATGCAGATGGCAGGTATGAATGCGGCTCTTGCACCCGAGATCGAAACCGTTTTTCTTGCCGCATCACCTGGGACGCGCCATATCGCAGCAAGTCTCGTCCGCCAGATTGCGGCAATGGGCGGAGATGTATCGCCGTTCGTTCCGGAGCTGGTCAACGAAGCTCTCGCGCGCAAGCTAGCACGATAATCAATCGTCTTTTCCGATGGAGACCAACCAAAGAGGAAACTTCCATGACCTTCAGGACTACCGTCCTTTTTGCGTGGACCTTGCTGTTCGCAGCCACAATGGCCCATTCCCCAGCGATGGCGGCAAGTCTCGGCGACCCCGCGTCTCTCAACGCGCGCGCGCCAGATAGCTATAAGGCGAAATTCGAAACCTCGAAGGGGACCTTCGTCGTTCAGGTAACCCGCGACTGGGCGCCCAACGGGGCCGATCGGTTCTACAACCTCGTAAAGGCTGGTTTTTATAACGATGCCCGCTTCTTTCGCGTGATCGATGGTTTCATGGTCCAGTTCGGCATTAGTGGAAATCCCGACGTCTCCGCCGCTTGGAGCAATGCAACAATCCCGGACGATCCGGTACGAGAGTCCAACGCTCGGGGTACCCTAACATTCGCGACGGCAGGTCCGAACACGCGCACGACCCAAGTCTTTATCAACTTCAACAACAACGCCGGCCTCAACAGCCAGGGCTTTGCACCGTTCGGAAAAGTGGTCTCCGGCATGGACGTTGTCGACTCACTCTATAACGGCTACGGCGAAGGCGCTCCTCGAGGGAATGGTCCCAACCAGGGCCTGATCAAGATGCAGGGGAACGCCTATCTTGTGACGCAGTTTCCCAAGCTCGACTTCATTAAGAAGGCGACCATCGAATAGTAGGTCGCAGTTCTCACAACGAAACGCCCAATACAAGGAGCCCGACAAGTGGCCAATGCTGAAGACACACTCATTATCGAAACGAGCAAGGGCAACGTGGTGGTGGAAATGCGCCCAGACCTTGCTCCCAATCATGTTGCACGCATAAAGGAACTAGCCCGGCAGGGTTTCTATGACGGCGTCCCATTCCATCGGGTCATAGAGGGCTTTATGGCCCAGACCGGTGATCCGACCGGAACGGGTGCCGGCGGCTCGGGCCAAAAACTCGCGGCAGAATTCAACGCGGAGCCCCACACACGTGGCGCAGTATCGATGGCACGGGCTCAGTCGCCGGACTCAGCGGACAGTCAGTTTTTCATCTGTTTCGACGACGCGACTTTTCTTGACCGGAAGTACACTGTCTGGGGCCGTGTGATCGAAGGCATGGAGAATGTCGATCAGATCAACCGCGGCGAGCCTCCCGCAAACCCCGACAAAATCGTTTCGGTCAAGGTGGCTGCCGATACCACCGGATGATCGACCGGCAAGACGGAAAGCTCAAGGAGAGCACCTCCATGTCAGGCACCGCAGTAATGCTAACGCTGGTGGCTCTCTTCACTGGGGGCATGATTGCCATGCAAGGCCCAATCAACGCCGAACTTGCAGCGCGGCTTGGCCATCCCCTCTCGGCCGCGTTCTGGTCCTTCTGCGTTGGCACCACGGTCCTTGCTATAGTCGTAGTGGTGTTTGCACGCGGGAGTACCGATTTTGGTGCACTGCGGTCCATCCCGCTTTACATGATGGTCGGGGGCGGACTTCTAGGAGCCGTCTACGTGCTGGTCAATCTGATGCTCGCGCCCAAAATTGGTGTTGCCGCGCTGATGTCTCTCGCGATCGCAGGCCAATTGGCGGCCGCGCTTTTACTCGACCGCTTTGGTCTTTTCGATCTCGTTCAGCGGGAACTCAGCGTTGGGCGGGTTTCGGGCGTGCTGCTGGTTTTGGTCGGCGCGCTCATGGTTCGAATGCTCTAGCCCCGACGGGGGTTCTGTGCGTACAGACTTTTTCGACTTCGAATTGCCCGACGGCCTGATCGCGCTGCGGCCCGCGCATCCGCGCGACGCGGCTCGGCTATTGGTCGTGCAGCCTGGCGAAACGGAAGCCCTGGTTGACAAGCACATGTTGGATTTGCCTCTGTTGCTTGAGCCGGGCGATGCGCTTGTGCTTAACGACACACGCGTAATCCCCGCCGCTCTTAAGGGCGTACGAGTTCGCGGCGACTCAGCCGTGCAAATCTCAGCCACTCTTATCGAAGAGTTAGACGATCACCGCTGGCGGGCTTTAGCGAAGCCCGGAAAGCGTCTGGAGCACGGCGACTGTATCCGATTTGGCGTCGACGACGACAAGCCCGTCGTTCTCGATGCAACCGTCGAGGCTAAGGGGGCGGATGGCGAGGTGGTTTTGGCGTTTGAGCTCTCGGGCCGGAAACTCAGGGATGCTATTGACGCCGACGGGGCGATGCCGCTTCCGCCCTATATTGCTGCGCGGCGCGCGCCGGACGATCAGGATAGGACGGACTATCAGACGACTTTTGCACGCGAGGAGGGCGCAGTCGCCGCGCCTACAGCCGGATTGCACTTCTCGCCGAGACTGATCCAAACCTTAGAAGAACTAGGTATTGCCGCTTATTTCGTGACGCTTCATGTGGGGGCAGGGACCTTTTTGCCCGTCCGCACGGAAGATACAGACGACCACGAGATGCATGCGGAGTATGGCGAGATCTCTACTGAAACCGCGTTTGCCCTCAACGCTGTCAAGTCACGCGGGAATCGGGTCATCGCCGTTGGGACGACGAGTTTGCGGCTGCTCGAGAGTGCCTCAGACGAATTCGGGACGCTAAAGCCTTTCCGCGGTGAGACGAGCATCTTCATCACCCCCGGATATCGCTTCCGATATGTTGACCGGCTGCTGACGAATTTTCATTTACCGCGGTCAACGCTGTTCATGCTCGTCAGCGCGTTCAGCGGACTTGATACGATGAAGGAGGCTTACAGCCACGCGATCGCCGAACGGTATCGATTCTACTCCTACGGCGATGCGTGTTTGTTGACGCCGAAGGTCTCCGCGTGACGGCACCTTTTTCTTTCGTTGTGAGTGTCACGGACGGGAATGCCCGTACCGGGATCATCGAAACGCAGCGCGGCCGTATTCGCACGCCGGCCTTCATGCCAGTCGGCACGCAAGCCACAGTCAAAGCTATGTTCACGGAGGATGTTGCAGCGGCGGGCGCAGACATCCTGTTGGGGAACACCTACCATCTGATGCTGCGTCCGGGGGCTGAGCGGATCGCCAAGCTGGGCGGGCTTCACAGCTTCATGCGGTGGGACAAGCCTATTCTCACCGACAGTGGCGGCTATCAGGTCATGTCGCTCGCCAAAATCCGCAAGATTACCGAAGAAGCTGTCACGTTCCACTCACATCTGGATGGAACAGCCGCTGTCCTGACGCCCGAACGCGCCGTAGAAGTGCAGTGCCTGCTGGGGGCCGACATTCAGATGGTGCTCGATGAGTGTACGCCATTCCCCTGTAGCCGTGAAGAGGCCCGCGTCTCGTTGGATTTATCCATGCGCTGGGCCGAGCGGTCGAAGATGGCGTTCGAGACTATGAGTGCGGACGGGCAGGCCTTGTTTGGAATTGTTCAGGGCAGCGTCTATCCGGACCTGCGCGAAGATTCGGCGAAGACGCTCGTCGGCATAGGTTTTCCCGGTTATGCCATCGGCGGTCTCGCGGTCGGTGAGGGTCAGCGGGTAATGTTCGACACGTTGGAGATGACGACGCCACATCTGCCAGAGGACAAGCCTCGCTATCTGATGGGCGTGGGCACACCGCTCGACATACTGGGCGCAGTCTCCCGGGGTGTAGACATGTTCGACTGTGTGATGCCGACCCGCTCGGGCCGGCACGGCCAAGCATTCACATGGGGCGGACGCCTCAATCTTCGGAACGCGCAATACGCAGAGGACAACAGCCCCTTGGATGCGCAAAGTGCCTGCGCGGCGGCGCAGTATTCTCGCGCGTACCTCCACCACTTGGTCAAGACGGGCGAGATACTTGGCGCCATGCTTTTGAGCTACGCCAACGTCCAGTTTTACCAAGAGCTCATGGCGCGGACACGCGACGCGATTGCAAACAGCACGCTTGCCGAGTTCGTAGACGAGATGCACTGCCGTTATGCTCAGTCAGAGCGGGACGTTTAGTTCGATTTCGGCGGTTCGAATTCGGTGTCAACGCGGAGGGTCGTCTTCTTCTTTCGCGCACGCTCCTCCGCGATACGTTCCCGAGCAAGCAGGTATAGACCGGCCAGAATGACGATCGTGGCTCCCGCGATGGTCCACCAGGAGGGGACATCGCCGAAAACGATAAATCCGAAAGCCGACATCCAAACTAGGCCGAGGTAGATGTAAGGCGCCAAGATGCCGGCCGGCGCCAACCGGTGCGCGAGAATTATGAACCAGTGTCCGAGGCCTCCCCAGAAGCCCAGCGTCGCGAAGAGCAACCAGATCCACCAATGCTCCGGCATTTGCCAACTCATCAGGCCAAACGGAGCCATGATCAGTACGCCAACGAGCGGTGTGTAGGTCTGAGTCACGGCTGGGGGGTCAAACGCCGCGAGGTAGCGCGTAGCAATGGTGAAAAGCGCGTAGCCGAACGTGGCGCCCAAGGTGAAGAGCATGGCCCAGTGGACTTCGCCAATGCCGGGGTGCATCACTACCAGCACACCAACGAAGCCTGCAAAGATCGCCGCAGCGCGGTGCCACCCGACCCACTCTCCGAGAAGTGGACCGGATAGGGCGGCGACCAGGAGCGGCGTTAAGAAGAAGATCGCGATATTCTGATCGAGCTGCAGGTATGTCAGTGCGATGAAGTTGAGCGCTGTTGTCAGGATCATCAGGCACGAGCGGACGAATTGGATGCCTGGCTTTGCGGATCGCAACGAAGGTCGTAGAGCGAATGGCCACAAGACCAATGCGCTGAAGAAGACATGGCACACAAAGCGCATCCAGACGACCTGCGCGACGGGCACGCCGTGTGTGTCGGTAAGGTACTTGACGGTTGTGTCGAGCACGGTGAGGCAGAGCGTCGCCAGGACCATCAGCCCAATCGCTTTGACGACCTGGTTCTGATAGGGATTTGAGACGAGGCGAGGCGCCATTATGTTCTGCCGTTCGGCGCCGTCGCGGCCGGCGCTGTGCTTCATACGCGGTCTTGTTTCAACAAGCTCTCTTGCACCATTCTTTGCCGAAGAGCCATCCGTGGATAAAAGAGAGGCCGAATTGGATGGAGGCGCTTCGTGGCTGACATACGTGCGATCATTGCCATAGGGCAGAGGGGACAGCTGGGCCTGAATGGTGAGATGCCATGGGAAGGCAATAAGGACCGCGAGTATGTCGCCGACGTTGCGAGATTCTTCGATGTGACGCGCGGTCACGTCGTAATCGCAGGACCAAAAACCATCTCGGCGTTTCCGGACTACGCCTACAAAGAGCGAACAATCGTTGAAGTCCGCTCCATTCATCATCCTGAGGAAGTGTTTGGCTGGTTTTTGGACCGTGTCGTGTACGTCGGAGGTGGCCCGGCCGTTTGGGACGTCTATGCGCCGTATATCCGTCATTGGGACATCAATAGGCTCCCATATGATGGCGAGGCCGACAGATGGTTCGATCCTGCCTGGCTAGTGGCAACGCCAAAAGGCAGGTGACTGCGGGGGCACTCTCGTTGCCGGAAGCCCAGAATCGCCGCGTTTCGCCGGTAACGCGCTCAGGACAAGGTGGCCGTTGCGTTGGGGATGGCCGAGATGATGGAAGTCGGGATCTTGAACATGCACCCTTCAAGCTGGGCACTGATTGGGACGATGGGTCTCACAGCCAAGGGACCCCGCTGAGGAGATGGTGATCGCCGCCTCGTAACCAGAATTCTCCGCCAAACAGGTCGGTTGGCGCTTCACGCTCGGCGCGGTCGCTCTCGTAGGAGCCTAGGTAGCCTGGCCGATTGTCCCGCTGGTTATGCCCACGATCTGTAGCCAAGGCTCAAAGTGGGCATTGCTGGCCCGCTCGGGGCGACGCCCTTCGTGTCGAAATTTATCACCATCGTGATTATGGGACGGCTGGCCTACTTTTTTCACAAGCGCAAGCTCTACAGAAGCCTTGGCCGACGCTTCGCGAGCTCGCCGGCCGAGAAATCCGTTTGCGGATTGAACTCAGCGTCTTAAGGGGCCGCATTCGCGCTGAGGGGCGAGTTCACGGCGTCATTTGATACAGATTTACCGTCCAGCGCGGATGAGAATTCGTCAACTAGACCCGAAATGCTTGATTCTTCGTTGCACACGAGAACAATGCTTGCGCGAAAAGTGGTGCTCTTCGACCGCTTATTCGTATAACGTGCCAGTCCGGCTCGATGCTGGAATAAATAATCAAGTAAGTAAAATGGGAGGAATACTAATGTATCGACATGTTTTTTGGTCGGTCTGCGCGGCGGCGGCAATCGCCATGCCGCTTTCAACTGCGTCCGCTGCCGACGCGCCGAAACTGGAGCACAGCAAAGTGCTCGAAGGTCTGGCACTCCCGTGGGATATGGCCTTCCTGCCGGATGGGACGATGTTTTTCACCGAGAAGTGCAAGGGCCTTTCGGTTCGGCTCCCATCAGGCGACGTGAATAAGCTGTTGGGCATAAAAGGCAGCGATGGTTATGCCAGCACGGGAGACGACCTCTTTTGTGAGGGGCAAGCCGGGATGCAAGGCGTCGCGGTTGACCCCAAATTCGACGAGAACCGAACGATCTACGTGTACTCGACGTCGAGCAATCCTGCGCCTGGTGTGAATCGCGTGCTGCGCCTGACAGTCAACGACGACTTCAGCAACGTGGGCGACCGGACCGATATCGTTGATGATATTCAGTACAAGCCGAAAGCGACCAATCATCCCTTCGGTGGCCCCGGTGCGCACAACGGCGGTCGTCTTCGTTGGAACCCAGGCGACGGGTACCTCTACGTGACAACTGGCGATACGCATAACGGTGAGGTGCCGCAGTCTCCGACGAAGATCGGCGGTAACGTGCTTCGGATCGATCGAGACGGCAAAGCAGCGGAGGGCAACAAGGCACCTGAAGGCTTTGATCCCCGGGTCTACACCTACGGTCACCGCAATCCCCAAGGGATCGCTTTCCGCCCCGGGACGAACCAGCCGGTTACGGCCGAACATGGTCCTTGGCACTCGGACGAAATCACATGTCTTGTGAACGGTGGCAATGGGGGCTGGGACCCACGCCCCAATACTGCGGGCCGCGGCGACTGCCCTGACGGCTATTGCGGCTACATGCCGAATCAGATGGAAGGCGTGGATCCGAAAGAACGGGCGAAGTTCATGTCGATGACGGACCTCGCAGCTTACCCTGACGCTATGAAGCCGGCGTGGAACAACAACGGGCTGTCTCAGGGCACGGGCTCCGCTGCTTTTCTGGAGGGCGATCAATGGGGTGCCTGGAACGGCCGTATGGTGGTCGGCATCATGGGTATCGGCTTTGGCGGCACACCAACCGGGCAGCGCATCGACGTTATTAACCTGTCGGAGGACTGCACCTCTGCGGAAGTCGAGACGCTGTCTTTCCCCTCGGCCGCCGGTCGTTTCCGGTCCGTGGTGCAGGGGCCGGACGGCAGCCTCTACGCAGCCGTGGATGAAGGCGTAATCCACAAGCT
>JARFRF010000075.1 GCA_029287395.1 Methyloceanibacter sp. | reverse complement strand
AGCGTCGAGTCTCGTGGGCTCGGAGATGTGTATAAGAGACAGGGCATGTACATTCTTGGCGAGAACCCGGCGATGTCCGATCCGGACGCGGGTCACGCCCGCGATGCGCTCGCCAAGCTGGAGCATCTGGTTGTGCAGGACATCTTCCTGACCGAGACCGCCAACTATGCCGACGTGATCCTTCCGTCCTCCGCCTGGTACGAGAAGTCCGGCACCGTCACCAATACCAATCGTCAGGTACAGATGGGTCGTAAGGCCGTCGAGTCGCCCGGCGATGCGCGCGAGGATTTTTGGATTCTTGTGGAGCTGGCCAAGCGGCTCGGTCTGCCTTGGACTTACACACATCCTTCGGACGTTTTTGCTGAGATGAAGCAGGCGATGAACTCGCTCGACAATATCAGCTGGGATCGCTTGGAGAATGAGTCGTCGGTTCTCTACCCTTGCCCCGAGCCAGACCATCCTGGCGAGGCAGTCGTATTCGGCGACCGATTCCCGACAGACACAGGCCGTGCACGGCTTGTGCCCGCACAGGTGTCACCGCCGGCCGAAGTACCGGACGATGAGTATCCATTGATCCTCATCACGGGGCGGCAGTTGGAGCATTGGCACACGGGAGCCATGACGCGGCGGGCAGGGGTCTTGGACTCGCTAGAGCCCGGCCCTACGGCGAGTGCGCACCCCAATACGCTCGCGCGTAACGACGTCGCGCCCGGCGACTTGATAAAGGTCACTACCCGTCGAGGGTCGATTGAACTCACGGCGCGGGCTGATATGGCCGTTCAGGAAGGCACGGTCTTCATCCCGTTCGCCTATGTCGAAGCCGCCGCGAATATTCTGACCAATCCGCAGCTGGACCCTTACGGCAAGATTCCTGAGTTCAAGTTCTGCGCCGTCAGGATCGGTCTGGCCGACAGCAAGCCACAGCCAGTTGACGACTCCGATTTGAACGTGACGGCTGCGGGGCTGTAGTCAGATAGATCGCCATGGCTATGCCAGAGCGCGTCGTTGGTGTTCTTCTCGCGGGTGGCAAATCGAGCCGCATGGGCGGTGGCGATAAGTGTCTGCGGGAGCTTGGTGGCAGGCAGATCCTCGCCCGCATAATCGAACGCTTGGATCCGCAAGTGACCGAAATCGTCATTAACGCGAATGGGGATCCTTCACGTTTCGATTCTTTCCACCTGCCGGTGGTCGCGGATGACATCACAGGATTTCAGGGCCCACTTGCTGGCGTCCACGCGGGCCTCCAATGGGTCAAAAAGAATCGGCCGGACGCTGATTATATAGTGACAGTGGCGACCGATACGCCCTTCTTCCCCGAGAACCTTGTGCGCAAACTTCTCAGTGCGCGCGATAAAGGCTCGTCGTTCCGCATCGCGCAGTCCGATAAAGGTACGCATCCGGTCATCGGACTTTGGCCTATTGGTCTTGCCGAGGCATTGGAACAATCGCTTCGACGCGGCGAACGCAAGGTAACAACCTGGACGGAAGAGCATGGCGCCCAGCCTGTCTTCTTTTCTCAGATCGAAGTCGGCGGGCGCAGAGTCGATCCTTTCTTCAATATCAATGCGCCTAACGACCTCACGGAAGCCGAAGGGCTCTTGAGCGGAGCCTTGCAATGAGCCCGCCAGTCTTCGGCGTTGTCGGTTGGAAGAACTCCGGCAAAACAACGCTGATGTCGCGGCTTATCCGCGAGCTTACACGGCGCGGCTATGCTGTCTCGGTGATCAAACATGCGCATGTGAACTTTGATATTGATCATCCTGGCCGCGACTCCTTCGAGATACGCGAGGCCGGAGCGCGCCAAGTGATGCTATCTTCCCCGCGCCGGTTTGCTTTGATGAGAGAGCTGGGAGACGAGCCGGAGATGACACTCGAAGATTTATTGGAACGGGCGGGCTCGTGCGATGTGATCCTCGTGGAAGGCTACAAGCGCGATGACTATCCGAAAATCGAGATTCGCCGCGACGGCGCGCGATCGCGAGAGCCACTCTCCACAGAATTCCCAGGTGTGGCGGCGATCGCATCCGATCGGCCTCGAGACGAGTTGGAATCGTTGCCGACCTTTCAGGTCGACGATATCGATTCTATCGCTGATTTCGTAATCGAGTTGCTGAGGCTTCGTCGCCCATGACTGCGAAGCTGATCGACGATTGCTTTGTTCTCGACAAGGACCGCCTTCCCCACAACAAGGCAATCGGCATCCTCAAGACGCGGGTGCGCCCAGTTACAGGGTCGGAGCAGGTCCCCCTCAGCGGTGCAAGCGGGCGATACGCAGCCGAGTCGATTGTCGCGCCACGCTCAATTCCTGGACACGACAATGCGGCGGTCGATGGCTACGCCTTTGCATCGGCTGACTATGACGCTGTGAACGGTTCGGCATTTCTTGTCGTCGGCGAGGTTGCGGCCGGACACCCCTATGAAGGCCAGCTATCCGCCGGAAGTGCAGTACGTATTTTCACGGGCGCGGTTATGCCTGAGGGCCTTGATTCAGTTGCGATGCAGGAAGACGTCCAGATTGAGGATAGGAATGGTGGCGATTGGGCCCTTATTCCAGCTGGCTTGAAAGCCGGCGCCAACCGGCGGCTCGCTGGCGAAGACACAATGCCGGGGGACACACTTATAAGCGCTGAGACTCGGCTCAGGCCGCAGGAGGTTGCAAGTGCCGCGGCTGCTGGCTGCAGCGCCGTCCTTTGCCGGGTCCCACTGAAGGTCGCTGTATTCTCGACAGGTGACGAGATCCTGCGTCCCGGCGAGCCATTTGTTGAGGGAAAAGTCTACGACGCTAATGCATCTATGCTGCATGGTCTCGTTGCAATAACCGGCGCCGAGGCAATCGATTTAGGCGTGTTGCCGGATACGCATAGCGGAGTAACCGCCGCCCTTTCCGGGGCGTCCAGCAAGTTCGACGCTATTGTGATTTCCGGAGGTGCAAGCCAAGGTCAAGAAGACCATGTGGTGGCCAGCATTGATGCGCTCGGCAAAAGGCACCTTTGGCAGATAGCGATCAAGCCCGGCAGGCCCATGAGCTTCGGTCAGATCGGCGACTGCATCGTACTTGGCCTTCCCGGCAATCCCGTCGCTGTGTTTGTTTGCTTTCTGATCTATGTGCGACCCGTTTTGGTGCGCTTGTCTGGAGGGGCGTGGCCCGAACCCACCCGATTTCCGGTCATGTCCAGCTTTTCCAAGAAGAAGAAGGTGGGACGTCGCGAATTTTGGCGCGCACGGTTGGTGCACCAGAACGGG
>JARFRF010000100.1 GCA_029287395.1 Methyloceanibacter sp. | reverse complement strand
GCGATCTGTATCACCACGATACCGTTTGTGCTTCCGCACCCCCGTCTGCTTCCGATACCAAGGTGGCGCCGGCCCTAAGAGACGTCTCTCAGATCACCCGCACTGAAACGGGCTACTCCCCCATTAAAGTCTCGACAGCAGTCAGCAAATTCGTATCAGGGTTTTGCAGGCAATAGTCGCGCAGCTTCTTGACGTTGGCTTTGAGCTTCTCGACTTCGACAAGGGTATTGTTCTCCTTGCCACTGTAGTAGCCATGAAGCCAAACAGCGATCGTATCGGGATCGGAAACCTTGAACAGAGCGAACTGGTCGCACGTGATCTTACCGACATCGATTGTAACCTGCGCGATGGCAGCGGTGGGTAGAGGCACAGTCAGAGCCAAGGCGACGGCTAGCGTTCTGACACAGGTTGCAAAGGACTTGGGACGCTTATGCATGGGGAAGACTCCTAGTTACTATTTGCCGTCGTCGCGACCTTCGTCACCTTTAGATATCGATGTCTTACCGGAGGAAGGCGCCTTCTTGATGGCCGGAGGTGGCGTCACCTTGGTGGGATCGGCAGGAATAAAGTGAACATCCTGTTGCGGATACGGGATCGAGATACCCACGGAATCGAATAGCTCTTTGACGTAACGCATCAGATCCCAATAGACGGTCCAGTAGTCGGACGTTTTGACCCAGGGACGGCAAATGAGGTTCACCGAGCTGTCAGCGAGTTCGTTCACGCGAATAACCGGCGCAGGGTCCTTCAAGACCAACGGATGCGCCTCAACCGCCTGCTCCAGCACCTTGAGCGCCTCAGGAATTGAATCGTCGTAGCTAATACCAAAGACAAGATCCACGCGGCGCGTATCACTTGCCGTGACGTTGGTGATCACATTGCCCCAGACATTCTTGTTCGGAATAACGATGACTTGGTTGTCAGGCGTCGTAACTGTCGTTGCGACAATGTTGGTGCTCTTTACCGTCCCGGCAACACCACCCACGTCCACGTAGTCCCCCACATCGAATGGCCGATAGATCATGATCATTAGGCCCGCCGCCAGATTGCTGAGTGAATCCTGCATAGCAAACGCGGCGATGATAGAGGCGCCGCCGAACAGTGCAAAGAGCGGTGTAACGTCCACGCCCAGTCCGGAAAGCACCAGCATCAACCCAACGGCCAGAACGATCCAGTAGACGATGCCAACGATGAAGGCTTGAAGCAGGTCGGAGATATTCGGCACATGACCTATCCAACGCCGGACGATCTTTCGGACCATTCGCGCAACAAACAACAACGCTAGGAATGAGACGAGGACGATCCCGACATTCTTGGCCAATGCGATCCCGCCGTCCTCACTCGAGAGCCAGTCCATGGCCCAGGACATGAGCGTCTGCGCGTCCGCTTTGCGCGTCTCCTCCAAGAAAATGGCATCCTGGTAGTCGCGATAGACCTTGATCTCCTTTGTATCGCCGCCCTTCTTTTCCCAGGCATTGACGACCGAGGCATACCGATCGAAAAGCTCGTTTCGCTCGGCGTAAAGCTTGGTGAGTTTCTCCCGCTGCGCGTCTGCGGTCGCGCCGCTAGCCTTCGACACGGCAATTTGCGTGTCAACGACTTCCTCGGTCTTGCTCTGTACAATGTCGAGCCATTTTCCGGCGAGAGCTTTGAGCTGATCGACGGTCAGCGGCACCGTAAGGAGTTCGAGATCCTCAAGCGTCACCTGAGGGTCAGTAAGCTGACTAGGAAAAAGGACTTCCGCTTCAGCCGGTGGCGCAGCGGCGTCCTGCGCAAATGACGGTTGCGGCGAAATGCACAATGCAAAACTGCCTAGAAAAAGCAGCCAGAGAAATACCCAACGCGCCATTATGGTCCCCAGATCTCGTTCAAACAGCCAACCCTTACTAGCCCTTTCCGCTCGACTGTAAAGACCCCTTACGGTCGATTCGTAGAAGTTGCGCATATTGTCCTGAGCTCGTTCAGAAATAGAACGCGCTTGCCATGAGGAAGTAAACCAGAACGCCGACAACGTCATTGCTTGTCGTGATGAAGACTCCAGTCGCCGCCGCAGGATCGATCCCAAGTCGATCTAGCGCCAGCGGCACAAAAGATCCGACTATTGCGGCAATCGTTGTGACGGTCAGCAGGGACATCGACGTCGCCAATGCGAGACTTGTGGGGTCTTCCACCTCGAAGATGAGCGAGCCCGCAAAGATGAGGCTCGCGAGGATCGCGCCGGCTATCGCGCCGTTCAAGATCGCCCCTAGAAGCTCCCGGCCAAACCGGTAGATCAGTCGGTCTCCCGGCCAGTTCGAACCCATTGCCAAAGCCTGAACCGAAACGACTGATGCCTGAAGACCTGCGTTTCCCGCCATCGACATGACAACGGGGATAAAGGCCGCCAAGATCGCTGCCTTCTCAAGCTCTTCCTCAAACGATCCGATAATCAGCGCAGCTATCGTTGCGCCGCCCAAACCGGCGAGCAGCCATGGGAGCCGATTGCGGACGATCTTGGGAACAGAATCTGTGGGTCGTGCGTCTTCGTTGACCCCGCCCAGCTTGAGCATGTCTTCCGCGGCTTCCTCCGCGATGACACGCTGCAGCATTTTCGTCGTGATTTGCCCGACAAGCTTTCCGTCGTTGTCCACGACTGGCAGACTCTTGAACTCCGCGCCGCTTGCCGCGAGGGCAGCCTCTTCTTGGTCCGTGCTTGAGGAAACAACAGGAAAATCACGCGACATTATTTTGGAGAGTGGTGTGTCGGGCGGCACAAGCAGCAACGCGCGGGGCTTAAAGGCGCCAATCGGACGATTTACCGCGTCGATCACAAATACCGTATCGACCGATCCGATCATGTCGGACGCCCCTTGAAGTGCCGCGACTGCCTCTGCGGCAGTGCGCTCGGGCGCCAGCGCGACGTGGCGTCGCTGCATAATCTCGCCAGCGCTCTCCTTGCTGAACTTGCGGGATGCCTGGATCGGTTCGATTGACTTGAGATCCGGACCAAGACGGTCTTGGACATCATCAGGCAAGTCTTGAAACGTCTCGAACGCTTTCTCGGGTGGCATCCGCAGGATCAAGTCTCGAAGGCGTTCTACCGTTTCGTCTCGTGTGATGGCGGCTCGATACTGTGGTCGCAGCTCCGAAAGAACCCGTGAAGAGATTTGGTCGGGCAGGATATCGAGCAACCGGCGTGCCGCCTTGAATGGCAGCTTCACCAACAGTTCCATGATGTCCTCTGGCGCCCAGCCCTGGAGGATCTTTCTGACTGCCTTCTTGTCCTTCGCTCTGATGAGTTGCCGAAGCGCCTCGATCACGGCGTTGTTCGCTCCATGAGCAGTGCCCTTGCCTTCAGGGACCCATTTCATATCTGCTGGGAATTCGAACTCGGCCATGGTTTACCTCGGGATAGCCCGGCAGACGGGCGCGATAGGGAACAACATTCTGGAGGCACACGACCCTTTGTCTGCTGCGAGACCCGATACCAGCCGCTTGGCGAAGCCGTTCGTCAGTCTCGGAACAACGCAAAGTCCGTGATGAATTGAAAGCTATAGCGATACGGCGCCCTGTTGGGGCGCCGTACCAGCCGCTGCAGCAGCTATTTTGCCGTCATGTTGCGAATGAGACCGGCAATGAGCGTCATAGCGATTCCGCCAACACCACCACCGAGAATGTCTCCGATCCACCCCTCGATCATAGGGCCGGCAACACTGCCGATCAGCTGACCCAGGACGCCCCCACCGACGGCGCCAGCAATGGCATTCCCAATAGGTCCCAGAGAATAGTTCTTCGCGGCCGAACCCACGGCGCTGCCACCGACAGCACCAGAGACGGCCTGAACCAATAGCCCGGCAAGATCCATGGATCGTCCCTCCCATTTTGCGCGTTGCGAGCCAAAGCGCAGTCTAGATCGCCCGGAGGGCCTTCGTCACTGGTCTCATTGTGACAGTTAGACGTCGGTTACTCGATCTTGCTGAAGATGCGGACAAGCAAATAGGCCAGCAGGGAAAATCCCAGTACAGCGCCGATGGCGCCCAATACCGCCACGCCAAGCGGTAGGCGGTCCGCGTCCGCAATACCGAGAAACTCGAAGCCCTGAACCGCAAAGACGGCAACGAAACCCAGCCCGACGACAAAGACCGTGAAACCCACGAGCCTGGCAAAGCGGCGCACTTGCCTTCGGCGCTCCAGGCGGCTGCTGAACATGGCTCGGCGTGTCATGGCTCGTATCGTATCGATCCAAAATCCAGCGATAGTTCCGGGAGGCGGTATCCAGAATCGACGTTGGCGCAGCGCCTATGGCGCGTTGTGGTAGCCGCTCACGGCGACGCCAGCAAGCGCTCTCGATCCAGAATGCGTTTGAAACCGGCGTTGACAGCGGTCAGCGCGGCCGAAGGCTATGTCGTTAACGTGTGAAGCGTTCCGTTCGCAGACCCGCACGTTGTGGCGCTATCGAGCGGAATCGTCACGCTCGGGCCGGCACTCGCCGAAAGCTGGCGTGTCACCGTAAGTCAGACAGTCTGCCCGAGCGGTCTCCGCCGGCGCCAACGTCATGGGCAAAGCAGGCCCCTGTTCTGTGACACAGCCGGCAAGGGCTAGAGGCGCAAGTGCGATAAACAGCCAACGCATGGTCATCTCCCACATAAGCCAGATGAAGATGCTTATGCCTTAGAGATATGCTGAGGCTGAGGATTTGCAAGAGGACGACCGCGTGGGCCGCCCCGCCGTCCGTTGGGTTAAACGCTCGGATCTGAATAGAAAATGTGTCGCCCAATACGCGCTGTGAGCTCGAAGTGTTTGGCCCAGTGCGGAAGGACATAATCCGCGTGGTAGTGCGTTGCAGACTCGAGCGATGCGAGAACCTGGTAATCGCTCCCACTAGGCTTGCTCTCGGTGTTGGCCAACAGCCAAGAGGCAAAACCTCGCACGCTAAACCATGCGTCCGCGTTGCGAATGCTGTCGTCCTTGCCATCGCACGCAAAGGAAAATTGGCAACGGTTGTGGAGATGACTGTTCTGGTAAACGACATCACAAACCGTGTCGGGATACTGCTTGCTCGCAACGCGGTTCAGGATTACGCGTCCGACGGCCAGCTGGCCGCGCCACGGCTCGCCGCGCGCCTCAAAATAAATGCCTTCGGCCAAGCACCGCAGATCGCGCGCCTGTTCTGCATTCAGTCGGCGGTCTGATCCAACGCCCTGTGCGGCCACCTCTAGCGCTGCCGACAATACGCCGCTCGCCGCTTTACCGGCTTCCACAGCACTCGTCTGGCTTGCTGGCTCAATCTGCTCAGCAACGACGGCCGCTGCCTTCGCTAGACCCGCACCTGCATTGTGCGCTGCACCCGAATAATTAATATCCGTGGCCACGTCACCAGCGTGAGTGGGCATGGCTAACCCAAACAATACGAAGACAAACAAACTAATTCTGATGCTGAACGGCATCCGGATCCTCATGTATACATCTCATGGATATTGCAACTGAGCGGAAGAAACCGCTCAGGCGGGAGCTTTTGCTCGATAATTCTGACGACGGGAGGTTCAGGTTGTGACGAAAACGTGTTCTCTTGGTAACAAGATGCGGCAAAATGTTTCATTCGGCCGGACATGTTGCAATGCAGCAACGGTCATGACCAAGCGAACACGTCCCCATTACGGCAGAACGCCGCTCCATGGATCAGTGGAACGGCGTTCAAAACCGCTAACACGTTGAAAAATCATTATTCTTTAAGAAAACAGCTTCTTTAGCAGCTTCACGACGACCAAGAGAATAACAGCTCCAATGAAGGCCGCGATAATTGACCCGAGAATGCCCCCGCCCACGGCGAGGACGATGCCGATCTTAGGAAGCAGAAATCCGGTTACGAGGGCGCCCAGGATACCAACGACGATATCGCCGAGAAGGCCAAATCCGGTTCCTTGAACTAAAAGGCCGGCTAACCAACCGGCAATGGCGCCGACGATCAGTATGACTATGAGCACTTCCAGCATGGTTCCCCCCTTTCCTGAAGAATCATGTTCGTGCGGACGTCACAACTTACCACGGCGCCGTCTTCTTAAGACGCCACGCGATGTCTTTCCACGAAGTTCTGGAGCGGCCGGCTTCTCTGCGAAGGCGACGCTAGGGCTTGAGGATGATGGGTATCACTGTCCGCCCCGGCGGAAACCCCTCTCCGTCCGATGCATCCTCCTCAAAGACCTCCAAATGCCCGACCTGCTGAACGTTAACCGTGTAGGGAATGACGAAACTGAAGGCTCCGGGCCCGTCAACACCGCCGCCGGACGTGTTTCCGCTGGCAAGCACCGAGCCGTCCCGGGCCAAGAGCCTCCACTGCACATTGCTCTCGAAGGTCCGGGAACAACCAGTGACATCGAACCCGCTTTCTACCCGCTCTCCCGGCTTGGGGCTCGTTGCTATAACAAAGGCCGCGTCGTTGAACGCGCCATCTTCGTTTGAGCAATTGTCTATTTCGTCGCCTCCGACAAGGCTCCCCATTGCAGCAACAGGTGCCGCGGCAAGAAGAGCCAGGCCCGCGCCCAGGAGCCCAGTGGCGAACAAACTCCGCATCGCATTGTACGTCATTGCATCCTCCTCCGATCTTCACTCTCCACACTCCCATAAGCCGCGCCAGCCTACGGCCCTTGCCTCGATATGGACACAATTCGCAACCGGCCTCCGGGTTCCCCCCTTGGCGAGGCGGACACCCATAGAAGCCGCTCAGATCCCAATGACTGGCTGAATGTATTCGGCTAGCTGCCTGCCGCCTGTGCCGATAGAGCGGATCGGAGGACTATGAGGGCGGCTCCTTGCAGCCCCGGCGACTCGCTCTCCCGCGGACCAGCGATACAAACGGGCAGGTTGTCGAAGGGCTTCAAGAACCGCCGCACATGTATCTCCGCCTCGTGGTCCACAACACTCACTATTGCAACGGGCTTGCCTAGCCCTTCCGCGTGCTGGACAGCTCGCCGGGTCCCCTTTGAAACATCGGATGCCTCCTTGGCCGACAAGCACCAGCAGCGCCTCAGAGTCCCGCACATTCCAATCGGTGCGCTGCGATGGCTGCCTAGAGGGTGTTTCGCGCAATCCAGGATAGAGCGCCAAGATGCCAGGCGGCTCGGGCATGTCCTCTGCCCAACCCCCTTTCGGGCACCATCCGCCATACGGCACCGCCGTCGCCGTCGCTGCTTCCAAAGCGGCACGGTCGGCTCCGGTTTGTCCTCCGGAGATCACGGTTAGCACGGCCGAAGTTCCCCAGACTTGCGTACTACGCGGCTTCCGAATGAGGTGTCGGCGGCTCTGCGCTCTTCGCGCCCGGGCGCAGCATTTTCCAGTTTTTGTAGAACATGGCATTGGCGCGTTCAACAAGAACGGACACACCGGCAATAAGTTTGCTGAGCAGCTCGGGATAGGCGGTGGGGCGCACAATATCCATGAACACGACGAAGCGCCGCGCGTCGTAGTCATTAACTGATCGGTGGATCAGCGTGTCGTCGAAGATGTACAGCGGGTCATCGCGCCAGAAGTGCTTTTCCCAGCCGCATTGAATATAGACCTTGTCCGTATCCACAGGGGTGAGGTTGAACAAAACACGCAGCGTCATACGCAGCGGCCCATAATGGAATGAGGTGGATTCCTTGCCTGAGAACACCGAGACGGCAATCGTCTTGACGTATTTATAGTCCCGCTTCAGCCCCTCAACAGCGTGCTCTTTGCGCTTGCCGTACCACTCGTAAACATACATTCCCCGGCGACCGTCCTCGAATGTTTCGTCGATCTCCGCGACAATTGCGTCTTTCTGATTGCGGAAGATATCGAGGACCGAGTTGACCTCTTCGCGCCACTCCGGCGGAAGATCATCGAGCTTGTAGACGCCCTTGTTCCGGTAGCAGAACAAATCCACCAACAGATTCAGGGGCGAGAGTAGCCAGGTCGTGATGCCGTTACCCATGAAATACTTGCGGAACACCATTGCGTCGCGGCGCTTATTCCGCATGACGTCAATCACGCCGCAGCCCAGATAGAAGATCGTCAGCAAGGGCACCAAGATGAGGCCAAGCAAAAGCACGGCCCCAGCGATACCAAACCGCCTGATCGCCTTCTTTGTCGCGCGCTCCATTGAAAAAAGACCTCGTCGATGACAGCCGTCCGATACGGCCCCTGAAATAAGCCAATCCTATGACGGTGTCCAAGAGGCAAATCGGCGCTGGACCTCTCTCGCCGTGCGCAATCGCTCCCTTGCAGCTATGCTTGATAGGATGCTGTTGCGCCTTCTTTTGAGGGATCGAGATGTCGCTGAGATTGTTGCTAGCAGGCTTCGCAGCCGGGTTCTTGGCCACGCTCATTTTCCACCAAGGGCTCTGGTATGTTTTCAACAACGTCGGCCTGATACCTCTCACCCGCCCGGCCTGGCCAACAGACGCAGTGCCACCGCTAGGGGTGCCCTCGCTGCTATCAAAAGCTTTCTGGGGCGGACTATGGGGCCTGGTGCTCGCGCCGATCCTGGCCCGGCTTAGCGGCACTGGCTACTGGTTCTCCTGGATCTTGGCCGGCGCAATTGCTCTTCCCCTCGTAGCGTTCTTCGTTGTGCCGCCTCTGAAGGGGCTTGAGACGCCATCGTTGTGGCCGCGCTATCTCGTCTCGATGTTGCTGAATGCCACTTGGGGCCTGGGCACGGCCCTACTCCTGCGCCTCTTCAACCTTCGAGGCAGCAGCTAGGAAGAGGCAAGTTCCTCATCAAGTGCGAGCGTTCGTTGCATAGCGGGTCGTTCAAGCAGACGACCGATATAGGCCATGACCTCGGGTCGCTCCGGCAGTAGCTTGAATGCAATGCCAAACCGCAGCGTTGAACCAACCACGACATCGGCCGCTGTGAAGCGATCACCCAAGAGATAGGGGCCGCCCGCCAAAGCCTGAGAAACGACGTCCATGACCAGCGCAAGATCGCCATAACCAATCGTGCCGCGATGTGGCGCTTCTTTTCGCGGAAAGGCACTATCCATCATCGCAGGTTCGATACAGCTCGGCCCAAAAAACAGCCACTTCAAGTAGGGTCCGCGCAGCGGATCGCCAATCGGGACATTTAGGCCGCGATCGGGAAACTCATCGGCCAGATAGGTGCAGATTGCAGCTGCTTCGGTGACGACCACATTGCGATGGCGCAGTGCGGGCACCTTTGCCATGGGATTGATTGCTTTGTAGTCCTCTGTGAGGTGCTCTCCTTTTGATAGAACAAGCACTTCAACCTCATAGGGCTCGCCCAGTTCCTCCAGCATCCAGCGCACAAGGGATGAGCGAGACGGCGCGGCATGGTAAAGCGTGAGATCTGTCATCCTGTACTCCAAAGACGCCGGACTATATTACTGACCGTTGGGGATAGGCACAGGTAACGCGGGGTTCGCTGCAGTCAAATGACATCTGTTCAGACGACACCTACGAAGGCGCCGTCCTCGTCCGATTCCAAGGCAGCCAACGGCGGCGAGCGAACACAACCGGCTCAGGAGGCCGAACCGCAAGACAAGTCGTTCCGAGAACGTTTGCGGCTGCTCTATCACGGCCATAGCCGGGCAGCTCATCGGTTTCGCTACGGGATCCTCGCCTTCGACCTAATCACGGTCGCCTTTATCATCTTCACGTCCTTCAGACCCAATGCACCTTGGATCGAGGTGCTCGACGTTTGCTTTGGCGTCGTCATCCTGATCGAGTTCCTAGCGCGACTTTGGGTAAGTCCGCATCCAGGCCGCGAGTTCGCTCACTTCTCGACTTGGGCAGACATCATCGCCATCTTATCCTTCCTGGCACCGATTGTCGGAGAAGGCCTCGGGTTCCTAAGAATCCTGCGCACGCTCCGTCTACTGCATACCTACCAGCTCATGGCGACGTTGCGCGTGGACTTCCCGTTTTTCCGCCGCAATGAGGAAACAATCGTGGCCGTCGTGAACTTGATCGTGTTCATGTTCATAACGACCGGGCTCGTATACGAGACACAGCACTACCAGAACCCTGCGATCAGCAACTATGTTGATGCGCTCTACTTCACGGTCGCAACGCTTACGACGACGGGATTCGGCGATATTACGCTCCACGGCTCATTTGGCCGTCTGGTTGCCGTCGGGATCATGATTTTTGGCGTGACTCTGTTCTTGCGGCTGCTTCAAACGCTTCTGAGACCACAAAAGGTACGGTATCCCTGCCCTGGCTGCGGGTTGCAACGGCACGAGGTGGACGCCGTGCACTGCAAAGCGTGCGGAGAAACGCTCAATATTCCTGACGAAGGACGCTTTTAGCGCGGCCGCTGTCTAGGCCGTACGCTGCACCTCGTACCGCCAGTGTTCGGCATGCTGCATGAACGTGGAAATCACCGCATCGAATGTCGCGATTTCCGCTTCGGCGCCGCCATGCGTTGTTTGTATCGCTTCGAAAACACCGCGATAGTCACAATAGCCTTGCAGTTCTTCGTAGCGGCGCCACCACAGGTCGCCCATTAGGAAAAAGCGGATCCAGGAAAATAGACAGTCGGTCCAATCCTCCAGATACGACTTCAATTGAAGACTGGGACACGACAACAACG
Source organism: Methyloceanibacter sp. (assembly GCA_029287395.1). Taxonomy (GTDB): domain Bacteria; phylum Pseudomonadota; class Alphaproteobacteria; order Rhizobiales; family Methyloligellaceae; genus Methyloceanibacter. The sequence continues at coordinate 32,037 of JARFRF010000100.1, read as the reverse complement.
TTGCGCGATCCGTTCCGGAGACTCTTACAAGGCGGCCGTCGATGAAGTGGTGTTCGGGGGATTCAATAAACACAAAGCTCATCCGGTCGTTTTCAGGGTACAGACCACGCGGATCGAATAGCTGAAAGTCGATGCCGCGCAGGCGCACCTCATCAAGAAGGACGAGGGATTTACCTTCTCCTGCAGCGCGCACCGGAAGACCGGCCTCGCGGGCCCGCGCAAGCAGCATCTCTGGATGAGCAGTAATGTCTGTGGAAACGCCGACCCCGCCTTGGCGGATCTCATCGACCATTTCGATATTGGCACGTGGCGGGTCTTGCCTCTCCCTGACCACTGTAAGATGTGGACGTTCGCCCGGCCGCAAATAGCTCTCACTAAGGTGAGCCAGCTGCTGCAAATACTCCAAGAGGCGTGCACGCGCCTCTAAGCCGCGGCAGTTGCCTCTCCAAACGACGTTAACCGATGACATGGTGATAAAGAGTCTCCAAACGAAGCTAATTACCCTCGCACCGAGGGCTGCGGCGCTGACTTACCGCACCCTGGGCTGCCACGAACGGACAAGCAAGGAAGTCCGGGAAATAAGGTTGACCGGCACTTCACCAGGTCAGTCGAATTGCTTGAAGGGCCGCAAACCCCGCGCCAGCTGAGACTTCCCAGCATTTTGTTCGAAAGTTGCTTGAAATGGCCCAGTTGGCCAGCCTAGCTAAGGACATGACGACGTCTTCGAGAGACCCAGTACATGTAGTTGGCGGCGGCCTTGCGGGCAGCGAAGCCGCCTGGCAACTCGCGAAGGCGGGCGTTCCGGTAATCCTCCACGAAATGAGACCCGAGCGCGGGACGGAAGCCCACAAAACGGATGGTCTCGCCGAACTCGTCTGCTCCAACTCTTTTCGCTCAGACGATGCGGAGACGAATGCCGTTGGGCTTCTCCATGAGGAGATGCGCCGTTGCGGATCGCTCGTCATGGCGTCAGCGGATGCCCACAAACTGCCCGCAGGCGGTGCGCTCGCTGTGGATCGCGACCTGTTCTCCGCTAGGGTCACCGCGGCGCTTGAGGCGCACACACTCGTCCAGATCGCCCGCGGGGAAGTCGCTGGTTTGCCTCCGGGAGACTGGCGCAGCGTGATCGTCGCCACAGGACCTTTGACTTCCCCGGCTCTAGCAGAGGAGATCGGCGCCCTAACCGGCGAAGAGGAGCTTGCCTTCTTCGATGCCATTGCCCCGATCGTGCACCTTGAGGCCATCGACATGTCGGTGTGCTGGCGGCAATCCCGATACGACAAAGTCGGTCCCGGCGGAACGGGTGCGGACTACATCAACTGCCCTCTCAATCAAGCGCAGTACGACGCCTTCATCAACGCGCTCCTCGCCGGCGAAAAAACGGCGTTCAAGGACTTTGAGAAGACGCCGTATTTCGAGGGCTGTCTGCCGATCGAGGTCATGGCCGAGCGGGGCCGTGACACGCTGCGCTACGGTCCGTTGAAGCCAGTTGGATTGACGAACGCTCATCGGCCCGATGAGAAGCCCTATGCGGTCATCCAGCTGCGCCAAGACAATGCGCTGGGCACGCTTTGGAACATGGTCGGCTTTCAGACCAAGCTTAAGTACGCCGAGCAAGTCCGCGTTTTTCGTATGATCCCAGGGCTTGAGAACGCGGAGTTTGCGCGCCTGGGCGGTCTCCACCGCAACACGTTCCTCAACAGCCCAATACTGCTGGATGAGACCCTACGGCTTAAGGCACAGCCACGCCTCAGATTCGCCGGCCAAGTTACCGGTGTTGAGGGCTATGTGGAGTCTGCCGCTATAGGGCTTATCGCTGGCCGCTTCGCGGCGGCCGAATGGGTGGGGCGGGCCACGTCAGCACCCCCGCCAACGACAGCGCTTGGCGCGCTGCTGGCGCATATTACGGGCGGACATTTGAGCATCGAAGGCAGCAGCAGCCGCAGTTTTCAGCCTATGAATGTGAACTTCGGTCTGTTCCCGCCGGTTACGGTCGAGCGCCGACCGAAGCATCCGGAGCCGCGCCCAGACGGACGGCGTTGGACCAAGGCGCTCGCGCGTAAGACGGCCATGTCAGCCCGCGCACTCACAGACTTGGACGATTGGCTGGGCTCGAAGCATTCCATCGCCGCAGAATGATGTCTACTTCGCGCGCACGAGACGCCAAAGACGATAAAGCGGGTTGATGCGCGCGATGTCATGCAGCGGATCTTCAACCTTGGCAAGCGCGGTGAGATAGGGTTCGACCAATGCGAGCGGCAGATATGCCGTCTGTCCCGCCTCGTCGAGCCCGGTGCCTTTCATACCCTGGCCGTAAAGGTGGAACCTTGCTTCCTCAAGCGCTGAGCGCGCCTCCTCACGCATACCGGCGAGAAGTGTCTTGAGTCCTGGTTTGACCTCACCGGAAAAGATATCCGCTGGGGTCGTGCCCACAGCTTCTAACGCATCAGCGGCCAAGTACGTTCGCCCTTTTGCCGCGAGAATCGGCAGGCTTCGCATAACCCGCACCAGCCCATAGGCCCGCCCAGCCGCTTGCGCAATGATCCCCTGGTTTTCCCCTTCGGCGCCCACAATCTCCGCTGCCAGAGCAAAGAGGCCACCGGTCGTATCGAAGAGGTAAGCGTCCAAAGTGCGGCTGTCGGGCATGACGGTCTCGCCAATATCGAAACTGCGCGCATCGATCAACCCCGCGATACGCTCTCGAGAGAGATCGCGGCGCGCTAGCAAGTCTCCGAAGGCGTCGGCGACGGGGTGACCTGTTGTCTCCCCCGCTTCTGCGCGCTCAAGAGCATCGCGCCACCATTGGAGCCGGATCTCCCCGAGTCCGGGCTCGCTCACCTGGTCTGCGATACGGGCCAGTTCCCCGTTCAGGGCAAAGAGTGCGAAGAGATCATGGCGGACCGCTGTTGGAGCAAAGAGCGCGGCGATCGCGCGATCAAGGTCTGCTTTGCGGGCCATCCGCTGGACAGTCGCCGCTCGCTCCCGTTCGTTCACGGCATGACCTCAAACTCACGCTCGGGCTGCCGCCTCTGCCTTACCCTTACCTGCGGTACTTTTGGCTGAACTCGTGCTTCCGGACCAGGCTTCCCGTTGCACGCCAAGAATGAGCTGCATCGGCGAAGCGACAAAGATCGAAGAGTACGCGCCGACAATAATGCCGAAGCACATTGCGATCGCGAAGCCATAGATCGCTTCGCCGCCGAAGAAGAGAAACGGCATCATAGCAAGCAGTGTCGTGACGTGAGTCAGAATGGCACGCGACAGCATCTCGTTGATCGAACGATCAAGGAGTTCGACCAGCGGCATACGCTTGTACTTCCTCAGGTTTTCCCGGATCCGGTCGAAGATCACGACCTTATCGTTCAGGGAGTAGCCGATAATTGTGAGGATCGCGGCGATACTCGAGACGTTAAACTCAAGCTGCATGACAGCGTAGAGGCCAATAGTGGCCGTAACGTCATGAACCAGTGAAGCAACCGCGGCCACAGCGAACTGCCATTCGAAGCGGAACCACACATAGATCATGATGCCGATCATCGCCACCACGACCGCCAGCGTACCCCCTGCGATCAACTCGGACGAAATCGTTGGTCCCACAATCTCGGTGCGCCGATATTCGACGCTATCTCCAAGCGCCTCTTTGACCTTAGCAATAGAGGCCTGTTGCTCTTCCTCGGTCGGTTGTGAAGCGATCCGGATTAGCACCTCATCAGGCTCGCCAAACTCTTGGATCTGAACTTCTCCAAGACCAAGGTCGCTTATCTTTCCTCGAATCTCCGCCAGCTGGGCTGGGTTCTCTTTAGTCTTAATCTCGATGAGCGTTCCGCCTTGGAAATCGATACCCATGTTGAGACCGATTGTGGCGACCAGCACGAGGGGCACGACCGTCAGAAAGGCGGAGACGAACCACGAGATGACGCGTTGGCTAACAAAGTCGATTTTTGTATCCGACGGAACGAATTTGATGCCGCGAAACATGCGCAATTCCTCTAAAGCGGGAGTTCTTTGGGCCGCTTCCATCGCAGCCATCCAGCAACCAACATGCGCGTAACAGTCACGGCAGTGAACATCGAGGCAAGCACACCGATTGTCAGCGTGACGGCAAAGCCTCGGATAGGACCGGAGCCGAGCCAGAACAGCACAAGCACTGCGATCAGCGTCGTAACGTTCGAGTCGATGATCGCGATGAGCGCGCGCGAATAGCCGGAGTCGACGGCAGCGATGGGTGACTTACCTGCCCTGATCTCTTCACGGATACGCTCATTAATGAGCACATTCGCATCCACGGCGATACCAATAACGAGCACGATGCCGGCGATGCCCGGTAGCGTCAGTGTCGCTCCCATAAGCGACAGCACCGCAAAGATTAGTGCAACATTCACGAGCAGGGCGATGTTGGCAAATATGCCAAATAGTCCGTAGGCGGCAAACATGAACAAGACCACGAGGATCATACCTGCGATGGCCGCTTTCTGACCGCTGTCGATAGAGTCGGCGCCGAGGCTTGCGCCAACGGAGCGTTCCTCGATCACGCTGAGCTTGGCCGGAAGCGCGCCGGAACGCAGGAGCACTGCAAGGTCGTTCGCCTCCTGGACAGTGAAGTTGCCGCTGATCTGCCCCGAGCCGCCCAAGATGGGTTCACGAATGACCGGAGCCGAGATCACCTTGTTGTCGAGAATAATGGCGAAGGGTAGCCCTACATTGTCTTGCGTTGCGCGGCCGAACCGCTTGGCGCCGGTCGCGTCGAAACGGAAATTAACAACGGGCTCACCATTGCGTGCGTCGAAGCCCGGCTGAGAGTCGACGAGGCTCTCGCCGCTAACCAACACGCGGTCCTTCAACACGTAGGGAACGGGTGGCTCATCTTCCGAATACAGAAGCTCGGTGCCAGGAGGGAGCTTCTTACTGATGGCGACTTCCGCTGCATTGGCCGAAGCGTCAACCATCTTGAACTCAAGCTTACCCGTTTCGCCGATCAAACCCTTTAGTCGCTGCACATCCGAGACACCCGGGACTTGGACGAGAATGCGATCCCGGCCCTCCCGCTGGATGCTCGGTTCCGTTGTGCCGAAGGCATCCACGCGGCGACGGATGGTCTCAATTGAAGCCTGGATTGCAGAACTAATGCGTTCATTCAATCCAACTTCCGTGGCTGTCAGCGTGATCTTGTCAGCCCTCCGGGTGACCTCGATATCGTTGCCGGAGAAGCCGCCGAACACATCACTGCCCACAGGCACCGCGAGCTCTTTCAAATCCGCAAATGCCTTTTCAACATCCTCCGGCTTTCGTATGCGAACGGAGACCGAGCGCGCCGCAAGGTTTTGGTTGAGGTCCAGATACCCAATACGGTTGCCGCGCAAGGTTTCACGCACGTCGCCCCGGATTGTGCCAAGCCAATCGTCGACGAGCTCCGTTTCGTCGATGCGGTAGAGCAAGTGCGCGCCGCCTTGCAAGTCCAGCCCAAGATTAACCTGCTTATGTGGAACCCAGCTGGGCAGTCCATGCAAAGCCGAGGATGGAAATAGGTTAGGTGCTGCGAAGACAAAACCGGCGAACACGATCGCGCCGACGAGTATCACCTTCCACCTTTGGAAATGCAGCATTACCGGATTTGAAACTCCCGATCAGTCGACGGTTCTTCGAATTAGCCTCTACTCGGCCGCCTTCGACTCAGTCTTCGCCGAAGCCGCGGTGTCGCCCTTGCCCCGCACTTCAGAGATTGATGTTCGAAGGACCTTAATCCGAACGCCGTCGGCCACTTCGACATGTAGTTCACTATCGTCGGCCTTCGTTACCTTGCCAATGATACCACCGGACGTCACCACCGTATCGCCCCGGCGGATTGCCTCGATCATCGCGCGATGTTCTTTCATCCGCTTTTGTTGAGGCCGGATCATCAGAAAATACATGATGCCGATGATCAGAATGGTCGGGATGAGCAGGCTATTGAGTGCCTCCATACCGCCTCCACCTGCTTGCGCGTAGGCAAAACCATCCATTGCTCGTCTCTCCCGGTTGGCTTAAGGATTGCCGGAATTGGCCGATTTGGCGTGTCTCACATTCATTGGTGCGAAACGGCTCCAGCGCAATTCTGCGCGACTATACTGTGCCTGCACGCCTTTGCAACGGGGCCCTGATGAACTTTCTGGAACCCATTTCGCGCGTTTTGGAGCGGATTGCGCGTGGGCTGGAGCGGCTCGGACCGCCTGAGGCCGCGACCCCGGACTTCTCCTCGGCAAGCGCTTTCCTGTTTCAGGCCGAAACAGCCAGCTTTATGCCCGTACCTGTGGTCAACTGTGTGCCTCTACCGCTCCTCAAGGGCGTTGACCGCAACAAAGACGTGTTGTTGGCTAATACTGAGCGCTTCGCGCGAGGACTGCCGGCGAATAACGCACTTCTATGGGGTGCGCGCGGCATGGGCAAGAGTTCCCTAATCAAAGCAACCCATTCAGCCCTATGCGAGGGTCATCCTCGACTAAAGCTGATTGAGATCCACCGCGAGGACATCGCAGCCCTCCCCCGAGTCCTCAGCCGTTTGCGGACTGCGCCGAACGATCGCTTCATTCTCTTCTGTGACGACCTTTCCTTCGAAGCGGTCGATAATTCCTACAAATCGCTCAAGGCGGTGCTCGAAGGCGGTATTGAAGGGCGCCCCCAAAACGCCGTGCTCTACGCCACATCGAACCGCCGTCACTTGATGCCACGCGAGATGATCGAAAATGAAACCTCAACGGCGATCAATCCAGCTGAAGCAGTGGAAGAGAAGGTTTCCTTGTCCGACAGGTTTGGTCTTTGGATTGGCTTTCACCAATGCAGTCAGGACGACTATCTCGCCATGGTTCGCGGTTACGCGAACCATTATGGACTGAACGCGTCTCAATCTGACATTGAAGGATCAGCTCTTGAATGGGCGGCAACGCGTGGTAGCCGTTCGGGACGAGTCGCCTGGCAGTTTACTCAAGACCTGGCAGGTCGGCTTGGCAAATCAATCCACTGACTGCAGGGCGCGGTCTGATTAGTCGGCTTGGGCCGACATGCTGCTCATATACTTGGTCGGATCGACAGGGCGTGAGCCCTTACGCAGCTCGAAGTGAACCTGAGGTTCCGTGACAGATCCGCTAGTTCCGGCCTTAGCGATGACCTGTCCACGCGAGACCTTGTCACCACGCTTCACAAGAACACGCTCATTGTTGGCATATGCCGACACCCAATTGTTGGCGTGGCGCACCAGCACCAGGTTCCCATAGCCCTTCAGCTCGTTGCCCGCATAAGCCACGACGCCATTCTCCGCCGCTTTCACCGGCGTGCCCCGAGGTACCGAAATGTCGACGCCGTCATTGTGCCCACCATCGGGCATTGTCCCGAACCCGGAGATAATGGGTCCTTTGACGGGCCAACGGAAGCTGTTTCCTGAAAGCGGCTCAGGCGTTGGAAGTTGGCCGTTGCTCGTTACGCCGGCAGTAGCGTCAGCGGCGTTCGACGAGCTTTGACTCCGCTGCGATGCAGTGCCTTCTGGAGGCGCGGCGACGGTCGTCGTTGTGACCTTGCGCGGTGCCGGCATCTCCGGCATCGCGGGAATGGCGGGAACGTTGGACGGTTGAGTGGTTTGCACAGGCACTGGCGCAGCAGCTGCCGGCGGCGCCGAGGGCACGGTCGGCGTGAGCACAGCGGTCCGCGTTGGCGCAGCCATGTCTGCACCCGGCATCACAAGAACCTGTCCCGGTCTCAGACGTGCGTCGGCCAGGTTGTTCGCCGCTTGGATCGTTCCAATTGGGACACTGTATTGCTGCGACAAGCTGCTCAGCGTATCGCCCTGTTGCACCGTGACGCGTGGACCCGACGCATAGCTGACGGTTTGAGCGGGCGCAGCCGGCGCTGGTTGCGAATTATAGTACTGATCCTGTGGCGGCTGATACGAAGCCGTCCGAGTCGCGGTTTGCGGCGCAGCTGAGCCGTATCCGCCGCTGGGCGGCAACGATGCGGTGGTTGAGGGGTCGGCCGCTCCGGAGTCGCCCATGCCAAGCAACGGATAATTGAAACGCGTAGAGTCGTCGCTACAGCCTGCAGCGGCAAGCGCCGCCCCCAATGCCAAAATGGCGCACGAAAATCCCCGGATGGAAACCGGTCCAACTGCCACGCGCATAATCGCTGGCCCCCACGCAATACTCGATGGGCCTAGTTAAGCGCGCCGGCAGTAAACAAGGGTTTAAGGCGCAGCGCGGCACGGTCAGAAAGTTGCACTGCGAAAGGCCGTTTCGTTTCAATCTCGTTTCACCCGGCCATGGACGAGTGGCACAAATCGGACTGGCAAAAGCGGCGTCTCGACGAGCCCTTCCGGGGTTTTGTCGATCTGAACGAGGTGCTGCGTATCGCGCGTCTCTCCAAGGGGAATAATCATGCGTCCACCGTCCTTGAGCTGATCGAGCAAGGCGGCAGGCGCATCGAGCCCCGCGGCGGTTACGATGATGCGGTCAAAGGGCGCTTGGGGGGGCCAGCCCAACCATCCATCGCCAATGATCGTCGTGACATTGGTAATCTTGAGCTTGGCGAGGCGCGCCTCGGCCGCCTTCTGAAGCTCGCGCCAGCGTTCGATTGAATAAACCCGCCGGCAAAGCTGCGAGAGGATCGCGGCCTGGTACCCTGACCCCGTCCCGATCTCGAGCACCTTGTGGGTCGGTTTGAGGTCCAATTTCTCCGTCATGTATGCGACGACGTAAGGCTGGGAAATTGTTTGTCCGCAATCGATGGGCAGCGCAATATCTTGGTAGGCGTGCTCCGAGAACGCATCGTCCACAAACACCTCGCGCGGGATGCGCTCCATCGCACGCAATACGTTTGCGTCGCGAATGCCGCGCCGTCGAAGCTGCATGATGAGCCCAATCTGATTTTGCGCTTCCTGACTTTCCATGCCCGCTACCAGGGTCCGTGTCACCCCAACCGTCTTGGAAGTACATTATCGGCCGATTCTGACATTACCGAACAGGGAGTAGAACGGCAGCGCTAGGACTAATTATCCTCTTCTTCCAGGACGGAAGCCAGGTCTTCGAGCGCCCCGCGATCGGTAAAATCGAGGCACAGCGGGGTCACGGAGATCAGATTGGAGCGCACGGCCCACAGGTCGGAACCTTTGGGCGGGTTGGGCCCGCGTTTGGCGATGCCGATCCAGTAGTAGGCCTTCCCGCGCGTATCCATACGATCGTCGATATCGAGCAGCTCCGTATCGCGGAGTCCCTGCACCGTAGCGGCTACGCCCTTCACCTGATCGGGATGGCAGTCGGGGAAGTTCACGTTTATGACCGTCCCTTTCGGCCAACCGGCAGCCAAAAGCTTCCGTACAAGTTCTGCGCCGTGAACCATGGGCGTGTCCCATGGCGGAATACCGATATCGTAGTTGTTGAGTGCCTGGCTCATAGCGATGGACGGCACGCCGAGAAGCGACCCCTCAATAGCCCCGGCAACGGTTCCGGAGTAGTTCACATCGTCGGCCAGGTTCTGACCTCGATTGACACCCGACAGCACAAGGTCTGGGGGCTCATCCTTGAGAAGATAGCGCACGCCCATGATCACGCAGTCTGTCGGGGTCCCTTTGACGGCGTAGCGGCGCTTGCCGAGCTCGCGCATCCGCAACGGCTCCGCGAGGGTCAATGAGTGAGAGGCGCCGCTGTTATCCGTCTCTGGCGCCACAACCCAAACGTCGTCTGTCAAGTCCGTCGCGATCTTTTCCAGCACGTCGAGACCGGCGGCTTCGATACCATCGTCGTTGGTGATCAGAATGCGCATTCTTCGGGTCGTTTCGGGGTCTTCAAGAAATTTGCTGGGTGTTTGAATCAGGCGGACGGCATAATTTTGGCGAGCCCGCCCATGTAAGGATGAAGGACGTCTGGCACCCGGATGCCGCCATCAGCGTCTTGGTAGTTCTCCATAACGGCGATGAGAGCGCGGCCCACCGCCACACCAGAGCCATTCAACGTATGCACCAGGCGTGGGGTTTTCGAGTCAGCCGGGCGATAGCGCGCGCCCATGCGGCGAGCCTGGAAATCGCTGCAGACCGAGCACGACGAAATTTCGCGATACATCCCCTGCCCTGGCAACCATACCTCGATGTCATAGGTCTTCTGCGCTGAGAAGCCCATGTCACCGGTCGACAACACAACGACACGATACGGCAGCCCGAGCTTCCGCAGCACGGACTCGGCGGAAGCCGTCATGCGCTCGTGTTCTTCGGCGGACTGTTCGGGCGTCGTGATCGAGACCAGCTCCACTTTTGTGAATTGATGCTGGCGGATCATGCCGCGCGTATCGCGACCCGCGGCACCGGCTTCGGCACGGAAACACGCCGTACCCGCCGTCACGCGCATTGGAAGGTCGGCCTCGTCTTGGATTGAGTCTCGCACCAAATTTGTCAGCGGCACTTCGGCGGTGGGGATGAGCCAATATCCCTGTCCTGCAGGAAACTGATCCTCTTCGAACTTCGGCAGTTGCGCAGTGCCAAACATAGTGTCGTCGCGCACGAGCAGCGGCGGGTTCACTTCAGTGTAGTCGTGTTCGGACGTATGGAGGTCGAGCATAAATTGGCTCAACGCCCGCTCGAGCCGGGCAAGAGCTCCCGTCAGCACCACAAAGCGCGAACCCGACAGTTTAGCCGCCGTCTCGAAGTCCATAAGGCCTAGCGCCTCACCGAGTTCGAAATGCTGCTTGGGTTCGAAGTTGAAGGTTGGGATGTCACCGACTTTGCGAAGTTCCACATTAGCGTCCTCGTCAGGCCCGACTGGGACGTCGTCCGCCGGCATATTGGGGATACCCGCCAGGAGATCGCGCAGGGCCTGGTCCCAGGCACGCTCATTCTCTTCGTCTCGCTGGATCGTTTCTTTGAGACCCGCCACCTTCTCCTTAAGGGCGTCGGCTTTCGAGCGGTCGCCAGCGCCGATCGCTAGTCCAATCGCCTTTGAGGTCGTGTTGGCGTAGGCCTGCTTTTCCTGCAATTGCTGAATCGTTTCGCGGCGTTGCGAATCCAAGGTGAGGATCTGATTCAAGACTTCGGCGGGCGCGCGCTCGAAGTTGCGCTTCTCAAGCCCAGCGACGAAGGCGTCGGGGTTTTCGCGTATCCATTTGATGTCAAGCACGGTGAAATCTCTTTCGGGTGGTCGGCGGGGTCTGTCTGCCGCCCTCGTATAAGCCCCGAATCCGGCCTTGTCAGCCAGACTTATAGGTTAGTGCTGGGCCCTCGCGGGCCTATGTGGAGGGTGCGGCCGATGGCGCCTCCGCTGCCGCCCGCTTCTTTTCGACCATGCGTACGGCATAGATCGAAACCTCGTAGAGCAACAGTGTGGGCAGCGCCAAGGCCACCTGACTAACGGGATCTGGAGGCGTCAGGACCGCAGCCACAACGAACACACCCAGAATAGCGTGGCGGCGGTAGTATTTCAGCGTGTCAGAGCTAACGAGGCCAGCGCGCGCCAGCAGCGTGAGCAGCACCGGCAGCTGAAAGCAAATGCCGAATCCAATGATCAGCATCATAATGAGAGAAAGATACTCGCTGACCTTGGCGGTCAGGAGAATTTGCACCCCGTCCTCACCCGTCTCTTGCATGGACAGGAAGAACGTCATGGCGAGCGGCATAGCCACAAAATAGACGAGCGCCGCCCCGATCAAAAACAAGATGGGCGTCAAGATAAGAAACGGCAGGAATGCCTTGCGCTCGCTGCGATAAAGGCCCGGCGCCACAAACATATAGAGCTGCGAGGCGATCACCGGGAAGGCAAAAAAGACGGCCCCGAAGAGGGCCAGCTTCACTTGGGTGAAGAAGAACTCTTGTGGTGCCGTATAGATCAGCTCGATCGGGGCATCCACGCCGGCTGCCCAGCGATACGGCCACAGCAAGAGACTGTAGATGGGCTTAGCGAACCAGAAGCAAACGATGAACGCCACGAAGGTCGCCGCCAACGCCCAGAGAAGGCGCCGTCTCAATTCGATCAGATGATCGATGAGCGGGGCCTTGCTCTCATTGATATCGTCGTCATCGCTCACGGCTTCGGCTCGCCGTCTTCAGGTACCGTCGCAGGTTGCTTGACTACGCGCCGCTTCGTTTTTGCGGGTGCCCGCTTCTTCTCCCCCGCCTTTTTGGCGGCGTTCTTCTCGCCAGCTGTTTTCTTGTTTGCAGCTGGCTTTGCCGGAGTGTCGCTCTGTGGCTCAGGCAACGAGGGCTCCTCGCTAGTGGCCTGCGGCGGCGCGACCAAATTGTTTTCTGCCGGGGCGGAAGGTCCCGTCATCAGAGGTTTGCCGATTGGCTGGTTCAGGTCCGGCGCCCGGCCCATATTCGCCTTGATGGCCTCCAGGTTTTTTCGAACCTCTTCTGCTTCGCTCTCTGCGACAACCTCGTGGAACTGACGCCGAAAGTCCGCAGCCATGCGGCGTCCCTTCCCGGCATAGAAGCCGACCGTGCGCATCAGCTTGGGCAGATCCTTCGGGCCGACCACTACGATCGCCACAATGGCAAGTACCAAAAGTTCCGACCAACCAATGTCCAGCATGGGCTTTGGAGAGGCGCTTAGGGGCTCTAGCGGACCGGGCCGGTCTCGCGGAAGCGCGGCGCCTAGCTCGATTTCTGCTTCTCAGGCTCGTGCGACTTCGCTGGCGGAACGGTGGTCTCCTGTTGGATCACCTTTGCATCCGCGACTTCCTTGTCTTCGTCCTCGAGGCCGGACTTGAAGCTCTTGATGCCCTTCGCCACGTCGCCCATCAGGTCGGAGATCTTGCCCCGCCCGAAAAGGAGAACGAACAGCAATATGACAATTGCGATTTGCCACCAACTTGGTCCCATAGTTGACCTCCATGGCCGACCTCCACACGGGGAGATCATGTCAAGCGTTTCAACGATTTGACCGCACTATGGCAGCAAAAACACCGAGCCCGCAAGCGAGCTCCCATCTGCCGTGCATCTAAGCCTTAGTCTTCACCAGCCGCGAAGATCAGCACCGCGCCTTCGTCGACTCCAACGCCAACCTCGTCTCCGCGTCGAGGCATGTCCGCATCGCGAACGCGGACGAGAATGGGCGTCTCAATCTCGCTTACCGCAATTTCCAGAAGCCCCACATCCCCTAAGAATCGTGTGTCCAGTACGCGGCCTGGGGTGCCTTGCTCCGGCTTCAAAAGCCGGATGCCGCCCTGGCGCACACAGACGATGACACTGGTGCCGTCCGCAAAATTTTCGGCTCCGAACGTACCAAGAGGTGTCCTCGCCTGCCCACCTTGAACACACACTTCAAGCTCATTTAGCTCCGAGAAGGTCCTCGCCGTGAAAATGTCCTTCGGCGAGCGGTACAGTTCTGGTGCGGAACCTATCTGAACAACCCGCCCCTCGCGCATCAGCGCGATGACATCGCCCATTCGCATGGCTTCCTCCGGGTCGTGCGTGACAACAATGCAAGTCGCTCGCGACTCCCGAATAATGGCCAGGGTCTCTTCGCGCATGCTCTCACGCAACTGCGCGTCAAGACCGGAGAACGGCTCATCCATCAGAATAACGCCCGGACGCGGGGCGATGGCGCGGGCAAGCGCAACGCGCTGCTGCTGGCCGCCGGATAAGATATGCGGGTAATCGCCCTCGTAACGGGCAAGCCCAACACGCTTTAGGGCCGCGCGCGCTTCCTCTCTCGCCTCCTGCTTGCTCAGTGAGTGCAGGCCGAATGCCACATTGTCCAAGATCGTGAGATGCGGAAACAGCGCAAAGTCTTGGAACATGAGACCCACGCCACGCTTCTCTGGCGGCACGAAGCGATTGGGGCCCGCAACCTCCTGGTCGTCCAGGAAAATGGCGCCACTGCTCGGGGCTTCTACACCAGCAATAACGCGCAGCAGGGTTGTTTTCCCGCAGCCCGACGGTCCAAGCAAACAGAGGACCTTGCTGGGCTCCACTTCAAGCGACACGTCATTGAGCGCGAAGGCCGTGTCATAGCTCCGGGAGACGTGATCGACCTTTAGGTGAGCCGCGAAAGTCACGGCGGCTTTCCCACGCCCGGCACGAAGTCGGCCATTTGCGGTGCTGGCTGCGCGCGCCTTGAAAACGTTGGACATCAGAATGGTCTACGCGAAGCGTAGGCCGAGATGCAACGCCTCGCAGTAGCCCGATTAGCAACGGTGCGGAGGGTTGCCTAGTCGCTTTGCGGCTCTGGGCCAGCCGGGTCGCTGGCCGCGAGCACGTCGTCGTCATTGGCGCCGAGAGGCTCGTCTGGTTCTGCGTCCTCCAATGGGTCCTCGTCCTCGCGCAGCTCGGCGGCATCATCGGGGCTCGGCATGGAGAATCCTGGCGGCAAGTTCGAATCCAAAAGGCCAGCGCCCTTTAGTTCTCGCAAGCCTGGAAGGTCTTGGATCTGCTCGAAGCCGAAATGCTCCAGAAAGTGGTCCGTCGTACCGTACGTCACTGGACGCCCAGGCGCGCGGCGACGACCTCTCGGTTTGATCCAGGTGGTCTCTAAGAGAACGTCGAGCGTTCCCTTCGATGTTGAGACCCCGCGGATTTCTTCAATTTCCGCACGCGTCACCGGCTGGTGGTAGGCGATGATCGCCAACGTCTCGAGTGCGGCGCGCGACAGGCGCCGCTGCGCAACCGCTTGGCGCTCCAGCAGGTAGGACAGATCGTCCGCGGTGCGGAAGGCCCATTTGCCGGCTACGCGAACGAGATTGACGCCGCGCCCCGCGTAAAGTCCCTGCAACTCCTCAAGGAGCGCCTTAACGTCTTCCTCCACTCCGAAATGAAGCGCGAGTTCTTTCTCCTTCAGTGGTTCTTTAGCGGCAAACAGGAGCGCCTCAATGACGCGAAGTTTCTCTCTCCGGTCGGCCGACGGCAACGCCATCACGTTTGACGGCAGCGGCAGCATCGGCGCATCTGCGCCCTTCTCTTCGATGTCTGCCGTCACCTCGAACACCTTCTCCGCCTGCTCTGCGGACATTTGCGCCGCCGCGCCCTGTGTTGTCACCGTCTTTTTCGCCTCTGTCTGCGACATCTTCGCGGGGTCGCCCTCTACTGTCTTCAAAACCTCATCGAGCTGTTGAAGCGCTGCCTCACCCTCACTGAGGCTCTGCGCCAGGTCCGAAATGCCCTCCACGACCTCCGCGATCGAAGGAGCCTCATCCTTTGACCGGCCCCTATCAGAGTTCGCCCGCTTGTTTCGCGTGGACCGTGATGACGACAATTTGGGCTTCGGCATAGGATACCCCTCGCAGTTTCAATCTCCGTCGACGCCGATACTTGTTACCCAACCTCTAGCAATTTCGTTGAGCCGCCCCCTATACGGCTCCGTCACGGCGGCGGACAAGAAGCGGCGCGAACGATTTCGCCTGGCGGATCTCCACTGCGCCCTCGCGTGTCATTTCCAGGGTCGCCGTGAAACTCGACGCCAGCGCTGTGCGTCGGATCTCGGGCTCCACCAAAAATTCCGCTAAAATCTGGTCAAGCGGCGCCCATTCGCAGGCCATGCCCAAGAGCCGTTCCAGCTCGTCGCGGGCTTCCTTAAGTGACCAAACAGGCCGCTTCTCCATATGCAACGTCCGTACAGCATTCCGTTGACGCTGTTGTGCGTAGGCCTTCAACAAGTCGTAGACGTTCGCATCGTAAACGCTCGTCCGCGTTACTCGAATGGGCTCTGGCTTTCCCCTGGGAAACACATCGCGACCAAGGCGTTTGCGGGTCATCAACTGCGCAGCGGCATCGCGCATGGCATCAAGGCGCTGAAGCCGGAAAGCGAGCATCGCCGCCAATTCCTCTCCGGAAGGCTCGTCTTCATCCGACGGCTCAGGCGGCAAAAGCAGCTTCGACTTCAGAAACGTGAGCCACGCGGCCATCACGAGATAGTCCGCTGCCAGTTCGAGACGCAGGCGCTTCGCCTCTTCGATGAACTCGAGATATTGCTGCGCTAATGCGAGGACTGAGATCTTTGCGAGGTCCACTTTCTGCGTACGTGCCATCGCCAATAGCAAGTCGAGCGGACCTTCGAACCCTTCGACGTCAACGCGCAGTCTTGCGTCCTGGTCTTGATCAAACTCGTCAGCGCTGTCCCAGTCGGCTGTGTCCGACCCGTCGCCGCTGCTTCCTGTCTGATTCATTTCGCGGTTCTCGGTCATGCCGGCTCCGTTGGATCGGCGCCGACGTTCGCCACCCGCACGGCCGCAGCCTCGTGGACAACCGCAAGCGCCTCCGCCTCGTCGAAAGGTTCGGGATCGTGGAGACAACCAAGAGCACGCTCGAACCGGTCGAGCGACTCGCCCGATAGGCCGGGCGCCGCAGCCGCGACGTCAGCCATCTCATCGAAGTCTCCGCTGCAATGAAGGGCCACGTCGCAGCCCGCCTCAACAACTGCACGCGTGAGGTCGCCGGGCGTCCCAGAGAGCGCCTTCATGCAGATGTCGTCCGTCATTATCAAACCCGTTAGTCCCAATCGATCGCGAATCAATTCCTTCATTATAACCGGTGACAGCGTTGCTGGGTTCTGCTCGTCATACGCAGGGAGGAGAACATGTGCGGTCATAGCCAAGGGGGCATCCCGCAATTCCCGAAATGGCAGAAAGTCGATATCGTCCAGCGCATCGCGCGAAACATCGATATGTGGCAATGACTTATGGCTATCGGCTAAGGCGCGTCCATGACCCGGGACGTGCTTGATTACCGGCAAGACGCCGCCGGCGAGCATCCCATTCATGACAGCACGCCCCAGAACCGCGACAGCCTCCGGATCTGTGGAAAAGGCCCTATCGCCAATGATGTCGTGGGCACCGATCTGCCGGACGTCGATACACGGTGTGCAGTCCACGTTGATTCCGAGATCGTGGAGCTCTGCCGCAATGAGGCGTGCCGCCGCAAAAGCTGCGCGCTGCCCTGCTCCCTTATCCGTGGTGTAGAGGTCGCCAAAAACCTGCGCAGGCGGCATTTCACGCCAATGCGGGGCGCGAAGCCGCTGGACCCGTCCGCCCTCCTGATCGACAAGGATAAGGACGCGCTCAGTCCCAACGACCGACTTGAAATCCGCAGCGAGCGAGCGGACCTGCTCTGGGTTTTCGACGTTGCGTCTGAAGAGAATGAGACCGCACGGCCTCTCGGCCGCAAAGAGATCGCGTTCGGCAGCCGTTAGGGCTGTCGACGCGCAGCCAGAGATGAATGCTTTGAATGCCATACTCCGGGGCTAGCCCCAGCACAGGTCGCGGTCAAGCGGTCTCTTCGTGTCCTACTGCGCCATCACCAGGCAATCGCTATGACCCTTGGACTTCAGCTGACCGCAAAGGCGGTATGCGGCGTCCTTGTCGGCCATGGGACCAACCTGCAGCCGGTACCAGGTTCCCTTGGGCCCAAGATCGGTCTTGCGAACGAGGGGCTGGTAGCTGCTGAGGAGGCTCGGGTATTTTTGCTGCGCGTCGGCGAAGTTCGCCAGCGCATCGGTCTGGCTCTTGCTGGAGCCGAGCTGAACCACATATGAGGAGGTCGCAGTAGCTGGCGCTGCAGCAGCGACCTGCTGAGGTGCGGCTGCAGGCTGCTGATTGGCGGGCAACGGCATCATGTTCGGCTGCGCCATTGCGCCATTTGCTTGGGCGATCGCACCGTTCGCTTGCGCTGCGGCGGCCGTTGCGGCAGTAGCGGCAGCCGCAGCTGCTGCGGGCGCCTCTACCGAGCCGTCGGGATTCACCACCATTGTCCTAACCTTACGGGGACCTCCCTCAGCTGCGGCTGGGCCAGCCGTTGCGACAGCAGCCGGCAAACCGGCAGTGGCTCCCGCAGGCGGCAGCGCCGGGACGGCTACATCCTCTTGCCGCGGCACCAAACGCTCGGACTCGGGCGTTGCCCCATTGGTCAGGCGGTCATAGATCAGTTTGTTCTTGTGCGGGAATTCTTTGCCACCCGGTGAATCCGGCGCGGCTTTCACAGGCGAGGCGTCTGCCGTAACCACCGGCGCGTCACCGCTGCCAATGACGCCACCGCTCTGCTTGTAGGCGTATGCGAGCGCGCCACCGAGCGCAATCGCGCCCAAAAGTGCGCTTGCTATCATTACGGCGCTCCGACCTTTGAGCGTGCCCATGACCTTGGACTTAAGGCCTGCGTCCGCGGCGGCACTTGCGTCCACGAAATCGGCATCACCGCTAGCGTCGAGAAAATCCTGCGGTGCTCCCTGCATGTTCGCGCGGGGATCAACAAGCGCAATCTCCGGCGGCTGCCCATAGTTCGGGTCAACAGTCTGCAACTGCTGGGCAGGGTTTGCTGGCGGAACATGACCGTACGGCACGCCCTGTTGCACGCCAGGTTGCGCGTACATGGTCGGGTCTTCAGCGCCTGGCATGGGCTGAGCCGCGTATGCCTCGGGCTGCTGCGTCGCGTATGCCTCGGGCTGCTGCGTCGCGTATGCCTCAGGCTGCTGCGTCGCTGGAGACTCTTGGTGCTGCGCCGGAAATGTGCCGGGTTGCTGGGGCGCATACGCCTCAGGTTGCGGCATGATAGGCGTCTCTGACCGGAAGACGTCAGCGGCACTCGGGAGCGCGTCGAAAGCGGTCGGCGCCGATTGATAGGCCGTCGCCGCAGGCGCTGGCGCCTGTGCCGGCGCAGCGGTCGGCGCTGTTAGGTCCGGGGTGGTGAGATCGGGAACCGAGGCATCAGCCTGCGGCATACCTGCGTCTGCAAGGGACTCCTCCACAAGGGGCGTGGCCGGCTGTTCAGGGGCAGCGGTAAGGTTCACATCGCCGAAAATCGAGTCTGGGAAACCCGGATCAGCGGCGCCGAGGTCTGGAATGTCTCCACTCGCTGGCGCCGGCTCCGGAGCCGTTGATGCTGCGTAAGCCTGAGGCTGCGTTTGAGGCTGCGGTTGAGCTGGGGGCGGTTGAACGCCCGGAAAGGCCGATGGTTGCGGAGGTTGAACCGCTGGATCGGCATAAGTCTGAGGCTGCGGGTTAAAGGCACTAGGCGTTGGCTGCGGAGCAGCGGGCTGACCGGGCGCTCCAGTTTGTGGGGCGCCGCGCGTTACCGGTGTGAAGGACGGCATCTGCGCAAATGACGGGCCGGTGTTTCCGAAAATAGACGGCTGTCCGGAATTTGGCTGACCTGGCCGGCCGGCTCCTTGAACCATAGAAGGTACCTCACTCTTTCCGATGTTTGTCTAGTCTGTCCCCCCCACGGCGGAACACCAGACTTATTTGTAGCGTTTAGCCAGCGGCAAAATCAGCTCTTGGCATAGCAATAATAGAATACAGAAAGTCCGGCAATTTAACGTCCGAACCCACCCTCTTTGGTGGATATGGTTACCACCCCCGAACCATCTCGCACACTCGGGCTCAATCAATGCAATTCGTGCACCGCGCGAACGCCGAGGATCCCCAATCCCGAGGCCAACACTTGCTGTGTGGCAACAACAAGCGCAACACGCGCACGTGTTAACTCTAGGTCGTTTTGGTGAATAAAACGTAATTGTGGCAAGTCTTTGCCTCGGTTCCATAGACCATGGAAGTCTCCAGCAAGATCGTAAAGATAAAACGCGATCCTATGCGGCTCGTGTGCTTCAGCAGCTGCCTCGACCAGACGCGGGAACTGCGCCAGACGGCGCATCAGCGCCAGCTCGCTTTCGTCTTCCAGGCGATCGAGGTCTGCCGTAGCCAGGTGTTCCCGGTCCAGCACAAGGTGCCGAAACGCTTCGGCGGCATTTCGCTGGACCGAGCTGGCTCGAGCGTGGGCATATTGGACATAGAATACGGGGTTGTCGCGTGACTGCTCCGTGACCTTGGCGAAGTCAAAATCAAGCGGGGCATCGTTTTTCCGGTAGAGCATCATAAACCGGACCGGGCCGGCCCCGACCTCATCCACAACGTCTCTCAAAGTCACGAATGTTCCGGCGCGCTTGGACATCTTCACCGGTTCTCCCGCGCGAAATAAGCGAACGAGCTGACAGATTTTGACGTCCAGCTGGGCCAGGCCGTCGGTCAGGGCCTGAAGTGCGGCGGACATCCGCTTGATATGTCCGCTGTGGTCCGCGCCCCAGACATCAATCATCGACCGAAAACCGCGTCTGAACTTGTCGTAGTGGTAGGCGATATCGGCGGCGAAGTAGGTGTAAGTCCCGTCGGCCTTGACCAAGGGCCGGTCTTGGTCGTCTCCAAATTCGGTTGACCGAAACAGAAGCTGGACCCGGTCCTCCCAGTCCTCGTCTAACTTTCCCTTGGGCGGCGGCAGACGTCCCTCATAGACCAGCCCCTTCGATTTGAGATCGGCGATCGTCTCGGCGACTTCATCCTCGCCGTCGATCATCGAGCGCTCGGAGAAGAAGACGTCGTGCCGAATGTCGAGTTGGGCCAAGTCGTTCTCAATCATGCCGAGCATCGCCTTTAACGCAGCACTCCGCACGAGCGGCAGCCATTCGGCTTCAGTCATCTCAAGGAGATCGCGACCATGGTTACTTGCTAGGTTCTGGCCTACCGGCTTCAAATAATCGCCGGGGTATAGCCCTTCGGGAATCTCGCCAATGTCTTCTCCGAGCGCTTCGCGGTAGCGCAAGAATGCTGAACGAGCGAGCACATCGACCTGTGCGCCGGCATCGTTCACATAGTACTCCCGGGTCACTTCGTGACCGGCAAAAGCCAGAAGATTGGCTAAGGCATCACCAAACACGGCGCCTCTGCAGTGCCCGACATGCATAGGGCCAGTCGGGTTCGCTGACACGTACTCAACGTTAATCGCATCGCCCTTGCCGATGGCACTTCTGCCGAACGCGTCGCCCTGCTCAAGCACCATTCGGCATACGCTGGGCCAGAAACTCTGCTTCAGCGTCAGATTGATGAAGCCAGGCCCCGCGATCTCGACAGTCTCGACGAAAGGATCAGAAGAGAGCAACGGCACAATGCGTTCCGCTAGCGCCCGCGGCGGAAGCTTCGCAGGCTTTGCAAGCACCATGGCGGCATTGGTAGCAAGATCCCCGTGACCGGCATCCTTGGGAGCTCCCAAAGAGATTCCCTGGACACTCGCGTCCTTAGGCACGACACCGTCGTGTTTCAGTTGCTGAACGGCTGCCAAAACGTGGCCGTGAAACCCAGAAAAGACGTCCATAAATTCTCCGGAAGAAGTGTGGCGAGCGCCTATCGCAAATCCGGTGTCGCGTCAAACAAACGGCGGTGTTCGGCAATGGCGTAACGATCTGTTTGCCCGGCAATGAAGTCGGCTACGTGACGGGCTGACGCGCGCGCATCTTCCCCGCGTACCGCCTCTCTCCACTCGGGCGGCAAAGCGCTCGGGTCGCGCGTGTAGCGGTCAAACAGCTCGACCACGATATCCTCTGCGCCGCCCATGATGCGCATGACCCGGGGATGGCGATAGACCCGATCGAACAAGAAACCCCGGAGCTGTATCAGTTCAGTGCTCATCGACTTCGAGAACAACACAGTTGGCCGTTTGGCGCCGCGCACCCCCTCCACGCTCTGCAATGGCAGGACCGAAATGCGCCGCTCCGTTTCGCCGACCAAATCTTTGACCATGGTCGTAATCAGGCGCCTCCTCAGTTCGTACAGACGTCGCGCGGGCTCAAGCAGTGAATAGGCACTATCCAGTTCATCAAGAAAACGCGCCGCCAACGGAATGTCGGCAAGCTCGGAAAACGAAAAACAACCTGCGCGGTAGCCGTCGTCAATGTCGTGTGCATAGTACGCGATGTCATCCGCAAGAGCAGCAATCTGGGCTTCGATCGAAGAATAGGTGTCGAGCTCGAGGTCGTGCATTGCGCAGTAGTCGAGAATCGGCTCGGGGATTGGCGCCACTTCGGCGCGTAGTGGACCGTTATGTTTGACGAGGCCTTCGAGCGTCTCCCAAGTCAGGTTGAGCCCATCGAATCCGCCGTAGGTCTGTTCGAGCTTCGTCACAACGCGCAATGACTGCGCGTTGTGGTCGAAACCGCCCGCGTCAGCGACGGCAGCATCGAGCGCACGTTCACCGGCGTGACCAAATGGGGGATGACCAAGGTCGTGGGCCAACGCAACTGCTTCGGTCAAGTCCTCGTCGACCCGAAGTGCCCGCGCAATGCTGCGCGCAATCTGAGAGACCTCCAGACTATGGGTGAGGCGAGAGCGGTAGTGATCGCCTTCATGAAAAATGAAAACTTGCGTCTTGTAATTCAAGCGGCGGAAAGCCGTCGAATGCAATATCCGGTCGCGATCGCGCGCATAGGGTCTACGGAGGGGATCGACTTCTTCGGGAAGCCATCGTCCTCGGCTCGAACGAACATCTTGGGCGTAGGGCGCAAGCGTGCCGTACGGCAGCGGATCCGAGTGTGTGCCGCTGGGTACGGCTCCGAGTTCCCGAGCGGCCCTATCTCCTGGCTTGTCGATTGACAATGGCTTTAGCCAATCCCATCATTTAACCAATAAGGATTGGCTAACCGAAGATGAGCGGACCGTCTATCACCATTAGCCCGAGCGCGGCCAAGCGCATCGTGGAACTCGTTGGCGCAGATGAAAACGCGGAATTATTCCGCGTGAGCGTCGACGGCGGCGGCTGCTCGGGGTTCCAGTATCGCTTTGAATTGATTGAGAGCGCCGCCCCGGACGACTTGCTCATAGAGCGCGACGGAGCAACGGTTGCCGTGGACCCCACCTCGATCCCGTTCATGGTGGGTTCGGAGATCGACTTTGTCGACGAGTTGATCGGCGCTCAGTTCAAGATAAGCAATCCCAACGCGACGGCTTCTTGCGGCTGCGGCACAAGCTTTTCGATCTAGCCAAGGCGTCATTCATCCGAGCATCCATCCAGTTGCCCCCAGCAGCCGGCCATGGCTATGTGGGTGCATGAGAATCGCGACGTGGAACATAAACGGCATCAAGGCCCGCCTTGAAACCGTCAAAACCTGGCTCAGATCGGCTTCTCCCGATATCGCCTGTTTTCAAGAGATCAAGAGCATCGACGAAGGTTTTCCTTCAGAAGTCTTCGAAGAGCTTGGCTACAACGTCGCCGTCCATGGCCAGAAGGGCTTCAATGGTGTCGCCCTTTTGTCGAAACTGCCCTTCGACGAGGTTGTCCGCGGACTCCCGGGAGACCCGGACGACCTACAGGCACGCTACATGGAGGGCGTGGTGTCTGTTCCGTCTGGGGTCGTGCGGGTCGTGAATATCTACTTGCCCAATGGCAATCCGGTAGACTCCGAGAAGTACCCCTACAAGCTCTCCTGGATGGAACGACTAAAGCTCCGCGTGGAAGAGCTCATGACCTATGAGGAGCCCTTCGTCGTGGCGGGTGACTACAACGTCATCCCGACCCCAGAAGACGTCTACGACCCGAAAGCTTGGCTGAGTGACGCGCTGTTCCTGCCGGAGACGCGTGCTCGATTTCAGAGCTTACTTAATCTCGGATTGACCGATGCCTTCCGCGCCTGCCACGACGAGCCGCATCAGTTCACTTTTTGGGACTATCAAGCCGGCGCCTGGCAGAAGAACCACGGCATCAGAATAGACCATCTGCTGCTGTCGCCGCAGGCCGCTGATATGCTGGTTTCATGCGACATCGATGCTGAACCGCGTGGCTGGGAGAAGCCATCGGATCATGTGCCTGTTGTCATGGAGCTTGCGGTCTAACGCGCCGAGAAGAACGTCACGTCGTCGTGGGGGCCCGCTACTGCACCCCGCCTACACCTGCCTCGGTGCTGCCAAAGCCCACCGACAGTCCCATCTTGGGCGGCGGAGCAAGGTCCACAGGTCCAAGACGCGGCTTACTGCTCACGGACAAGGAAGGTTCCTGCGCAGCTGGGACGGCGCGGGTCGTCGTAGGCACCGTCGGAATAGTGACAGCCGCAGCTGCCTTACCTCCATCGCTCAATCGAGGCAGTAGCGCCTTGGCTTGCTCGACAGTGATGCGGTCAGCGATTGCAATCGTCCTGTCGTAGCTCTGGGAAATCCATCCTGAGTCGACGCCGTCCTTGCGAGTGTTTTGATTTGCCAACATCAGCAGCGCGAGACCTTGCGCTCGTCTCTTGCCGACGCCTTCGCCGGTCCAAAGCATCTCACCGAGCACGGCCTGAGCACCGGGATGTTGCTTGCGGGCGGCCATCGTAAGCCAGTTCGCTGCGATCGTTCGGCTCTTAACAACGCCAGTGCCTGTCAGATAGAGCCGTCCAAGGCGATACTGGGCTTCAGCGTCGCCAAAATAGGTGCCGGCATGCCGTAGGAGCCTAGAGCCGTATGCTGGATCCGCCCGCAGCGGCAATTCGGCAATGCCATCGACATAGTATTGTCCCAGCGCGCAAAAAGCCTCTCCAACGTAGCGAGCAATTGGGCTGGACGCCGGAACGTCCGCGAACTGATCAGCGATACGTTGATAGTAGCGGAACGCCTTGGAGGAGTTCTCGGGAACGGCGCCGTCTTTGGTGTAGAGGCGCGCCAGTTTCAGCTGCGCGCCGAGCACACCGTGAGCCGCTGCGTATTCCAACGCGGGAAGTGCAGAGTCTGTCTGCCCAGCATTTATTGCCGTCATGCCCTGCCGATAGGCTTCTGTAGCGGACTTGTAGGACGGCGGCGTATCAGCGCTGCCCACGCCAACCGACGTTAGCACGATGACCGCCGCAAATGCAGCGCCGATTTGGGAGACGCTAAATATCCGCATAGCAGCTCCGTTCGGCAGCGGCGCCGGGATGGGTTACAGCACCCTCGCGCGCTGCACCAACTTGCTGCGCGTATTTCCAGATACACCCGCTTTCAAAACTGGGCGTTGGTGGCGTCCAATCCTTTGCGCGTTCAGCGAGTTCGTCCTCGTCGACCTCGAGGTCAATCCGGCCGTCAATTGCATCGAGCGTAATCATGTCGCCATCTCGCACCAGTGCAATCGGACCGCAGATCGCCGCCTCTGGTCCCACATGACCAATGCAGAAGCCGCGTGTGGCGCCAGAAAAACGGCCGTCAGTGATCAACGCAACCTTGTCGCCCATCCCCTGCCCGTAAATAGCAGCGGTGGTCGACAACATCTCACGCATACCCGGACCGCCCTTGGGGCCCTCATACCGTATGATGATGACTTCGCCTTCTTTGTACTCTCTCGCGCTCACGGCCGAAAATGCCTCTTCCTCGCTATTGAAGCAGCGCGCTGGCCCGCGGAACTTCAAGTTCTCCAAACCTGCGACCTTGACGATCGCGCCATCGGGCGCCAGCGATCCTCTGAGACCCACCACGCCACCTGTTGGCGTGATCGGGTCGTCAGCAGAACGCACAACGTCCTGGTCTTGGTTCCATTCGACCTTGGAAAGATTCTCAGCAATCGTCCGACCCGTGACGGTGACGCAGTCTCCGTGAAGGTGCCCGTGATCGAGGAGTGTCTTCATCAGCAGCGGTACACCGCCGGCTTCGAAGAGGTCCTTAGCGACATAGCGCCCACCAGGCTTCAAATCCGCGATATAGGGCGTTTTCTTGAATATCTCGGCAACATCGAACAAGTCGAATTCGATCCCGCACTCGTGCGCTATGGCCGGCAGATGCAGTGCAGCATTCGTCGATCCGCCAGATGCCGCGACCACCGCCGCCGCATTCTCCAAAGACTGCCTGGTCACTATGTCCCTTGGACGGAGATTGAGTGCGAGAAGGTCCATAATCTTCTCGCCGGCGGCCATACAAAACCGGTCTCGGATCTCGTAAGGAGCGGGCGCGCCCGCCGAATAGGGCAAAGCAAGACCAATGGCTTCGGACACAGTTGCCATTGTGTTCGCGGTGAACTGCGCGCCACAGGCCCCTGCCGAAGGGCATGCGACCTGTTCCAATTCGTCTAGATCCTCGAGCGACATATTGCCGACTGAGACCTGCCCGACGGCTTCAAACAAATCTTGAACTGTCACAGGGCGACCACGAAAAGTCCCGGGAAGAATCGAGCCGCCGTAAATAAAGATCGAGGGAACATTGAGGCGGCACATGGCCATCATCATGCCCGGCAGTGACTTATCGCAGCCGGCTAGCCCCACAAGCGCATCGTAACTGTGGCCGCGCATGGTCAGCTCGACGCTATCGGCGATAACTTCTCGGGACGGCAGCGAGGACTTCATGCCCTGGTGTCCCATCGCAATGCCGTCTGTGACTGTAATGGTGCAGAACTCGCGAGGTGTCCCTTCCTTGGCCGCGACGCCTTGCTTGACGGCTTGCGCCTGACGCATCAGCGCAATGTTGCAGGGCGCAGCCTCATTCCAACACGTGGCCACACCAACGAAAGGCTGATGAATTTGGCCGCGCGTCAGGCCCATCGCGTAATAGTAAGAGCGATGCGGAGCCCGCGAAGGCCCCTCCGTCACATGCCTACTCGGCAGGTTCGATTTGTCGAACGTCTTTGCGTCCATGTACTGACTACCAACCGACTGCGGCAGCCCCGACGGTTTTCCGTTTCGGCCTAGCGCACCGGCTAGTTGCTCCCTGGTCTGCCCCCTCTCGCATTATATTTGCGAGTGCCTAAAAAGACCGATGATCCTCTGTACTTTGTGTGATTTCACAGAGTTTTATGGCGCAAACGAGGCGTCTCGTCTTCCGTCTGTTGTATTTCAGTTACAGCTGGAGATATTCGACTTTTGGGACCAAACCAGCCACCAATGCAGGCCCGAAAACGGCCTCGCATTTCGGTGACCGCACAACTGACGGCATCTATCTAGACCAAGGGATTTGACTTTACAGAGCCGCTTCTAGCCGCTTGAGAGCCTGCGCCAGTTTGGTCGCCATGGCCTCCGCGTCTGCCTTGCGTTCGCGTTGCTCTTCGACCACGTGCTGTGGCGCGCGTGACACAAACTTGTCGTTGGCGAGCTTGGCGTCAATCTGCGTTATTTCGGCTCCGACTTTATCGATCTCACGCTTGAGCCGGTCAGCTTCGGCGTCAATGTCGATCACACCCTGAAGCGGCAGAGCGATCGTTGCCTCGTCGAGAACAATCTGGACCGAACCCGCGGGCGGCGTTTCGGCGAAGTCAATGCTTTCAATCCGGGCGAGCCTTGAAACAGTCTCGAGATGAGCGGCCACCCGTTCCCTGGTCCTATCCGTGGCCCCGGCAATTACGAGCGGTACTTTTCTTCCCGCAGGCACATTCATTTCGGCGCGAACAGATCGTACGTCCGTCACGAGCCGAATAACCCAGCCGATCTCCTCGTCAGCAGCAGCATCTTGTAGCCCCTGATGCGTTGGCCACGGCGAGAGTATTAAGAGGGTCTCGCGGGGCGTTCCCTCAGGCGCACGCTTTTCCCAAAGCTCTTCTGTGACGAAAGGCATGAAAGGGTGCAGCAACTGGAGCGCCTTATCGAGGACATAGGCCGCCATGGCCCGCGTTTCGGCTTTTGCCGCCTCGTCATCGCCGACGAAAACTGGCTTTATGAGTTCGAGATACCAGTCGCAATAGATGTGCCAAATGAAGTGGTAGACGGCTCCGGCGGCTTCGTTGAAACGGAACCCTTCGAGCGCTTCCGTAACAGCAGAGACCGCCCGCTCCAGCTCGCCAGCGATCCAACGATTAAGCGTTGTTTTGGCCTCCTTGGGATCGAACCCTTCGACCGGGATACAGTCATTCATCATCGCGAAGCGAGAGGCATTCCAAAGCTTGGTCGCAAAATTGCGATACCCCTCAACACGCCCGCTGGACAGTTTGATGTCTCGCCCTTGTGCGGCCATCGCAGCAAGCGTGAAACGCAGCGCGTCAGCGCCATAGGCATCAATTAGTTCGATGGGATCGATGACGTTGCCCTTCGACTTCGACATCTTCTGACCCTTCCCATCACGGACCAGGGCGTGGATGTAGATGTCGCGGAACGGAACCTCATCCATGAAATGCAAGCCCATCATCATCATTCGCGCGATCCAGAAGAAGATGATGTCGAAGCCGGTGACTAGTACGTCGGTCGGATAGTAACGCGCAAGCTCGGGGGTCTTATCTGGCCAACCGAGTGTGGTGAACGGCCACAGCGCCGAGGAGAACCACGTGTCGAGTACGTCGTCGTCGCGCGTGAGTGTCTCTTCTTTTCCGTAGTGCGCTTTTGCCAAAGCTATGGCAGCCGACTCGTCTTCCGCAACGAAGACTTTGCCGTCGGGGCCATACCAAGCCGGGATTTGGTGCCCCCACCAGAGCTGACGCGAGATGCACCAGGGCTGGATGTTCTCCATCCAGTGGAAATACGTCGACTCCCAGTTTTTCGGCGCGAAGTTCGTCCGACCTCTACGAACGGCTTCGATGGCCGGCTTTGCGAGCGTCGCGGCGTCGACATACCACTGATCCGTCAAGTAGGGCTCGATAACCGCGCCCGACCGGTCGCCTTGCGGCACTGTGTGAAGATACGGCTCGGTCTCTTCGAGATAGCCGTTGTCCTCCATGCACTCGACGATCATGGTTCGCGCGGCAAATCTGAAGACGCCGTTCCATTCGAGGATCTTGTCTTCGAGTGCTGGCGTCATCTCAACGCCATGCATGAAGTCCGTTTCCGGCCCAATATCCAAACGCGCGTCCCTGCTCAGGACGTTGATCATTGGCAGGCCATGGCGCTTGCCCACCTCAAAGTCATTGAAATCATGCGCCGGCGTGATCTTCACAGCGCCGGAGCCCTTCTCCGGGTCCGAGTACTCGTCTGCGACGATTGGAATCCGCCTTCCGACGATGGGCAGAATGACATTCTTACCGACGAGGTGCTTGTAGCGTTCGTCGTCCGGATGAACTGCAACTGCGGTGTCACCCAACATCGTCTCTGGACGAGTGGTCGCGACGACGATGAATGTGTTGGGGTCGTCCGGATTGAAGGACACTCCTTCAAGCGGATAGCGCAGATGCCACAAGTGCCCCTTCGTTTCGACTTGCTCGACTTCAAGATCGGAGATCGCGGTTAGAAGTTGCGGATCCCAATTCACCAAGCGCTTGTCCTTGTAGATCAATCCGGCGGTATAGAGCTCCACGAAGACCTTACGAACAGCTTTTGACAGCCCCTCGTCCATGGTGAACCGCTGGCGCGACCAGTCGCAAGAACAGCCAAGGCGCTTTAGCTGCCCAATGATTGTGTTGCCGGACTCTTCTTTCCACTGCCAGATCCGCTCGATAAATTTCTCGCGCCCTAGCATTCGTCTGTTGGGCTCTTGACGCTCCATGAGCTGGCGCTCGACGACCATTTGCGTGGCGATACCCGCGTGGTCAGTTCCAGGCTGCCAGAGCACATCCCTGCCCCGCATGCGCTCGAACCGCACAAGAACATCCTGCAGCGTGTTGTTGAGGGCATGCCCCATGTGAAGTGAGCCCGTGACATTCGGAGGCGGAATGACCACTGCAAAAGGTCGCGCGTCCTCACGGTCGCCGCGGCCGGCGGCGAATGCTCGCGCCCTCTCCCAGGCGTCGTAAACGGGGCCTTCGAAGTTTTTCGGCTGATATGTCTTGTCGAGCATGGACGATCGTAAACAGTTGGATCCAGGACCTTTCGCGAGCCGCTCAGCACAGGAGCGCTGGGCGCGACATCGCGCCTGCGCGTCCTACGACCGCTGCTTCCATGCTGTCAATGATCGTCTGTGTTTGGGCGACCGCCTGCACGGTCATGACCGCAGATTAGTCTCGCTCGCGTTGTAACGCGTCCGAATCCAACTCCTCGCGGATCATGCGCGGCATGTTCTCGTCAAGCCACTCACGCAACATCGGCCGAAGCATCTCCTTGATGCTGTCTTCAAGCGATTTCGGCCCTGACGTATCTTTGGAGGCAACGCCGTTGGTCCCCGCAGCGAAGATTTCCGGTGCGACTTCCACGGGTGCTGCAGAGATTTCCGGTGCAGGTTCTGGCTGAGCCTCGCCCATGGCGAAGTCTTGCGGCGGCCAGAACAGCGCACCCTCCGGCTCGGGAGCGGTCACCGGTTCTTCGAGAGCCATCGTCTCCTCGGTCTCGTCGTCCATCAGAACCAACTCGTCTTCGGCCAGCGCGTCCGGCTCCGTTTGCGTCTCTGCCATCTCGACAACGGACTCGGCCATCTCAACGACGGACTCGGCGTCTGGATCCAAGTGCGTCTCGCTTTCTGGCGTTGGCGAGTCCATGGGAACTGCCATTGGGATGTCGCTGGGAAGCGGGATCGCCTCAGCCAGCGTTTCCTCTAATGCCGCTTCTGCCGTGGGCTCAACGCTCTCTGCAACAGGCACCGACGCGTCGAACGGTGGGGCGGGAGGAGCGGTCGGAACTGGCGCCGCAGCAGTCGCGGGAGATTGGCCAGCTTTCAATGCCGCGATGGCGCGCTCAAGAGCGGTCGCGGCTTCCTCACTGGCGGACAATTTCGGCGCCTCCGGTGCGGCTTCGACCGGTGGCTCAGGGATCGGCGGCGGTGCCATGGATGGCATTTCGCGCGGCACGGTCTCCTCTTGTGGAGCCTCCATTTCGACAGGCTGGGCGACTTCGAGCGTCTCGACCTCTACGACTGTCTCGGCTACTTCAAGCATTTCAGGCTCAAGTACATCGGGTCCCGCGTCATCCGCCTGTGGCACGTCGGGCTGCAGGACATCCGGTTGTGCCGCATCAAGCGCCACAACCTCATCAGAAACGTCGCTTGACCCGACGAATTCGGGAGCCGCATCGACTGGCTCTGGCGTCTCCAGGACGTCCTGGGGTTCCTCCTCGACCAACTCCAGACCGCCAAGCTCGCCGGTAAGATCCATGATCTCTTCGTCTTCGTCGGCCGGTTCATCGCTGCCGGAGCTTAGAACGCGTGCGATATCGTCGATGATCTGATTGTCGGCTTCGCCTTCTAGACTTGCATCCTCGGTCTGCGCGGCGGCGGCTGGCTTATCGCCCTCGCCTTTGCCCGCATCGTCATCGGTGATGATCCGTCGAATAGAGGCAAGAATGTCCTCCATCGTCGGCTCAGGAGCGCGCTCGGTGCTGCTCATTACTAAATCCCTTAACGCCTCTCAAATTCTACTGCCCCAGCCATCGTCGCTAGGATCGATCCCAATCAATAACTTAACACAATGCTAACGGCCAAGTCTTCGCTTGGCACGGACATTGGGACGTATGGTTAACGACGGAGGTGGGTATTGGTTCAGTTATCCGCTAGGGGCGGTTCGGGCGGCGCGAGGCCCCATAGCTTATTTTTCACGATCTCATAGTGCTCGAAGGGATCATAATAAGGCACTGAAAGACCGAGCGTTTGGGCATCCATTCGACCGATGGCACTGTAGAGCGAATACTCTGCGACAACCCGGTCACGAAGCGCCGAGACGAGGCCGATCTGGGAGTTGAGAAGCTCCCGCTGGGCATCGAGGACATCGAGTGTCGTGCGCTGGCCGACCTTCTCCTCCTCACGCACGCCCGTCAGCGCAATCTTGTTCGCGGCAACGGCGGCTTCTGCCGACCGGATTGCAGGCCCCGACGACTGCAGGATGCCCCAGTTTGAAATGACATCGGCATGAATCCGGAGGCGAGCGTCTTCCACCTCGCGCTTCAGCTGATTGTTGGTCTCTTTTGCTTGGCGCACCCGGGCCGAAACCCCGCCGCCCTGATAGAGGGGAACGCTAACGCGCCCGGTGACGGACGTCGTCTCGGTGTCGCTGATGGACCTGCTCTGGTCAAAGCGCTTGTCGTAAACAGCCTCCAGCGACACTGAGGGCAGCATTTCGCCCATGATGCGCTCGACGGCGTAGAGCGAGGACTCCTCATTGTATACTGCCACCAGGATTGCGGGGTTCTCACCATCGCCCAGCGTCATGGCCTCATCCAACGAATTTGGAAGCAAGTGACGGATTGAGGGCGGCGCAACGAGATTCCCAGGCGGGTGACCGATTACCTGCTCGTATGTCGCCCTGCTCGTCTTCAGGTTTGCCTGCGCAGTGGCCAGGGTCGCTAGCGCTTCCGAACGTCGCGCCTCCGCTTGCGCGACGTCGGTTCTCGTGACCTCGCCCACATCGAAGCGGTCCCGCGTTGCCTTTAACTGCTCCGTGAGGACGCGCACGTCATTCTCTCGAAGGCGAACCACAGCTTGGTCCCGAACCACGTTCACATACGCGGTGGCGGCGTCGAGCAGCACATTCTGCTCCACCTGACGCAGAGTTTCTCGCTGCGCCTGCACGAGGGACTTGGC